>DATCLS010000061.1:0-115343 GCA_036563805.1 Acidimicrobiales bacterium | reverse complement strand
CCGCGTACCCGTCGCCGGCGTACCGCCCGTTGCCGGAGCCACCGCTCCCGTACCGCGCGCCGTAGCGGCCGTCCCCGTCGCCCCGGTGGCTGTCGCCCCCGTATCGGCCGTCCCCGTACCCCTCGCCGCTGTACCGGTCGCCGTTGCCGGAGCCACCACTCTCGTACCGTTGGCCGCCGGCGTACCGGTCGCCGTTGCCGGAGCCACCACTCTCGTACCGTTGGCCGCCGGCGTACCGGTCGCCGCGGTACCGGTCGCCGTAAGCGTCGCCGGCGTACCGCCCGTTGCTGGAGCCACCGCTCCCGTACCGCTGGTCGCCGGCGTAGGGCTCGCCGTACCCGTCCTCGTAGCCGTCGCCGGCGTGGCGCCGGTAGCCGTACCGCTGGTCGCCGGTGTAGGGCTCGCCGTACCCGTCCTCGTAGCCGTACCGCTCGAGGGCGGACCCCCGACTCTCGTTGGGGCCGGGCCCCAGGGCCAGCGGGGCCCGCCGTCCGGTGCCGGCCGCCATGCCCAGCCCGGCGCCCGGGCGTTCGTCCAGGCCGCCCGCCCGGGGCGACACCCCCGCCGGCGCGTCGTCGGGCAGCGGGTCGATGCCGGCGCGCCGCCCGTCCGAGACGTCGTCGGTCCACTGCCAGCCGTCCCAGTACCGGTAGGCGTGGCGGGACGTGGGGTCGGGGTGCCACCCGGGTGCAGGTGCGGTCATGGGCATGCGTCCTCTGCGGTGTCGTGCCCGGATTCGCGGATCGCTCGCTTGTCACCCCTCCGGTCCCCGCGCCGGGGGGCGTTCGGCTACCCAGGGTAGGACGTCGGCGCCCGGACGGGTAGGCGACGTTCGCCGGCGCCGGCTGGCCGGACGGCCGGGGTGCCGCGTTAGCGTCCGGGCGTGATCCACGCCGAGAGCCGGGGACCCGTCCACGTCGTCACGATCGACCGGCCCGAGCGCCGCAACGCGCTCGACCGGGCCGCGGTCGACGACCTGCTGGCCGCCGTGTCCGCGGTGCCCGAGGGCACCCGGGCGCTCGTGCTCACCGGCGCCGGGGGCCACTTCTGCGCCGGCGCCGACCTCACCGGCGTCGAGGACGAGGCGTTCACCACGCAGCTCGGCCTCCTGCTCGACCGCCTGCGGACGCTCCCGCTCGTCACGCTGGCCGCGGCCGACGGCGCCGCCCTGGGCGGCGGCACCCAGCTGGCCGTGGCCTGCGACCTGCGGGTGGCGACGCCCGCCGCCCGGTTCGGCATCCCGGCGGCCCGCCTCGGCCTGGCCGTCGACGCCTGGACCGTCCGACGGCTGGGCCGGCTGGCCGGTCAGGGCCCGGCCCGGGCCATGCTGCTGGCCGCCGACGTGCTCACCGGCGAGGACGCCTACCGCCTGGGCCTCGTCCAGCGGCTCGGCACCCTCGACGACGCCCTGGCCTGGGCTGAGGAGATCGCGGCGCTGGCGCCGCTCAGCATCCAGGCCCACAAGGCCGCCCTCGAGGCCGACTCCGAGGCCGAGGTCGAGGCGGCCCTCGCCCGGGCGTGGGCGAGCGAGGACGCCCGCGAGGGCGTCGCCGCCTTCCGGGAGCGGCGGCCCCCGGCCTTCCGCGGCCGCTGAGCGGCCGGTCACGGCCGACCGGGAGGGCCGACCAGCGGACCAGCGGGCCAAGTGGGCCGGCCAGTGGGCCAGTGGGCCGGCTGCCGGCGGGCCAGTGGGCCAGTGGGCCGGCCGCCGCTCAGTAGTTGGCCGGCAGCAACCGGGAGAAGCTCTCGAAGAAGTAGAAGAGCATCACCAGAAACAGCGGCAGGCACACGGCGTAGGCGGGCCAGCGTCGCCACAGCATCCCCAGCACCCAGGCGGCGATCCACACGAAGGCGCAGGCGGCGGCCAGCAGCACCGCCGGCCATGCCGAGGCGCCCTCGCCCGAGAGGCCGGCGCCGTCGATGGTCTGGCCCGAGGCGGCCTCGTCGGACCGGCCGCCGCGGGCCTCACCCTCGGCCCCCGGCAGCGCGCCCGGGTTGGCGCCGCCGGCCGGCTGCGCGGGGGCGGGAGCCGCCGGGCCGACCAGCGTTGCCGTGACGACGATCCGCTGGCTGGCGGAGTACTTGGGGTGGCAGGCCGTGAGCGTCAGCCGGTTGTCGCCGAAGTCGTTCAGCACCTCGACCTGGTCGGGCGACACGATCTGCTGGCCGCTCACCTCGTAGCGGAACGAGCCCTGGGCGGTGGTGATCAGGATCTCGTCGCCGTTGTCGAGCTCATCGATCCGGTTGAACGGGGCGCCGTAGGTGGTGCGGTGGCCGGCGATGGCGGCGTTGCCCGGCTGCCCGGGCATCGGGGTCTCGGGGTAGTGGCCCGGGCCCCGCTTGAGGTCGTCGAGCGTCACGCCCTCGACCACGATCTTGTCGACCCCGATGTCGGGGATGCGGATGCGGGCCACCGCGTCGCCCTCGTCGGGCGGCGGCGGTGGCGGGCCGAACGTGGTGCTCGTGGTGGACGACGCCTCGCCGTCGCTGATGGGGTCGCTGGGGACGTCGCCGATCATCTCGGCGAACTCGTCCTCGAGGGCGTTCTGCGCCTGGGCCTCGCGCAGGCCCGTGCCCCACAGCTGATACACGACGAACAGCAGGGTCAGCACGCCCGCGGAGATGCAGCTCCGCCCGACCATGCCGAGGACCCTCGCCAACCTCATGGGACTTCGACCCTACCCACCTGATGACAGCAGCAAGAGCGCGCCCACGCATTGGTGGACCCCGAGGGCGATCACTACCCTCGTAACACCCCCGGCAACGCCATGGAGTCCGTCGTCCACCTCCACGCTGCCGTCGCACTGCTCGGGCGGTTCCCGGCCCTCGCCGGCGTCGACCTCGACGTGGCGAGGGGAGAGATCGTCCTCCTCAGCGGCGCGAACGGCGCAGGCAAGACGACACTACTGCGCGTCTGCGCGGGCCTGGTACCCATCGTCCGGGGCGAGGCGGTGGTGCTCGGCCACGACCTGCGCCACGATCCCCGGCCGGTCCGGCACCGGGTCGGCCTCCTGGGCCACGCCACCGGCCTGTACGACGACCTCACCGTCGAGGAGAACGTGCGGTTCTGGGGCCGGGCGGCACGGGCGGCGCGGGCCGACGTGGAGGCGGCCATGGCGCTGGTCGGGCTCGACGGCCGGCTGCGGACCGTCGCGGCCGGCAAGCTGTCGGCCGGCCAGCGCCGGCGCACGTCGCTGGCCTGCCTGCTGGCCCGGCGTCCCGAGCTGTGGCTGCTCGACGAACCCCACGCCGGCCTCGACGCCGACGCCCGCGACCAGCTCGACCAGCTGATCGTCCAGGCGGTCTCGCAGGGGGCCACGGTGGTGCTCGCCTCGCACGAGCTCGACCGGGCCCGGGCGCTGGCCCACCGGACCGTCGAGCTCGTGGCCGGCACGATCGTGCCCGCTGGCGGCGAGCCCGCTGGTGGGGAGCCCGGGGCCGCAGCCGGCGACGAGCCCGAGCACGGCGACCCGGCGCACGGGTGGCTGGAGCACGGCGAGCGGGCGCGAGGCCGGCACGGCGAGGGGGCGAGCCATGTGGCGTGACGCCGGCCTCGTCGCCCAGCGCGACCTGCGCATCGAGCTCCGCAGCCGCGTGACGACCAACCAGGTGGCGCCGTTCGCGCTGCTGGTCCTCCTGCTGTTCGCCTTCGCGCTCGACCCCGACCGGGGCCTGCTCGAGCGCGTGACGCCCGGCCTGTACTGGACGGCGGTCCTGTTCAGCGGCCTCCTCGCCCTCGGGCGCAGCGCGGCGCTCGACGAGGTCGACGGCACCCGCGACGCCCTGCGCCTGTCCGGGCTCGACCCGGCCGGCGTGTTCCTGGGCAAGGCGGCGGCGGTCGCCGCCCAGCTGCTGGCGCTGGAGGCGCTGCTCGCCCTCGGGGTCGCCGTCCTCTACGACGCCGAGCCCGCCAGCGCCGTCCTGCTGCTGGCCACCTGCGTGGCGGCCACCGCGGCCGTCGCCGCCGCCGGCACCCTGTACGGGGCGCTGGTCGGCGGGTTCCGTGTCCGCGAGACCCTGCTGCCGCTCGTGCTGCTGCCGGTGCTCGCACCCGTTCTCATCGGCGCGACGCGCGCCTTCGAGGCTGCGCTGGGGGGCGCGGCCGCCGACGGCTGGCCCTGGTGCGGTCTGCTCGCCGGCTTCGCCATCGTCTACTCGGTTGCCGGGGCCCTGGCCTACGGCACGCTCCTGGAGGACACGTGACCACCTCACCGCCCGCCGGCTCGCCGACAGCCGGCACCGATGCCGGCCCCGACCGCCCGGACCGGCCCGCGTCGACGCGCCCGCCGGCGCCCGCCCACACCGGCTCGCGCGGCTCGCGGGTGCTGGGCGTGGCCGCCCTGGCCGCGGTCGCGCTCGCCACCCTCTACGGGCTGGTCCTGAGCCCGGCCGACGTGGAGATGCAGGACTCCGTCCGCCTCATGTACATCCACGTGCCGACCGCCGTGTTCGCCTACGTCGGGTGCTTCATCACGACCGTCGCCTCGGCCCTGTGGCTCCGCAAGCGGACGCCGGGGTGGGACGTGCTGGCCGGGGCCGGCGCCGAGATCGGCCTCGTGCTCATCGTCGTCACGCTGGCCACCGGGTCGCTGTGGGGCCGCCCCACCTGGGGCACGTACTGGACGTGGGACGCCCGGCTCACCTCCACCGCCCTGTTGGCGGTGATGCTGGTCGGCTATTTGGCGCTCCGGCGCCTCGAGGACGACCCGTCGTCCCGCTCGGCCCGGCCCGCCGTGTTGGGCCTGCTGCTCGTGCCCAACGTCGTGATCGTCAACCGGTCGGTCGAGTGGTGGCGGTCGCTCCACCAGGACCCCACGATCACCCGACTCGATCCCCAGATCGACGGCGATCTGCTCGTCTCGCTGATGCTGGGCTTCCTGGCCACCGGGCTGGTGTTCGCCTGGCTGCTCATCCACCGGTTCCGGGTCGGCTGGCTCGAGCACCAGGCCGAGCGGCTCGACCTCGACGCCGCGCTGGCCGCCCGTCGGGCCGAGGCCGGCGCCGTCGCCGGTCGGGCCGGGTCGGCCGAGCCCTCCGGCCCCTCGGGCGTCTCGGGGGTGCCGGCATGAGCGCCCTCACCGCCATGACGCACGCCGGCTACGTCGCCGCCGGCTGGGGCGGGACCGCCGTGGTGGTCGCCGCCTACGCCCTCTCGCTCGTCCGGCGGGGCCGCAAGCTGTCCCGCCAGGTCCCGCCGGCGGAACGTCGATGGAGCTGACACCCCGCACCCTCACCGACGACGCCGACGAGCGCGGCGACGCCGCCGCGGGCGCGCCCGCCCGGCCGACCCGGCGGCGCCGGCGGCGCTGGCTGCCGCTCGGCGTCCTCGCCGTCGTGCTCGTGGCGCTCGGCGTCCTCGTCTACAAGGGCCTGTCCGACGCCACCCTCTACTTCCGAACCGCGGACGAGGCCGTGGCCCAGCGCGACGAGCTCGGCACCCGTCGGTTCCGCCTGCAGGGCACGGTCGTGGGCGAGCCCACCCGGACCGGCGACACCGTGTCGTTCTCCGTGGTCCACGACGACGTCGAGGTCCAGGTCCGCCACGTGGGCGACCCGCCCGAGCTGTTCCGCACCGGCATCCCGGTCGTGCTCGAGGGCCACTGGGCCGAGGGGGAGGACGTGTTCGACAGCGACCGCATCCTCGTCAAGCACGACGAGGAGTACGTGTCGCAGGAGGACTACGAGCGGCGCATGCGCGAGGCCCGTGAGGATTCCGAGGCCGAGGGCGGCGCCGACGCCGAGCCGGACGCCGAGGGCGGGGCCGGAGCACGGGGCGGGGGCGGATGAACGCCACCCTGGGGACGGCCGGCATCGTCCTCGGGCTCGCCGCCTCGATCGGCGGCGTGGTCACCCTGGCCGTGGGGCTGCGCCAGCGCCGGGGCCACCTGCTCCTGATCGGGCGGACGTACGCGCTGCTCAGCCTGCTGGGCGCGCTCGTCGCCTGCGCGGCCATGGAGCGGGCGCTCATCACCCGCGACTTCACGGTCCAATACGTGGCCGACAACGGCTCGCACGACACGCCGGCCCTGTTCAACTTCGCCACCCTGTGGGCGGCCCTCGAGGGGTCGATCCTGCTGTGGACGCTCGTGCTCACCGGCTTCGTGGTCGCGGTCACCGTGCGGTTCCGGAGCCGGCTGACCGACCCGCTGGTCGGCTGGGCGCTGCTCGTGCTGCTGACCGTCAGCGCGTTCTTCTTCTTCCTGCTGCTGTCGCCCGCCTACCCGTTCGGCCAGTTCGACCCGCCGCCCGGCTACGACGGCCCGGGGCCCAACCCGCTGCTGCAGAACCACGTGCTGATGGCGTTCCACCCGCCGATGCTCTACCTCGGCTATGTGGGCTTCACGGTGCCGTTCGCCTTCGCCATCGCCGCGCTGGTCACCGGCCGGCTGGGCGAGGGCTGGCTGCTCGAGACCCGGCGGTGGACGCTCGTGGCCTGGGGCTTCCTCACGCTCGGCATCGTGCTCGGCGCCTGGTGGAGCTACGAGGTGCTGGGCTGGGGCGGCTACTGGGGCTGGGACCCGGTCGAGAACGCATCGCTGCTGCCGTGGCTCACCGGCACCGCCTACCTGCACTCGGTCATGGTCCAGGAGCGCCGGGGCATGCTCCGGGTCTGGAACCTGTCGCTGCTGTGCGCCACGTTCAGCCTCACCATCCTCGGCACGTTCCTGACCCGCTCGGGCGTCATCGACTCGGTCCACTCGTTCACCGAGAGCGACATCGGCAAGTGGCTGCTGGCCTTCTTCGGGCTGGCCGTGGCGACGACGCTGGGCCTGATCGGCTGGCGAGGCGACCGCCTGCGGGCGCCCGGCCGCATCGACTCGCCGGTGTCCCGCGAGGGCGCGTTCCTGGCCAACAACGTGCTGTTCGCGGCGTTCGCCTTCGTCGTGCTGCTCGGCACCGTGTTCCCGCTGGTCGTCGAGGCGCTGAACGGCGAGCAGCTGACCGTGGGCCGGCCCTACTTCGACCGCATGACCATGCCGATCGGGCTGGCGCTGCTGTCGCTCATGGCCATCGCCCCCGTCCTGCCCTGGCGCAAGGCGTCGAGCGAGCTGCTGTCGCAGCGCCTGTTCTGGCCCGGCTGGGCCGGCACCGGCGCCGTGGTCGTCGCCGTGCTGCTCGGGGCCCGGGGCCTGGCGCCACTGGTGGCGTTCGGGCTCGGCGGCTTCGCGGCCGGCGCCGCGCTGCGCCAGGTCGTGCTGGCCACCCGCCGCCAGGGGTGGCGGGGCCTGGTCGGCCGGGCCAACGGCGGGATGGTCGTCCACCTGGGCGTGGTCCTGGTCGCCGTCGCCCTGGCCGCCTCGAGCAGCTACGACACCGAGCGCGAGCTGACGCTGGAGGAGGGCGACTCGGCCACGGTGGCCGGCCACGAGATCACCTACCTCGGCATGGACCGGCGCGAGCAGGAGAACCGGACGACGATCCAGGCCCGGGTGGCCGTCGACGGCGACGAGTACGGCCCGGCCATCAACGTCTTCCCCGAGGGCGAGCAGCGGATCGGCACGCCGTCGGTGAAGACCGGCCTCACCCGCGACGTCTACCTGGCCTTGCTGCGCGTGCCCGACGGGCTGGGGGCCGACACGGCGTCGGCCGACGCCCCGGCCGAGGGGCAGGTCGTCGTGCGGGTCATCGTGCAGCCGCTGGTCGTGTGGCTGTGGGTCGGGGGCGTCGTGATGGGCATCGGCACGGCGCTGGCCGCCTTCCCCGGGCGCCGGCGCAACCCGATCGACCCCGTGTCCGCCCCGGCCGGGCCGGAGCCCGCCCGGCGGCCGGCCCCGAACGGCGACGGCGACGCCGGCGCCGACGGTGAGGGAGTGGGCGGCGACGCCCAGCCCGCCGAGTCCGAGCCCGTGGAGGCCGGCGTCTGATGGCCCGCACCGACCCGGCCGCCACGCCGGCCACCGACCGGGCCGCCGACGCCGTGGACGACGACGCCGTCGACACCGTGGACGACGACGCCGTCGACGCCGTGGACGAGGAGGTCGTCGGCGCCTCGGACGAGGAGGCCGCGGCGAGCCCGACCGACGACGAGGCGGTGGATGCCCCGGTGGGCGACGTCGCCCGGGACGAGGACGCCCCGGCCGAAGGGACCGCCGCGGAGACGGCGGGCGCCGACGCCGGCGGAACGGCCGACCCGGCCGACGGGGACGGGTCGGACGGCGACGTGAACGAGCTGGACGTGCCCCGCCGGGGCCGCACGGCGCTCGCCGTGTCGGTCATCGTGGCCGTGCTGGCCGTGGCGTTCGTCTGGGTGCTGGCCACCCGCGAGCCGGGCACCGACCGGCAGGCGTCGAGCGAGCTCATCGGCCGGGCGGCCCCGGCCGTGCGCGGCCGTACGCTCGACGGCGGCTCGTTCGACCTCGACGACCACCAGGGCCGATGGGTGGTCGTGAACTTCTTCGCCACCTGGTGCGTCCCGTGTCAGCGGGAGCACCCCGAGCTGGTGCGGTTCGACGAGGCCCACCGGGCCGTCGGCGACGTCCGGGTGGTCAGCGTGCTCTACGACGACGACCCCGACGACGCCCGCGAGTACTTCGCCCGCAACGGCGGCGACTGGCCGGTGGTGCTCGACGACGGCCACATCGCCAACGACTACGGCGTGACCGGCGTGCCCGAGACCTATCTCGTGGCCCCGAACGGCCGGGTGGCCGTGAAGCTGATCGGCGGCGTGACCCAGGGCGGCCTGGACGACGTGATCAGCCAGGTCGAGGCGGCCAGCGACGGGGAGGAGGTGACGGGATGACCGCGGCGACGAAGGCCTCCACGAGCGACACCGCGACGACCCGCTCGTCCACCGGCGGGGGCGCGTCCACCGGTGCGGGCGCGCCGACGGGCCGGACCGGGCGGCCGGCCGGCAGCCGGGGCCGGACGGCCGGCTGGATCGCCATGGCCGCTCTCGTGATCGCCGCCCTGGTGGTCGGCGTCACCGACGACGGCGGCCCCCGCACCGACGGCGAGCGGGCCCGCGACCTGGCTGCGTCCATCGCCTGCCCGACCTGTGACGGCCAGTCGGTCGCCGACTCCGACTCCAGCGCGGCCCGCAACGTCCGCACGTTCATCGAGGAGCGCATCGCCGAGGGCCGGTCCGACGACGAGATCCGCGACCAGCTGGCCGCCCGGTACGGCGAGCGGATCCTGCTCACGCCGGGCCGCTCCGGCGTCACGGGCCTGGTGTGGGCGCTGCCGGTGGCGGCGCTGGTCGTCGCCCTGGCCGGCGTGGCGCTGGCCTTTCGCCGGTGGCGGGGCCGGGGCGTGGTGCGGGCCAGCGACGCCGACCGGGCCCTGGTCGAGCGCGTCCGGAAGCGGGGGGCCGCCGGCTGATGGCGACCCGGTCCCGGCCGCTCGACCCCGACACCCTCGCCGCGCTGGAGGAGCAGCGCGACTTCCTGCTGCGCTCGCTCGACGACCTCGAGCGCGAGTACGAGGCCGGCGACGTCGACGAGCACGACTACCAGGCGCTCAAGGACGACTACACGGCCCGGGCCGCCCGGACGATCCGATCGATCGAGAACCACCAGGCCCGGCTGGCCGCGGCCCGGCCGCCCCGGTCGCGCCTGCGGCTGGCGCTCGTGTTCGGCGGCGTCGTGGTGTTCGCTCTGGTCGCCGGCATCCTCGTCGCTCAGGCGGCCGGCCGGCGCGACCCGGGCGACACGCTGACCGGCAACACCCGGGAGACGACCCGCGACCGGCTCGACCGGGCCCTGCAGCTGGCCGCCGAGGGCGACTGGGAGGCGGCCATCGAGATCCAGGACGAGGTGCTGGAGGAGGACCCCGACAACGCCGAGGCGCTGACCTACAAGGGGTGGTTCCAGTACCGGTCCGGCGACCAGAGCGGCGTGGTCACGCTCATCGACGCCGTCGAGGCCAACCCCGACTACCCGGCCGCCCACGTCTTCCTGGCCGTCGCCTTTCGCGACATGGGCCGTACCGACGCGGCGCTGGCCGAGCTCGAGCGGCTGGAGGGCCTCGACCCGCCGCCCCAGATGGCCGAGATGGCCGACGCCCTGCGCGACGAGCTGGAGCGGGCGGAGGCCGAGGGGGCCGAGGCCCGGTCCGCCGAGTCCCCGCCGCGCTGACCGGCGCCTTTCTCAGCGCACGGTGTCCCGCCCAGGTGCACACGTGCGTCGAGAACGCGGCGGTCCCCGGCCCTCAGACCTGGCCGGTGGGCCCGAACCCGGTGAGCGACCCGCCGGCGCGGCTCGCCGTCTCGTCGGGCGTCGGAGAATCCCGGCCCCGCCCGGCTCGGGCCCACCGGTCGCCGTCATGGCGGCGAGGACGGCACGCGCGGTCCCGGCGCGTCCGCGCGCCCCTCGGGGGCCACGGACGCGCCGGGCGACGCGCTGGGGGCAAGTCAGGGCCAGGTCGTCGTCGGACAGGCGGGTGCCGGGTTGCCGGCGAGCGTGGTCATGAAGTGCTCGAGGTGCACCCGCCAGTAGCGCCAGTCGTGGTTGCCCCGCAGGTTGCACCACCGGTGGGCGACGCCCTCGGCGACCAGCGTGTCGTGCAGGGCGGTGTTCCACCGCCCGATCTCGAAGTCGCTGTCGTCGCGCCCCGTGTACAGGGCCAGGCGGCCGCTGAACGGCGCGTACCCCCCGTTCTCGGCCAGGTCCTGCGGGTTGAAGGACGGCCAGGTGGACCGGGGGCCGAAGACCTGGGTCAGCCGCTGCTCCCGCGTCGTGCCCGGCAGCCGGTAGTGGAGCAGCGGGTCCCACAGGAAGCCCTGGTCGACGATGGCGGCGCCGGCCAGCACCAGGGCCTCGTCGACGATCTGGGCCGCGTCCTTGTTCCCCGGCGTGCTCGGGTTGCCGTCGTGGGTGGCGTCGATGTCGGTGCCACCGGAGAACGAGGCCACGGTGCCGAACACCGACGGGTTCCGGCCCGCGTACGACAGGGCGCCGAACCCGCCCATGGACAGGCCGGCGATGGCCCGGCCCGCCGGCCGGGCGTCGGTGTTGAAGTTGGCGTCGACCCACCGCACGAGCTGGTCGACGTGGAAGGTCTCCCACAGCGGGCGGAAGCCGCCACGGGTGTTGCTGGCCCAGTCGACGTACCAGCCCGAGCGGCCGCCCTCGGGCATGACCACGATGCCCGGGTAGCCGGACCGCTGGGCGGCGCCGACCACGTCGCCGCTGTCGGTCCAGTCGCGGTAGGTGCCGCCGCCCCCGTGCAGCAGGTAGAGGGCCGGGTAGCCGGCGGCCCGGTCGGGGTCGTAGCCGGCCGGGAACAGGATCCGCACCCGGAGCGTGACGTCGGGGGCGCTGGCCGGCGTGTACACCGCCGCGGTGGTGAGCGCGGCCTCGTAGGTGCGGGTGCCGGCCGAGGACCAGCCGGTGACCGTGATGCCGTGCGCGCTGACCGGCGGGTCGGCGGGCGGCGCCGCCCCGGCCGCCGGCGCCCCCGGCACCAGGGCCGCGACGGAGGCGGTCAGGGTCGCCACCGCCGCCAGGGTCACCGTGCGCTTTGCGAGTCGTCCCAGCATGGAACCGACCATACGTCGCGTGTACGTACTTGTACACACGAGCGTCGGCCGGCTGTGTCGCCTCCCGTCGGCAGGCGGGGCCGCGGCTGCGAGACTGGGCGCCATGCCAGCCCTCGCCGACGCACGCGTGCTCATCCTCGCCGCCGACGACTTCGAGGACACCGAGCTGCTCTACCCGCTCCTCCGCCTCCGCGAGGAGTCGGTCGCCGTGACCGTGGCCAGCCTGGGCGGCACGCCGGTGACCGGCAAGAAGGGGCACGGCCCCGTGGCGGTCGACGCCGCCACCGACGACGTCGAGGCCGGTGACTACGACGCCCTCGTCATCCCCGGGGGCTACGCCCCCGACAAGCTGCGCCGCGACCAGCACGTGCTCGACCTGGTGCGGGCGTTCGACGAGAGCGGGAAGCCGATCGCCTTCATCTGCCACGCCGGGTGGGTGCCGATCTCAGCCGGCATCCTCGGGGGCCGCCGGGCGACGAGCGTGGCGGCGATCCGCGACGACATGGTGAACGCCGGCGTCGACTGGGTCGACGAGGCCACCGTGGTCGACGGCAACCTCATCAGCGCCCGCACGCCCGCCGACCTCGGCCCCTGGATGAAGGCGCTGCTCGCCGCCCTCGCCGGGGACGGGCAGCGCGCGGGCTAGCGGCGGGGCGCCGGGCTCGGCCGGCGGGATGCCGACCAGCCCCTGTCGGTGGACGTGGGCGACGGGGGCCGCACGCCGGTGCACAGGGACATCTGCTCGGCCGGGCCGCGGTCGGCCCCCGCCCGTCAGCCGGTCAGCCGGGCGGGGGCGCGTAGCTGGCCGTCGTCCAGGCCCGGCCATCCCACGTCACCGTCCACGTCGAGCCCTTGGGCCACACCACCGGCTCGTCGAAGCGGACCGCGCTGGCCTGCTTGATGGCCCGCAGCAGCTCGGGGATGACGTCGCCGTGGCTGCACAGCACGGCGGCCTCGCCCCCGCCGGCGCACAGCTCGCCAGCCAGGCTCAGCGCGTCGCCGCCGCTGGCGCCCTCGAGCAGGCGCTCGTCGGCGTCGACCGGCAGGCCGAGCCGGGCGGCGAGGGGCTCGAGCGTCTGCACGCACCGCACGGCCGGGCTGCTCACCAGGCGGGTGATGCCGGCCCCGGCCAGCCGCTCGGCGATGCCGGCGGCCTGGCGTTGTCCCCTCTTCGACAGGGGCCGGTCGTGGTCGGCGCCCGCCCACGACGACCGGCTGCCGGCGTGGGCGTGGCGCACGACGTACAGCTTCATCGCACTCTCACCGGCGGCGCGGGAGCCCGGACCGGCGCACGTCGTGGGGGCACGGCCCGATGATGGCACCGCCGGTCGGCGCCGGTCCCGTGAACCCCGTCACACCGGCGGTCGCACCCGCCGTCGCACCCTCGGTCATGTCTGCCCGGTGGCCAGGGCCCGCAGCTCGGCCAGCACGGCCGGCAGGGCGTCGAGCAGCCGGTCGACGTCGGCGTCGGTGGTCGACCATCCCACCGAGACCCGCAGGCTGTGGTGGGCGTCGACGCCCATGGCCTCCAGCACCGGCGACGGCTCGAGCGACTCGGAGGCGCAGGCGCTGCCGGAGTGGGCGGCGACACCGGCCCGATCCAGCCCGAGCAGCACCGCCTGGGGCTCGATGCCGGCCACGCCCAGGCACACCAGGTGGGGCAGCCGCTGGTCCGGGGTCCGGGGCCCGTAGACGGTGAGCCCGGCGAGGCCGTCGACCCGGCCAGCCCCGCCGGAGCCGCCCCCGTCCGTGTCGTCCCGGTCCGCGCCGGCGCCCACGGCGGCCCGGATCCGGTCGGTCCACCGCCGCTGGGCGGCGGCCTCCGCCTCCAGCGCCCCCGGGGTGGCCAGGGCCGCGGCCGCCGCCCCCAGCCCCACGACGCCGGGGACGTTCTCGGTGCCGGCCCGGCGGGCCCGCTCCTGGTCGCCGCCGAGCAGCAGCGGGGGCAGGCGCACGCCCCGGCGCACCAACAGCGCACCGGTGCCCGGCGGGCCGCCCAGCTTGTGGCCGCTCACCGACAGCAGGTCGGCTCCGAGCCGGCCGAAGTCGATCGGCACCCGGCCAGCGGCCTGGGCGGCGTCGACGTGGACGAGGACGCCCCGCTCCCGGCAGCCGGCCACCACCTCGGCCACCGGCTGCACGGTCCCCACCTCGTGGTTGCCCCACTGGACGTGGACGAGCGCGGTGTCGGGCCGCACCGCGTCCAACACGGCGTCGGGGTCGACCCGCCCGGCCCCGTCGACCGGGACGAGGGTCACCTCGCCGTGGCGGGCGGCGCTCAGCCGGACGGCCGAGTGCTCGACGGCCGGCACGACCTGGTGGCCGGGCCGCCCGGTCCGCTCGGCGTGGCGGGCGGCCGCGCCCCAGCAGGCGGCGGCGATGGACTCGGTCGCGCCGCTGGTGAACACGACCTCGCGGTTGCGGGCGCCGAGCAGGGCGGCGACCGCGTCGCGGGCCTCCTCGACCGCCACTCGCGCCGCCATGCCCTCGGCGTGGATGCGGCCGGGGTCGCCGGCCGCCCCGGCGTCGAGCCAGCGCAGCACGGCGTCGCGGGCCGCGGGCCGCAGCGGCGCCGTGGACGCGTGATCGAGGTAGGCCCGCGCCGGCACGGACGTCAGGCGACCGGGTCGGCCACCGGGGCGTCGTCGCCCGCGGGGTCGTCGCCGCCCTGGACGGCGGTGACGCAGTGCTCGCCGCCGGTGGGGAGCGACAGCTCGGTCTCGGCGATCAGGCCCCGGCCGTACAGCGCCTCGAGCATGCCCCGCACCATGCCCCGGTCGACGGCGCAGATGACCGGGTGCTCGATGGCGGCCCCGCCGAACGGGCAGTGCTCGCTCACGATGCGCAGCTCGTCGCCGTGGCGCTCGGCGTGGGCGGCGAAGCCGTGGGCGGTGAGCGCGTCGGCGACGGCGTGGAGCGCGGCCTGGAACGACCGGTGCCGCTCGGAGCCGGGCGACATCGAGGCGGCCATGGCCCGCCCGTAGGTGGTGCCGACGTCCTCGGCGAGGGCCTCGGCCCGCTCGGGGCCCAGCTCGGCCAGCGCCCGCCCCAGCAGCGTGACCAGCACGTCGTCGTGGCGGAGCGGCAGGTCGAGGGCGATCTCGGGGGCGACGACCCGGTAGCGCTTGGACGGGCGCCCGGCCCCGCCGCCGCTCGGCCGGGCCACGTCGACCTCGACGTAGCCCCCGGCCACCAGCTTGTCGAGGTGGTGGCGGGCCACGTTGGGGTGGAGGTCGAACCGTTCGGCCACCGTGGCCGCCGTGACCCCCTCGGGGTGCTCGTGGACGAGCAGGTAGATGCTGCGCCGTGTGGGGTCGCCGAAGGCGGACGTGATGGCCGTGACCGCCGAGGCGAAATCGGTCGCCGACAGCCGTGGGCCCCGCGGCGCGCCGTCGGCGGCGGCGCGGCGGGATGGGGTCGACGGCTCCACACCGGTATTCTACCTACGGACGTAGTGGTAATCCCTGCGCAGGGGTCTGCGGACGCGTCCCGGCCGTGTGCCGCACGGTGTCCGCGACGTCGTCCGTGGATGTCTGCGCCGTGTCATGGCCCCCCGCCGGGAGCGAACGCATGCCCGTCACCGAAGCCCAGGTGCTCGACGCCCTCCGCCCGGTCGAGGACCCCGAGCTGCACCGCAGCATCGTCGACCTCGACATGGTCCGATCGATCGCCATCGACGGCCCCCGGGTGGCGGTCACGGTGGCCCTGACCGTCGCCGGATGCCCCCTCCGCAACGAGATCTCCCGGCGGGTCGACGAGGCGGTGACCGCCCTCGACGGCGTCGAGGCGGTCGACCTCGACTTCACGGTCATGACCGACGAGGAGCGCGAGGCGCTGCGCATCAAGCTCCACGGCGACCCCAAGTCGACCGCCGGCAGCCAGCACGCCCACGGCCACGCCGAGGGTCGGGCCATCCCGTTCGCCGACCCGGCCAGCCGCACCCGGGTCCTGCTCATCGCCTCCGGCAAGGGTGGCGTGGGCAAGTCGTCGGTCACGGCCAACCTGTCGGTGGCGCTGGCTGCCCGGGGCAAGTCGGTGGCCGTGGTCGACGCCGACGTGTGGGGCTTCTCGATCCCCCGCATGCTGGGCGTCCAGCACGCCCCGGTCGTGATCGACGAGATGCTGGTGCCGCCCGAGACCCACGGCGTGCGCTGCATCTCCATGGGGTTCTTCGCCGCCGAGGACCAGCCGGTCATCTGGCGGGGCCCCATGCTGCACAAGGCGCTCGAGCAGTTCCTCACCGACGTCTACTGGGACGACCCCGACTTCCTGGTCGTCGACCTGCCGCCCGGCACCGGCGACATCTCGATCAGCTTGGCCCAGTTCCTGCCCCGGGCCGAGGTCTACGTCGTCACGACGCCCCAGCCGGCCGCCCAGCGGGTGGCGCAGCGGGCCGCGTTCATGGCCCAGAAGGTCAACCTCGAGGTCAAGGGCGTCATCGAGAACATGTCGTGGTTCACCGGCGACGACGGCAAGCGCTACGAGCTGTTCGGCTCGGGCGGCGGCGCCGAGCTGTCGCACCGGCTCGGTGTGCCCCTGATCGGCCAGGTGCCGCTCGTCCCCGAGCTGCGCGAGGGCAGCGACACCGGCGCCCCCATCACGGTGACCGACCCCGACGGCGAGGCGTCCAAGGTGTTCGCCCAGCTGGCGGCCACCATCGACGTCGAGCTGGCCCCGACCCGGATCTACCGGCCCGAGCTGCGGATCGGCTGAGCGCCGCCGCGTTTCCCCCGGCGGGCCCGGGCCCCTAGCCCCAGGCGACGCGCTCGAGGAAGTCGAACACGGCGTCGTTGAAGGCGTCGTTGCGGTCGCCGGCCACCATGTGCCCGGCGCCGGTCACGTCCGCCACCTCGGCGTGGGGCACGAGCTCGAGCAGGTGGCGCACGCCCTCCTCCGACAGCACGTCGCTGGCCTTCCCCCGCACCACCAGCGTCGGCAGCGTCAGGGCCCGGGCCGCGGCCTCGAGCCGGTCCTCGTTGCGCAGCGAGCGGGGCTCGTCCGTGCTGGGGCCGTCGAGGAAGCGGGGGTCCCAGTGCCAGTGCCACCGGCCGTCCTCGCCGAGGCGGACGTTCTTGCGCAGGCCCGACAGGTCCTTGGGGCGGGGCCGGTGGGGGTTGTAGGCGGCCACGGCGTCGGCCACCTCCTCCAGCGAGGCGAACCCGTTCGGGTGACCCCGCATGAAGTCGTGGATGCGCTGGACGCCGTCGGGCTCCATGCGAGGGGCCACGTCGACCAGCACGAGCGCCCGGGCGATCGGGGCGGGCGCCTCGGCGATGGCGACGAGCGACGAGATGCCGCCGAGCGAGGCCCCGATGAGGGCGGGCGGGCGGGGCTGGGCCTCGGCCACGATCCGCACGTCGGCGGCGAACGTGTCGAGGTCGTACACGCCGTCGGGCGACCAGTCGCTGTCGCCGTGGCCCCGCAGGTCGACCGTGGTCGACCGCCAGCCGCGTTCGCCGAGCAGCTGGGCGGTGCCACCCCAGGCGTGGCGGGTCTGGCCGCCGCCGTGGAACAGCAGGACCGGGGGGCCGTCCTCGGGCCCGTAGGCGTCGGCGGCCAGCTCGACGCCCGCGCCCGGGATGCGGACGGTGGAATCGGATTCCATCGTCCCAGTCTGACCGACGGTCGGGCCGATCCGACAGTTGACGGGGGCAAAGATCGATGCAAAGAGTCGGTCGCCCGGGCCGGCGCCGACCCGGCGACCGGCGCCGGCGGGGAGCGACCGGCGCCGGCGGCGGCGACCGACGGCAACCGGCGTCAGCGGGCGGTGTGGGCTGCCGGTGTCAGCTCGCGGCGGCGGCCGGCTCGGCCGACGTTTGGGGGCCGGCCACGGGCCGCGGGCGCCGGTGGGTGATGATCTCGTCGACCATGCCGTAGGCCACGGCGTCCTCGCCCCGCAGGATGAAGTCGCGGTCGATGTCGGCAGCGATCCTCTCGCGGGCCTGGCCGGTGCGCTCGGCCAGGATGTCGATGGTCCGCTCCCGCATGAGCACCATCTCCCGCACGGCGATCTCCATGTCGGACGTCTGGCCCTGGGCGCCGCCGTGGGGCTGGTGGATCAGCACCCGGGCGTTGGGCAGCGCGCTGCGGTGCCCGGGCTCGCCCGCCGCCAGCAGCACGGCCGCCCCCGACGCGGCCTGGCCCACGCACACCGTGTGGACGGGCGGGCCGAGGAACTGCATGGCGTCGTAGATGCCGAACATGGCGAGCACGTCGCCGCCCGGCGAGTTGATGTAGAGGCTGATCGGCTTCTCGGTGTCCTCGCCCTCGAGGTGCAGGAGCTGGGCGATGATCAGGTTGGCCACCGTGTCGTCGATGGCCGAGCCGAGGAACACGATCCGCTCCCGCAGCAGGCGCGAGTAGATGTCGTAGGCCCGCTCGCCCCGGTTGGTGGTCTCGATGACGGTGGGTACCAGCATGTCCGCTCCAATGTGCAACTGATCGGTTGCGCATGAGCGTACGGGTGGCCGGGGAGACTCGCAACTGTAGAGTTGCGGATATGACGTCCGACGCCTCCGTCCCGCCCGAGACGCCGTCCGCGATCCCGTCGGTGACCCGGTCCGTCGAGCTCGAGGCCGACCGCGACGCCGTGTGGGAGGCGATCGCTGACCCCGAGGTCCGCGCCGCCTGGCTCGACGACGAGGACGCCGCCGCCCGTACGGTGCGGGTCGACCAGGTCGAGGCCGGCCGCCGGCTGGTGTGGACCTGGTGGCGCGACGACGGCGACGAGCCCGACGCCGCCACGGTCGAGATCGCGGTCAGCCCCCGCGAGGGCGGCGGCACCCGGGTGGTCGTGACCGAGACGCCGGTGGCGGCCCCGCTGTCGGCCTCGGCTGCCGCCCCCGTCCCGCGTGCGACCGCCGACCGGCGGTGGGACTACCGGCTCCTCGGCCTCGAGCTGCTGTTCGTGGCCGCCGGTGTCTGCGCCCTCTGAGCCGCGCCAGGGTCACCGCGAGCCCGCCGACGCGGTGTTCGCCGCGCTGGCCGACCGGACCCGGCGGACGATCCTGCGGGCCGTGGCCGAGCGGGGACCGGTGACGGCCACCGCGCTGGCGGACGACCTGCCGATCAGCCGCCAGGCCGTCGCCAAGCACCTCGGGGTGCTCCGCGCCGCCGGCCTGGTGGCCGCCGACCGGGCCGGGCGCGAGACCCGGTTCACGGCGGTGACGCAGCCGCTCGACGACCTGGCCGCCTGGGCCGAGGAGGCCGGCCGCCGGTGGGACGCCCGCCTGGCCCGCCTCCGGGCTCGCGTGGAGGGCTGACGCCCCGCCGGCCGGGGCCCTTGCGGGCGGTCCTTACGGAGCCGTGAACTCGCCCGCCCGGCCGAGGCGCACCGGCACGGGCGGGCCTACCCTGGCCCCGTGCCCGACGGCCCCGCCACCGAGCTGCCCGCCACCCCGGAAGAGGCCGACCGCGGGCCGGCGCCGGGCGGCGCCTGCGCCGGCGGCGAGCGCCCGCCGGTCGTCCGGCGGGCCCGGCCCCGCCCGTCCCCGACCCGCGCCGCCGCCGGGGCCGGAGCCGAGACGGGCGCCGAGGCCGAGGCACGGGCCGACGGCGAGGGCGCCCCGATCGGGCGCCGCGTCGTGCTCGGCATGGTGGGCCTCGGCGCGCTGGGCGTCCTGGTCGGCGAGCGCGTGCAGGGCACGATCGAGCGCGCCCTGCGTCCGGTGTCGCGCAACGACCCCACCGGCCTGACGTCGTTCGTCCCCACCGGCGGCCGGTTCCGCATCTACTCGGTGACGCCCACCATGCCCAGCCGGTCGACGGGCGAGTACCGCCTGCGCGTCGACGGGCTGGTCGACCGGCCGCTCGACCTGAGCTACGACCAGCTGCTCGACCTGCCCCAGACCGAGCTGGTACGCGACTTCCAGTGCGTGACCGGCTGGCGGGTGCCCGACGTGCCCTGGCAAGGGGTGCGGGTGAGCGAGCTGCTCGACCGGGCCGGCGTCCAACCGGGCGCCACCCACCTGCGCATCCACTCGTTCGACGGCGCCTACACCGAGAGCCTCACGCTCGAGCAGGCCCGGCGCGACGACGTGATCGTCGCCCACAGCATGATGGGCGGCCCCGTGAGCCGGGAGCACGGCGGGCCCGTCCGTCTCTACGTGGCCCCCATGTACGGCTACAAGTCGCTCAAGTGGCTGGACCGCATTGAGGTCGTCGACCGCCTCGTCCCCGGCTACTGGGAGGAGCGGGGCTACGACGTCGACGCCTGGGTCGGCGAGTCCAACGGCCGGCGCGACGAGCCGATCGAGGCGTGAGCCGCGTGACGGAGCCCGTGACGGAGCGTCCCGCCGTGATCGCGGACGCCCGGCCCGACGTGAGCGACGCGTCGTGAGCCTCCTCGCCGACCCCGAGCCCGCCGGCGACGTCGACCGGTTCACGCCCGCCCAGCGGGCGCTGCACTGGTCGGTGGCGGCGCTGGTGCTGACCTGCGCCCTGACCGGGCTGGCGCTGTACGTGGGCCCGTTCAGCGCCTGGGTGGGCCGGCGCAGCCTGGTCAAGGCCGTGCACGTCTACGCCGGCCTGGCCCTGCCACTGCCGTTGGTCGTCGCCTACGCCGGGCGCTGGCGGGCCGAGATCCGCCGCGACCTGCGCCGCCTGGCCCGCTGGACGCGGGCCGACCGCCGGTGGCTGTGGTCGCGGGGCCATGAGGCGACGGGCGAGGTCGGGAAGTTCAACGCCGGCCAGAAGCTCAACGCCGCCTTCGTGGGCGGGATGATCCCGGTGATGCTCGGCACCGGGGCGATCATGCGGTGGTTCGAGCCGTTCCCGCTGGACTGGCGGACCGGGGCCACGTTCGTCCACGACTGGACCGCGATCGCCACCTGGGTGGTCGTGGCCGGGCACGTCCTCATGGCCCTGTCCAACCCCCAGGCGCTGCGGGGCATCGTGGTCGGCCGGGTGGCCCGGGCCTGGGCGGCGGACCATCATCCCCGGTGGGCCGAGGCCCAGCGTGCCGAGACCGCCGTCCCGCCCCCTACGATGGCGGCGCTCGTACAGGAGGAAGGCCAGCCGTGGACGTCCGCATCGGGGTGAAGAACGCGCCGAAAGAGCTCGAGGTCATGCTCGACGACGACACCGACTCGGACGCGGTCCGAGAGCACGTCGACAAGGCGATCGAGTCGGGGAGCACGCTGTGGCTGACCGACCGGCGCGGTCGGCAGTTCGGGGTGCCGATCGACAAGCTCGCCTACATCGAGATCGGCTCGTCCAGCCTGACCCGCCGCATCGGGTTCGGGGCGTGAGCACCGGGTCGGGAGACTGAGCACCGACCTCCTCGACCGCCGGCTGCTCGTCGTCACCGGCAAGGGTGGCGTCGGCAAGACGACGATCGCGGCCGCCCTCGGCCACCTCGCCGCCAGCCGGGGTCAGCGGACCCTGCTGTGCGACGTCGACGCCAAGGGCGACCTGGCCGACATGTTCGAGACGGAGCCCACCGAGTTCCGGGAGCGCGAGATCGCCCCCGGCCTGTGGGCGATGTCGATGGACACCGAGGAGTCGCTGCGCGAGTACCTCCGGCTGCAGCTCAAGATGCCGCTGCTCGGCCGGATCGGCCCGCTGGCCCGCACGTTCGACTTCGTGGCCAACGCCGCCCCGGGCGTCAAGGAGATCCTGACCGTCGGCAAGCTGGCGTGGGAGGTCCGCGAGCGCCACTACGACCTGGTCGTGGTCGACGCCCCCGCCTCGGGACACGTGGTCGGGCAGCTGGCCGCGCCCCAGGCCATCCGCGACCTGGTCAAGGTGGGCCGGGTGCGCGACCAGACCGAGTGGATGCTCGACATCCTCGGCGACCCGGCCCAGACGGGCGTCGTGATCGTGGCGACGCCCGAGGAGATGCCGGTGACCGAGACGCTCGAGCTGGCCGGGCGGCTGCGGGCCGAGACCGTCGTCGACCTGGCCGCCGTCGTCGCCAACCGGGTGCTCCCCGAGCTGTTCACCCACAGCGAGGAGGAGGTGTTCCAGGCCCTGCGCGCCCCCGAGCCGGCCGGGGCGCTGGCCGGGGCGCTCGACGCCAGCGGCGCCGCCGTCGGCCGGGTGCTCGACGGCGCCGAGCTGGCGGTCACGCTGCGGCGGACCCGCGCCGAGCACCTGGCCGACCTGCGGGCGGGGCTGCCGGCGGTGGGGTTGGGCGACGCCGACCTGCTGTACGTGCCCGAGCTGTTCCAGCGCAGCCACGGCCTGCGGGCCACCCGCCAGATCGCCGAGTCGCTGGGCGCCGAGCTGGGGTACTGACCGGTGGCCCGCGGCCCCGCCCCCGATCCCGGCGCCACGCTCGAGCACCTCGTGGCGGCCAAGGAGATCGTGATCTGCTGCGGCGCGGGCGGGGTGGGCAAGACGACGACGGCGGCGGCCGCCGCGGCCATGGCGGCCGCCCACCTGGGCGGCAAGGTGCTGGTCATCACCGTCGACCCGGCCCGGCGGCTGGCCAACGCCCTCGGCCTCGAGCGGTTCGGCAACGTCGAGACCCAGGTGCCGCCCGACCTGTTCCGGGCCGCGGGGGTGGAGCCCCGGGGGGAGCTGTGGGCGGCCATGCTCGACACCAAGCTGTCGTGGGACGAGCTGGTCCGCTCGCACGCCCCCGACGCCGAGACGCGGGACGCCATCCTGGCCAACCCGCTCTACGAGAACATCACCAGCCGCTTCGTGCAGAGCCACGACTACATCGCCATGGAGCGGCTGTACGAGATCCACGCCACCGGCCGCTACGACCTGATCGTCGTGGACACCCCGCCCACCCGCAACGCCATCGACTTCCTCGAGGCGTCGGAGCGGATGGCCGACTTCTTCTCGTCGCGCCTGCTGCGGTGGCTGACCGTGCCGGCCCGCAGCCGGGTGTTCACGATGGCGTCCCGGCCCTTCTACACGGTTGCCGACCGCATCCTCGGCTCGCAGTTCCTGCAGGACATCGCCGAGTTCTTCCTGCTGTTCCAGACGATGTACGACGGCTTCGTCGAGCGGGCCCGGGCGGTGACCCGCACGCTGTCCGACAAGCGCACGACGTTCGTCGTGGTGTCGACGCTGGAGACCGCCCCCATCCGCGAGACCGAGTTCTTCGTGCGGGCGCTGCGGGAGCGCGAGCTGCACCTCGGGGCCATCGTGCTCAACAAGGTGCTGCCCGACTGGTTCGTCGACCGGCCGGCCACCGCCGTGGCCAACCGCCTGTGCCGCGAGCCCGAGGCGCTGGCCGCGGCCCTGCCGGACGGGCTGGGGAAGCCCGACCAGGTCGCCCGCGTGCTGCGCGAGGTGGGGGAGAGCTTCCTGAACTTCCAGGTGGTGGCCAAGCGCGAGGCCGAGCAGCGGGCCGAGCTGGGCGCCGCGCCCGAGGTCGTGGCCGCCGTCCCCTACGCCAACCACGACATCACCGACGTCCGGGGGCTGCTGGAGCTGGGCGAGAGCCTCTGGGGCTAGGGGCGGGCCGGGGGCGCGATCCGTCCGGACGGGCGTGCGGGAACTGCGTGCGGGAACTGCGTGCGGGAACTGGAAGAATCAGGCGATGGCCAGCCTGTCCGAGCTCGCCCGCTTCTTCACCCGGCTCGACCCGGGTGCCATCGCCCACCTCCAGCGTCTCTCGGCCAGCTGGGGCATGCTGGCCGACTTCTGCTTCGCCGACCTGCTGCTGTTCGGGGTGGTGGGCGAGGCCCGCGACACGGGCAACCGGTTCGTCGTGCTGGGCCAGGTCCGGCCGACCACCGCCCAGACCGTCTACCGGTCCGACTGGGTGGGCACCGTGCTCGAGGAGGAGGAGCGGCCGCTCGTCGCCCGCGCCTACCGGCTGGGCGAGATCATCGAGGGCGAGATGGCCAGCTCTCCGCTCAAGGAGCGGGTGCGGGTGCTGTGCATCCCCGTGCGCTACGAGGGCCGGGTCATCGCCGTGCTGACCCGCGAGTCGGCCCCGTCGTTCGGCCGCCAGCCCGGCGAGCTGGAGCGGACCTACGTCGACGTCTTCAACCGCTTCGCCCGGATGATCTCGAACGGCGACTTCCCGTTCAGCGCCGAGGACGTCGAGAGCGACGTGGCGCCCCGGGTGGGCGACGGCGTGATCGTCCTCGACGCCGCCGGGCGGGTCGAGTACACGTCGCCCAACGCGGTCTCGACGCTCCACCGGCTGGGCGTGCACGCCAACGCCGAGGGCCTGCGGTTCTCCGAGCTGGGGCTCGAGGAGAACGTGGTGCGCACCGCCTTCGCCATCGCCGCCCCGGTGACCGAGGAGCTGCCGCGGGGGCCCGACGTGACCGTGCTCATGCGGGGCATCCCGCTACTCGACCACGGGGTGGTGACCGGGGCGGTGGTGCTGCTGCGCGACATCTCCGAGCTGCGCCGGCGCGACCTGCTGCTCCTGTCCAAGGACGCCACGATCCGCGAGATCCACCACCGGGTGAAGAACAACCTGCAGACGATCTCGTCGCTGCTGCGCCTGCAGGGCCGGCGCCTGTCGACCCCCGAGGCCAAGCAGGTCATCGAGGAGTCGGTGCGCCGGGTCCGGTCGATCGCCCTGGTGCACGAGATCCTGTCGCGGGAGGCCGGCGACGACGTGCCGTTCGTCGAGATCGTCCGGCCGGTCGTGACGATGGTCGCCGACTCGATGAGCTCGCCCGACCGACCCATCGACTTCCAGGTCGAGGGCGACGGCGGCATCCTGCCGGCCCGGGTGGCGACGCCGCTGGCGGTGGTCCTGAACGAGCTGCTCCAGAACGCGGTCGACCACGCCTACCCCGAGGGCGTCGACCTGTCCCGGCACCCGGGCCGGGTGCGGGTCACGATCGAGCGCGACGACAAGTCTCTGCACCTGCAGGTGTCCGACCAGGGGGTCGGACTCCCCGAGGGGTTCGAGCTCGACGCGTCGACCGGCCTCGGCCTGTCGATCGTGCGGACGCTGGTGACCACCGAGCTGTCCGGCCAGATCGAGATCCGCCGTGGTGACGGCCAGGGCGGTCAGGGGACGACCGTGGCGCTCACCGTGCCCGTCGATGCGGGCGACGGGTGATGCGCCCGGAGCCGGCGGGCCGGGCCGTGACCGCCGGGAGCCGGTGTGACGGCCCCGGGAGCCGGCGAGACCGGCGCCGCGGGCCTGGCCTGCCGCAGGGCCAGGCGGGGCGGGTCGGCCGCCGGACGCGAGAACGGCCCCACCGGTGGGGCCGTCGTCGCCGGTGAAGTGGAGGGCGAGCGATGCACGCGAGCCGCTGGGGCCCCCGCCGCGCTGCGGGCTCGCCCGGCGGAGTCTCAGGCAGTCGCCTTACGCTGACGCGCCACCCACTGGCGGCGCAGCGCTCGGCGCTCCTCCTCCGACGTGCCACCCCAAATGCCGCTGTCCTGGTTGGTCAGGAGGGCATACTCGAGGCAGGTGGACTGGACCTCGCACGCCCGGCACACGCTCTTGGCGTTGTCGATCTGCTCGATCGCCGGCCCGGTCGTGCCGACCGGGAAGAAGAGATCGGGATCGGTGTCGCGACAGGCGGCGTGCTCGCGCCAGTCGTCGCGCTCGATGGACAGGGACAAGCTGCGGCTCTGCGTCAGGGCCACGGGACCTCCACGGCGGTTTCGGGTCACCGAGATTGTGACGAGTTTCACATGCCACCGCGGCACTTACGTGCGAGCGTGTGGCTGCGACGCCGCGAAGATACTGGACAAAGGTCAAGACGGCAAGGGGATATTTCCCCACCGTTAAGTTCTTGGGAGCAAACGCGCAATGACGCTCGTGATCGGCCACCAGGGCGCGCCCGCCGTCGCCGCGGGCAACACGCTGGCCTCGTTCCATGCGGCCCGGGCGCTGGGCGCCGACGGCGTCGAGCTGGACGTGCGGCGGGCGGCCGGCGGCCACCTCGCCGTCACCCACGACGCCCACCTGCCCGACGGGCGGGCGCTCGTCGACCTGCGCGCCGGCGAGCTGCCCGACTGCATGCCCGACCTGGCGGCCGCCCTCGACGCCTGCGCCGGCCTCCTGTTCGTCAACGTCGAGATCAAGAACTGGCCCGGCGACAGCGACTTCGACGCCGAGCTGACGATCGTCGACCGGGTCGTCGAGGTGCTGGCCGCCCGGCCGGCGGCCGAGCGCGAGCGCATCGTCGTGTCGTGCTTCCACCGCGAGACGATCGACCGGGTGCGCGCGCTCGACCCCGAGCTCGCCACCGGGTGGCTGATGCTCGGCTTCTCGACCGTCGAGGAGATCGTGGCCGAGGCGGTGGAGCACGGCCACCGGGCCCTCCACCCCCACCACAGCGCGGTCGACGCGGACGTCGTGAAGCACGCCCACGCCGCCGGCCTGGCCGTCAACACCTGGACCTGCGACGTGCCCGAGCGCATCGTCTGGCTGGCCGACCTCGGCGTCGACGCCGTCATCACCAACGTGCCCGACGTGGCCCTCGAGGCGCTGGGCCGGACCCCGGCGAGCTAGGGGGCGGGCCCGGCGCCGGGTCAGGGGAGCACGAGGTCGAGCACCTCGTGCTCGTGGCGGAACACGAGCTCCTCGGCGTCGCCCAGGTGGTCGCCGTCGACCTGGTAGGGCACCGGGCCGTAGGCGCGGACGGTCAGCCCGTCGAGATCGGTGCGGTGGTCGACCCACCGGCTGCGGCGCAGCGCCCGGCCGCTGCCCAGCGCCGAGCCGACGATGCGCAGCGTGGGGGCGAACGCCATGGTCCGCAGCGTGACCGACGCCAGCCCCCGGTCGAGCGTGGCCTCCGGTGCGAGCGACAGGGGCCGCTCGCCCAGGTAGGTGTAGGGGTTGGTGTTGAGGACGACGGTCAGGTAGGCGTCGTCCACCACGGTCCCGTCGGTGTGGTGGACCGCGAAGCGCGGCCGGCTGCGGTCGTAGTGCCGGAACCAGGTGGCGAAGCCGGCGTACACGAACAGGGGGTGGCCGGCGTAGCGCTTGAGCGCCCCCCGTCGCTCGACCTGCTCGACCACCGCGGCGTCGAACCCGACCCCAGTGTGGAACAGGAAGTAGCGGCCATTAACCGAGCCCAGCCCCACCCGCTTGATGGAGGCGCGGGCCAGCGCGTCGAGCAGCGCCCCCGTGGCCTCGATCGGGTCGTTGGGCAGCCCGATGGTCCGGGCGAACACGTTGGTCGACCCGCCGGGCAGCGGGGCCAGGGCGCAACGGGTGCCGGCCAGGCCGTTGGCCGCCTCGTTGAGCGTGCCGTCGCCGCCCAGCACGACGACCACCTCGGTGCCGTTGGCCGCCGCCCCCTGGGCCAGCCGGGTGGCGTGGCCCCGGCGGCTCGTCTCGGCCACGGTGACGTCGTGGTCGGCGGACAGCGCCTTGCCGATCACGACCCGGCTCCGGGGCGTCACCGACGACGCCGACGAGTTCACCAGCAGGAGCAGCTTCACAGCGCCGGCAACCTACCCCGCGCCGCCGGGGCCGGCCGCGGCCAGCGACGCCCGCCGCCGCTGCGTCGGCGATCCGTCGCCGATCGGTCGTCTGTGCCCGTCGGCCCCGGTCAGACGCGGTTACCGCGCGGTCACTTGTGACATGGGGCATCGCGACCAGGATTTGGCCCCCT
Organism: Acidimicrobiales bacterium; assembly: GCA_036563805.1. Classification (GTDB taxonomy): domain Bacteria; phylum Actinomycetota; class Acidimicrobiia; order Acidimicrobiales; family VFJN01; genus DATCLS01. The sequence goes on along the minus strand of DATCLS010000061.1, from coordinate 88,364 downwards.
CGCGAAACGAGGGGCATCCTGGCGGCCATGAACGTCGTCGTATGCGTGAAGCAGATCCCGGATCCTGCGGACCCCGGGAAGCTCGAGGCAGACAACACCCTCGACCGCAGCGGCAAGCTCATCCTCGACGAGTCGGACAGCTACGGCGTCGAGATGGCCCTCCAGCTTGCCGACGCCGCCGGGGGTGGCGAGGTCACCCTCGTGTCCATGGCCCCCAACAACGAGACCGGCGGCCTGCGCACGGCGCTGGCCATGGGGGCCGCCAAGGCCATCCTGATCTCGGACGACGCCCTGTCGGGCGCCGGGGCGCTCGACACCGCCAAGGTGCTGGCCGCCGCCATCAAGCGGGCCGAGCCCGACCTCGTCCTGGCCGCCACCGAGTCCAGCGACGGCTACACGGGCACGGTGCCCGAGCAGATCGCCGCCCTCCTCGGGCTGCCGTCGATCACGTTCGCCAAGCACGTCGAGGTCGGCGACGGCGTGGTCAAGGTCCAGCGCCAGACCGAGGCCGGCTACGACGAGGTCGAGGCGCCGCTGCCGGCGGTCGTCTCGGTGACGGCCGGTGTGGTCGAGCCTCGCTACCCGTCCTTCAAGGGCATCATGGCCGCCAAGTCGAAGCCGGTCGACCAGCCCAGCCTGGCGGACCTGGGCATCGACCCGAGCACCGTGGGCGCCGCCGGCGCCGGGCAGGAGATCGTGGCCGTCGAGGACGCCCCCGCCCGCGAGGCCGGCGAGATCGTCGAGGACGACGGCGAGGGCTACCAGCGCATCGTCAGCTTCCTCGAGAACCTCAAGGTCATCTGACCCTCGGCCCACGGACACGGATTAGGAGACGAACGAGGACATGGCTCTCAACCGCATCTGGGTCTACGCCGAGGCCACCGACGGCAAGGTCGCGCCCATCACGCTCGAGATGTTGACCAAGGCCCGCGAGCTGGGCGGCACCGTCGAGGCCGTCTACGGCGGCGACGGCGCCGCCGTCGCCGAGACGCTCGGGGCCTACGGCGCCACCAAGGTGTACGCCACCGGCGACCTGGGCGACAGCCTGCCCGGCGTGCCCGTGGCGTCGGCGATCGCCAAGCAGGTCCAGGACGGCAACGGCCCCGACCTGCTGCTGCTCGGCACCACCTACGACGGCCGCGACGTCGCCGCCCGCCTGTCGGTGGCGCTCGACAAGCCGGTCATCACCAACAACACCGACATCACGGTCGAGGGCGACGACGTGATCGTCACCGAGCCGGTGTTCGGCGGCACCAAGCTGGTGAAGACCAAGTTCACCGCCGGCCCGCCCCACATCGCGCTCATCCGGCCCAAGTCGTTCGCGGCCGAGTCGACGGGCGGCGGCGCCGCCGAGGTCGTCACGATCGACGTGCCCGACCGCGGCCAGGCCACGGTCAAGAACCGCCACGTCGAGGAGTCGACCGGCCCCAAGCTCGACGAGGCCGACATCGTCGTGTCGGGCGGTCGGGGCCTGGGCGAGGCCGGCAAGTACCAGATGATCGAGGACCTGGCCAAGGCCCTGAAGGGCGCCCCCGGCGCCTCCCGGGCCATCGTCGACGCCGGCTGGGTGCCCTACAGCTACCAGGTGGGCCAGACCGGCAAGGTGGTGAAGCCGACCGTCTACATCGCGGCCGGCATCTCGGGCGCCACCCAGCACCTGGTGGGCATGAAGGGGTCCAAGAACATCATCGCCATCAACAAGGACCCCGAGGCCCCGATCTTCTCGGTGGCCGACCTCGGCATCGTGGGCGACGTGCACAAGGTGCTGCCCAAGCTGCTCGAGGCCCTGCAGTCCCGCTGAGCCCCTGGCCCGGGAGCCAGGTCCGCTTCCCGCATACCGACGTTCCGCCCGGTGCCCGTGCCGTCCAGGCCGGGCACCGGCGCGTCCGGGCCCGGCCCGGCGCGTCCGTCCTTACGGCGTAAGCTGACGGGGCATGGGGTTGTCCGACCGCGCCTCGTGGACGAACTGGGGGCGCAACCAGAGCTGCGCGCCGGCCCGCATCGCCCGGCCCCGCTCGGAGGACGAGCTCGTCGCCCTGGTCAAGGACGCCGCCGCCCGCGACCAGCGGGTCAAGGCGGTGGGCGCCGGGCACTCGTTCACGTCCATCGCCTGCACCGACGGGGTGCTCGTCGACCTGGCCGACTACGGGCGCGTGCTCGACCACGACGCCGCCACCGGCCGGGTCACGGTCGAGGCCGGCATCCCGCTGCACCGGCTGTGCGACGAGCTCGACGCGCGCGGCCTGGCGCTCGAGAACATGGGCGACATCGACCGGCAGTCGATCGCCGGCGCCACCCAGACGGCCACCCACGGCACCGGGCTGCGGTTCCGCAACCTGTCCGCACATGTGGTGGGCATGCGGCTGGTGACCGCCGACGGCTCGGTGCTCGAGCTGTCCGAGGAGCGCGAGCCCGACGTCTTCGCGGCGGCCCGGGTCGGGCTGGGGGCGCTGGGCCTGGTGTCGACCGTGACGCTCCAGTGCGTGCCGGCCTTCCGCTTGCACGCCGTCGAGGAACCGGTGCCGGTCGACGACGTTCTGGCGGACCTCGATGCCCTCGTGGAGGGCAACGACCACTTCGAGTTCTACTGGGTGCCCCACACCCGGTGGGCGCTGACCAAGCGCAACCGGCGCACCGACGAGCCGGCCCGGCCCCGCAGCCGGGCCCAGGAGTGGTACCAGGACATGGTCCTCCAGAACTACGCGTTCGGGGCGCTGTGCCGGGTGGGGCGGCGCTGGCCCTCGCTGATCAGCCGGCTGGCCAAGATCATCCCCAGCACCGGGCGGGTCGAGTACGTGGACCGGTCCGATCGGGTGTTCACCAGTCCGCGCAAGGTGCGGTTCTGGGAGATGGAGTACGCCGTGCCCCGCGAGGCCCTGCCCGAAGCGCTGAACCGGGTGCGGCGGCTGGTCGACGAGATCGGCGTGCCGATCAGCTTCCCGGTCGAGGCCCGGGTCGTGCGGGGCGACGACGCCTGGCTGTCCACGGCCTACGGCCGCGACACGGGCTACATCGCCGTCCACGTGTACCGGGGGACCCCGTACGACGCCTACTTCTCGGGGGTCGAGCGGATCATGGACGACTACGACGGCCGGCCCCACTGGGGCAAGCTCCACTACCAGCGGGCCGAGTCCCTCGCCGGCCGCTACCCCCGGTGGGACGACTTCCAGCGGGTGCGGGCGCGGCTCGACCCCGAGCAACGTTTTGGCAACCCCTACCTGGACAGAGTGATCGGCTCAGCAAACGGTTGAGGACTCTGCGAACAAAGTTCGCGGGAAATTCTCCGTCAAATGAACGAAACTGGGCCGGAAATAGTCCACTGCCCCTTGACCCGGTTCCTCCCATGGTGTTCTGTGCCGGGAGGCGGGGGCACCCGGCGGTACGGAGGCGGATTTGTCGGCGCACATCACACCCCGCAGTGATATTGGGGTGGCGCTCGCGGCCTTGTGGCTGGGTCTGGGCGGAGCGGCTCTCTACGCCTTCGCGCGTTCCGACTACGGGGCGCTACCCGACGTGCCGCTCGATGTTCCGGTGTACGTCCTGGCGCCCGCTTTCGCGCTCTGCGAGGTTTTGGCCCTCCGCGTCGTGCGGCGGCACGGCCAGTTCTACGGCTTCGCCCTGGCCGAGGTCCCGCTCGCCATCGGGCTCGTCTACGCCGGGCCTGCGGCCCTGGTGGTCGGCCGCATGGTCGGCGTCCTCGTCGTCCTGCTGGTGGCGCGCCGGCGCCTCGTCGAGATGGCGTTCGAGCTGGCGCTGACCGCCATCCAGACGATCGTCGCCGTCATCGTGTTCGACGTCGCCCTGGGCGACGTGACGCCGGTCGGCCTGCGGGGCGCGGGAGCGCTGCTGGCCGGGCTCGCGGCGTCGCACGCCGTCGCCCTGCTCGCCATCCTGCTGGTCGTGGCGGCCGGCGGGCTGCCGGGCCGGCAGGCGCTCGGCAAGACGGTGGCGTCCGGCAGCTGGGCCGCCGTGCTCGACGGCGCCATCGGCCTCGGGCTCGCCTTCGCGGTGTGGCAGGTCCCCAACGTCGGGCTGCTCGTCGCCGCCGTCGTCGTCGTGTGCGTGTGGTCGAACCGCATCTACAGCCGGGTGGCCGAGCGCCACCACCGGCTCGAGGTGGTCGACGCCTTCGCCCGGTCGGTCGTGCGGTCGGTCAACCTGGGCGAGATCGCCGAGTCGGTGCTGCGGGGCGCCCGCTCGCTGATGCGCGCCGACCACGCCGTCCTGCTGCTCGCGCCCGTCGACGACGAGTCGGAGGCCCGGCGCATCGTGCTGTCCGGGGGCGACGGCCCCTCCGAAGTTGGCTCGGCGGCCGAGGCCGATCCGGCGGCCGGGTCCGGCGACGGCCCGGCCACGGGCGAGGGCAAGCCCGACGGCGCCGACGAGGGCGAGGCGACCGTCGAGCCGGTGCCGACCGACGACTTCCTGTCCGACCTCAACGCGCTCGTGCCGGGCCGGGTCGCTCGCGCCGTCGTGCCCGGGCACAAGGGCTCGCCCCGGTGGCTGGCCGAGCTGCCCGCCGCCGCGGCGCTGGCGGCGCCGCTGACCAACGCCGACGGCGAGCTCAGCGGAGCGCTCGTCGTCAGTCGGGAGCGCCCGGGTCGCACCTCGGGATTCGGCGACGACCAGGCCGAGCTGCTCGGGGCGCTCGCCAACCACGCCTCGATCGCGCTGGAGAACGGCGTGCTGTTCGAGCGCCTCCAAGCCGAGGCGGCGGTGCGGGCCCACCAGGCCCTGCACGACCCGCTGACCGACCTGCCCAACCGGGTCCGCCTCAACGAGCTGCTCAACGAGGCGTTCGAGGCCGTGTACGCCGTGCGGGGCCGGGTCGGGCTGCTGGTCATCGACCTCGACGAGTTCGGCCAGGTCAGCGACGCCTTCGGGCACGTCAGCACCGACGCCCTCGTCGTCCAGGCCTGCCGGCGCATCAAGAGCCTGCTGCCCGAGAACGCCACGCTGTGCCGCATCGGGTTCAACGAGTTCGCCGCCATCCTCCCCGAGGTCGAGAGCGTCGACGCCGCCGTCGGGGCGGCCCGCATGCTGATGGCCGGGTTCGACCCGCCGTTCCAGGTCGAGGGCGTGCTGCTGGCGCTGGCCGTCAACATCGGCGTCGCCGTCTACCCCGAGCACGCCATCGACGTGCCGTCGCTCACCCAGCGGGCCCACATCGCCCGCGACACCGCCCGCCGGCTGCGCAGCGGGTGGGAGCTGTACGACCCGACGCACGACCCCTCCACGCCCCGCCGGCTGGCCCTCGGCGCCGAGCTGCGCGAGGCCCTCGAGGGCCGCGAGCTCGACGTGTGCTTCCAGCCCAAGGTCGAGGTGGCCACCGGCGTGGTGCGGGGCGCCGAGGCGCTCGTGCGGTGGAACCATCCCCGTCTCGGGCGCGTGCGGCCCTCCGAGTTCATCGCCGTGGCCGAGCACACCGGCGACATCCGCAACCTGACCATGGTCGTGATGCGCCGGGCGCTGGCCGAGTGCCGGTCGTGGCGCGACCGGGGCCTCGACATGTCGGTGGCGGTCAACCTGTCGGCCCGCAACCTGCTCGACCTGCACCTGGTCGACGACGTGGCCACGCTGACCGAGCACATGGGCGTGCCGCCCTCGGCGCTGACGCTGGAGCTGACCGAGAGCATGGTCATGAGCGAGTCGCAGCGCTCGGTCACCGTGCTCGAGGGCCTGGCCGAGCTGGGCGTGTGCCTGTCGTGCGACGACTTCGGCACCGGCTACTCGTCGCTGGCCCACCTCCGCCGGCTGCCGATCGGCGAGATCAAGATCGACCGGTCGTTCATCGCCAGCATGACCGTCGACGACAACGACCGGGCCATCGCCCGCTCGGTGCTGGCGCTCGGCCACGACCTGGGCCTGACCACGGTGGCCGAGGGCGTCGAGTCCCGCGAGGGGTGGGAGCTGCTGAGCTCGCTCGGCTGCGACCTGGCCCAGGGGTTTCTGGTGTGCCCGCCGCTGACGGCCAGTCAGTTCGACCAGTGGCTGTCGCAGCGTGACACGCCCGAGATCCCGGTCGCCTCCGGGGCGGACTGACCGAGGCTCGACCCGGGGCCCGACCCGTCTCGACCGGCCTCGCCCGCCGGCCCCGCCGGCTGGCGAACTAGACGAGCGGCCAGGGGTAGCGGCGGCCCGTCGTGTCGACCGGGAACGTGCCGGCTTCGGCGACCCGCTCGGCCCGGCGCCGCAGCGCGGCGAGCTCGGCCTCCTCCAGCAGGCCGCCGAGCGTGTCCGGCGGGCCCTCGTCGACCAGGCGGGCGACGTCGCGCAGCAGCGGCTCGGGGATGGGCTCCCCGCCGAACTCCCAGATGACGGTCCGCAGCTTGGTCTCGCAGTGGAACGTCAGGCCGTTGTCGACCGCCCACACCCGGCCGTCGTCGCCGGCCAGGCAGTGGCCGCCCTTGCGGTCGGCGCTGTTGGCCAGGAGGTCGAAGGCGCAGATGGCCCGCAGCTCGCCGTGGCGGCGCTCGTCCTCGATCAGCGTGAAGTAGTGGGCCTCGACGTCGAAGGGCACGAAGCGCTGCAGCGACCCGGTGCCGAACGGCAGGCCGTCGTCGGTCCGCAGCACGGTCTCGGGCACCAGGTCCCACCCCAACCAGGCCGACAGCTCGTAGGCTGCCGCCTCCCGCCGGTCGAGCCCGGCGGGGAAGTCCCACAGCGGTCGCTCGCCCCTGCGGGGCTTGTACACGGCCCGCAAACAGTCGTCGCCCCGGTGGACCTCGACCAGCAGCGTGGCGTTCGAGCTCCACGGCATCCGCCCGAGGACCGTGACCTCGCCGGTCCGCAGCACGTCGAGCGCCGCGGGCCCGGTGAGGCTCCGGTCGGTCAGTTCATCCTCGGACACACGTGGCCCTCGGCGTCCATCGGCTGGTCGCAGTACCGGCAGGTGGGTCGGCCGCGGGCCACCAGCTCGAGCGCAAAGCGGGCGAACGCCTTGGCCTGGGCCCGGCTGAACGAGAAACGGGCGGTCGCCGGCTTCTCGCCCTCCGGCGCCAGCTCCTTGAGCACGACCACGATGCGGTCGCCGGGCTCGTCGTAGGCGACGCCGATCTCACCCACGTCCCACTCGAACGGCAGCGGCGTGACGTCGCCGTGGCCCTGGGCCGGCTCGACGTCGGGGGAGAGGTCCTCGAGCAGCGCCAGCAGGTACTCGCCCAGCGCCGCCACCTGCTGCTTCTCGCAGCCCAGATACACCATCTCGTCCCCGGCGCCGCCGGCCAGGAAGAACACGCGGCGGCCCGGCGGGCCCTCGGCCCCGGGCCAGAACACCTGCGCCTCCGGGAAGTCGAACGACTCGCCCATCGTCATGCGGGGACCACGGGCTCGTCGCCGGTCCCGTTGACGGCCAGGACCGTCGGCCCGGTGTCGGCGAGGGACAGGACGGTCAGCGAGCACGGCGACACGACGACCCGCTGGAACAGGTCGAGGTGGGTGCCCATGGCGTGGGCGACCACGGCCCGGATGGGGTCGGCGTGCGACACGGCCACGACGGTCTCGCCCGGGTGTCGGGCCCGCAGCCGGGCCAGCGTGTCGACCATGCGGGACTGCATGGCGGCGAACGATTCGCCGCCCGGGAAGGTGAACCCGCTCGGGTAGCGCTGGATGGTGGTCCACTCGGGTCGCTTCATGGCGTCCTTCAGGTCCATCCCCGTCCACTCGCCGATGTCGAGCTCGATCAGGCCGTCGTCGACCTGGACGTCGCGCCCGACGGCCCGGGCGATGGCCTCGGCTGTCTGCCGGGTCCGCTCCAGCGGCGAGCTGTAGACGGCGGCCACCCCGTCCGTGGCCTGCCCGTCGGCTCTCCGGCCGCCCGAGCGGCCGCGGGACCGGGGGCTGCGCCCGTTGCTGCCGGGCACGCCGGCGGCGGCCTTGCCGGCCGGTGAGTCGGGTGCGGGGGTCGTGATGCGCACGATGCGGGCGGCGACGTCCTCGGCTTGGCGGCGTCCCGTGTCGTCGAGGTCGAGCCCTGGGGCGCGCCCGGGCAGCTTGGCCCCGGTGGTGGCCGTCTTGCCGTGACGGACGAGCATGATCACGGTCGGCGGCGGCGAGGTCGGTTTGCGTCGTGACCCACCGGCCCGGCGGTCGGGCCGGCTGCCGGTCGTGCGGTCGGCTCGCGGCATCGCTGGCTCAACCTATCGTCGGCGCCCGTGGAACCGCTCGCCGCCCTGGAGGCCGAGATCGTCGCCTGCCGCGCCTGCCCGCGCCTCGTGGCCTGGCGCGAGCAAGTCGCCAGGGAGAAGCGAGCCGCGTTCCGCGACGACGAGTACTGGGCCCGGCCCGTCCCGGGCTTCGGCGACCCCCGGGCCCGGGTCTGCCTGGTGGGCCTCGCCCCCGCCGCCCACGGCGCCAACCGCACGGGGCGGATGTTCACCGGCGACCGGTCGGGCGAGTTCCTCTACGCCGCCCTGTGGCGCACGGGGTTCGCCAACCGGCCCGAGTCGCGGTGGCGGAACGACGGCCTGCGGCTGGAGGGGGCCTGGATCACGGCCCCGGTGCGGTGCGCCCCGCCAGCCAACAAGCCGACGGTGGCCGAGCGCGACCGCTGCCGGCCCTTCCTCGAGCGGGAGCTGGCGCTGCTGCGTGACGTGCGGGTGTTCGTGGTGCTCGGCCAGTTCGGCTACCAGGTGTTGTGCGGCATCCTCGGCGTCCGGCCCCGGCCGCCGTTCGGGCACGGCGCCGAGGTCGAGCTGCCCGACGGCCGGGCCATCGTGTGCAGCTACCACGTCAGCCAGCAGAACACGTTCACCGGCAAGCTGACACCGGACATGTTCGACGCGGTGCTGCGCCGGGCGCGGGAGCGGGCGGGGCTGTGACCGTGCCGGGGGCGAACGCCTAACCGCCCCTGGCGCGCGTCGGGCACGGCGCGCGGTAGCGTCAGGTCCCCGAGCCGCGTCCTGGCGGTGGCTGCCCCGGCGGCCCCGGACGCCACGGTGAGCTCTGCTGCTTCGCGCCCCAAGGAGCGGGAATGTCCTACTACCTCGGCATCGACCTCGGCACCACGTATACCGCGGCTGCCATCGAGCGCGGGGGGACGGTCGAGGCGGCGACGCTCGGGAACCGGTCGGCCTCGGTGCCGTCGGTCGTGTACCTGCGCGAGGACGGCGACCTGTTGGTCGGTGAGGCCGCCATCCGCCGGGCCAACACCGACCCGGGCCGGGTGGCCCGCGAGTTCAAGCGGCGGGTCGGCGACCCGACGCCCATCATCCTCGGCGGCTCGCCCTACCCGGCCGAGATGCTCATGGCCCGGATGCTGTCCTGGGCCGTCCAGAAGGTCCGCACGCAGGAGGGAGAGCCGCCCCGGGGCCTGGCGCTGACCCATCCGGCCAACTGGGGCGCCTACAAGCTCGACCTGCTCGACCAGTCGATCCGCCAGGTCGGCGTCGACGTCGCCCTCAAGCTGCCTGAGCCGGTGGCCGCGGCCACGTTCTACGCCTCCCAGCGGCGGCTCGACCCGGGCGCGGTCGTGGCCGTGTACGACCTGGGTGGCGGCACGTTCGACGCCGCCATGGTGCGACGCACCGAGAGCGGGTTCGAGACGGTGGGCTCGCCCGAGGGCATCGAGCGGCTGGGCGGCATCGACTTCGACGAGGCGATCGTGGCCCACGTGCGCGCCGCGGCCGGCGACGCCGTCGAGCAGCTCGACCCCGAGGAGCCGGCGGCGGTGGCCGCCATGGCCCGCCTGCGGCAGGAGTGCATCGACGCCAAGGAGGCGCTGTCCAGCGACACCGACGTGTCGATCCCGGTGCTGCTGCCCAACCTCCAGACCGACGTGCGGCTGACCCGGTCCGAGTTCGAGGACATGATCCGGCCCGCCATCCGGGAGACGATCGTGGCGCTCCGGCGGGCCATCCGGTCGGCCTCGGTCAGCGACGACGACATCAGCGCGGTGCTGCTGGTCGGCGGCTCCTCCCGCATCCCGCTCGTCGCCCAGATGGTGGGCGCCGAGCTGGGGCGGCCCATCGCCATCGACGCCCACCCCAAGGACGCCATCGGCTTCGGCGCCGCCATCGCCGTCGCCCAGCAGCAGGGCTCGGCCACGCCCGAGTCGGTGCGCACGGTCCTGCCCGTCGAGCCGGGCGCGTCGGGCTCCAGCGGGTCGCGGCCGGCGCCGCCGGTCGGGCCGGCCGTGGCCGGCGCCGCCGGTGGGGCGGCGGGCGCGGCCGCCGGCTACGCGGCGGCCGGCGGGCCCGACGGCCAGCCCAGCCACGCCGGCCAGCCGGGCCAGGGGCCCCTCACCCCGGTGGCCCACGCGGCCGGGACGGCGTCCCCGCCCCGCCCGCCGGCGCCCGGTGCGCCCGGCACCCCTGGTGCCTCCGCCCCCGGTGCCCCGGCGACCTCGGGCGTCGGATCCCCCAGCGGCGGCTACGCGGCGGCGGCCAGCCCCACGGCGGGCACCCCCGCCGCGGCAACCGGTGGCTACGCCGCCCCGCGCCCGGCACCGCCCTCGTCGCCCTACGCCGCCCCGTCGGCGTCCCCGACGCAGGCCTCGCCCACCGGCGGGGCGACCGGTTCGGGGGGCTTCCCGGCCGCCTCGGGGGGCGGTGGCCCCAACCGCCACGCGCTGATCGCCGCCGGCATCATCGTGGTGGCGGCCATCGTGATCATCGGGATCATCGTGAGCCGCGGCGGGGGCGACGACGACGACAACGCCGGCTCGACCACGACGACGACGGCCAGCACGACCAGCACGACCCGGTCCACGACCACGTCGTCCGGCGACGGGGAGACGCTGCCCGGCTACACCGCGGCGATCGAAGACCAGTTCGTGACGTCGTGCGCCGGCGCCGACGCCACCGAGGCCCAGTGCCAGTGCGTCTACGACCGCATCTCGACCGAGATCCCGCTCTCGGACTTCATCGAGATGGGCTCCCAGCTGCAAGGGGACATCACCAGCCCCGAGGACATCCCGGAGGAGCTGCGGCCGATCATCCTCGACTGCATGCTCGCCGGGCCGGGCGGCGGGTCCGGCGGGGGGGCGACCGACACGACGGTCTGAGCGCGGCCCGGGCGCGCCGCCGTGGCGGCCGGGCCGGCCCCGTCCCGACGGCCGGCCGGGCGCTACCCGGCCTTCGCCGCGGTTTTGGCCGGAGGCCGCGGGTCGTCGACCGCGAACGCCGGCCACCGCTCGCGGCTCTTGGTCGCCAGCTTGTGGAGCAGGGCCACGGCCCCCGGGTCCTCGTCCGCCGGCCGGGCGATGATCGAGCCGTCGGCGATCATCCGGCTGATGATCTCGCGGCCCAGCTCGGTGCGGACGATGGTCAGGGTCCAGTCGTTGTCCTTGCCGATGCCGCCGGTCGAGATGTCGGCGTGCTCGGCGGCGAAATCGGGGCAGTGCTGGCAGCCCTCGCGGGTCCAGGCGTGGCACTCCTTGAGCGGGATCTCGTGGTAGCGGCCGTCCCGCGTCCAGATCTGGAAGACGCCCTTGATGTTCATCTTGACGATGTCTTCCTTGCGGAGCCGGTACTTCATCTCGAACAGCTCCGGGAAGATCGAGTCGTCGAACGTCTTGGAGCACAGGAGGCCGATGTTGAACAGGATCGGCTTGCCGATCTTGCCGGCCTTGCGGCTCCACATGATGGGCGGCACCGACGCCTGGCACGACATGCCGACCAGCGCCAAGCGGTTGAGGCCCCGCTCCAGCGCCTCGTCGATCGCCAGTGTGTTGGCCGAGTACGTGTAGCGGCTGCCGGCGCTCTCGAGGATCTGCTCCTTGGTGGCGGCGACGCCGGGCTTGGCCTTCCAGCTGGTCCCGTCGCCCTCGAGGAACGAGGTGAGGGCGGCGTCGATGTAGTCGTTCTCCAGCGCCCAGATGAGCAGCGCCGACACGAACCCGCCGTCCTGCCCCATGCGGTGGACCATCTCGTCGCTGGCCCGGGTGAGCAGGATGTCCTGGTAGATGCCGGACACCTCGTCGGGCTGGCGGGTGCGGGCGAAGAGGTGCTCGTCGGCCTGCGGCTCCCATGACCGGAACCGGGGGCAGGCCCGGGTGCACGTGGTGCAGCCCTTCTCGCCGTGGACGCAGTTGTCGGGGCCCAGCTCGTCCTCCAGGTGGAACGGCTTGTACGCCCCGGGCTCGTGCGTGTATCCGATGACGTCGTGCGGACAGGAGATGACGCAGCCGGCGCACCCCGTGCACAGGCCGCTCTGGACGACCTCGGAGTAGAGCTCCTTCCACTGGGCGGTCCAGCGGGGAGGCTTGGCCGGGGCGGGTGCATCCGTGACAGCCATGCGGCGACGCTACCGGACTAGCCTCCGACCAGGCATGTCCCGCGCCCGGCACTTCAGCGCCGATAGCGAGCCGCACGTCCCCCAACGCCGGCGGTCCTGGAAGCAGCGCATCATCCTCACGACGGGATGCGTGCTCACCGTGCTGTTCCTGGGCGGGGCCTCGGTCGCCGGCTACGTCCTCATCAAGTACAACAGCATCGAGCGCTACGACGACCTCGACATCACCTCGGCGCCGCCGGGCGAGCCCGAGAACTACCTGGTCGTGGGCAGCGACTCGCGGGGCGGGGTCGAGGGTCGCCGCACCGACACGATCATGATCGTGCGCGTCGACCCCGCCGAGGAGCAGGCGGCGGTCCTGTCGCTCCAGCGCGACCTCGTCGTGCCCATCGCCGGCACGGGGGAGCGACGGCGCATCAACGCGGCCTACTCGATGGGGTCGCCCGACGAGGGTCGTCAGCGCCTCATCGACACGATCCGCGAGAACTTCGCCATCGAGATCAACCACTACGTGGAGATCAGCTTCGAGGGGTTCGGCCGGCTGGTCGACGCGGTGGGGGGCGTGCCGCTCTACTTCCCGACCGCGGTCCGCGACCGGGCGTCGGGGCTGTTCCAGGAGCGCCGGGGCTGCGTGTCGCTCAACGGTGAGCAGGCCCTGCAGTTCGTCCGGGCCCGCCACCTGCAGTTCCTCAACGAGGATGGCGAGTGGGAGTCCGACCTCACCGGCGACCTGGGCCGGGTCACCCGCCAGCAGGTGTTCATCGAGACGGCGGTGGCCCGGACGATGGCCCGGATCCGCTCGAGCCCCGGCCAGATCGCCGAGCTGATCGACATCGGCGTCGACACGGTGGGCCTGGACGACCAGATCACGATCGGCGACATCCGCGACCTGGCCGACCGCTTTCGCGACTTCGACCCCGCCAACCTGCGGACCTACCAGCTGGCGGTCATCGAGCGGGGCGACGGCGCCACGCTCGACTTCGACCGGCGGGGCTCCGAGCAGGTGCTCAACGTGTTCCGGGGGCTTGCGCCGGGCGAGATCAGCCCGGGCCTGGTGGCGGTGACCGTGCTGAACGGCAGCGGCCAGCAGGGCCAGGCCAACGACGTGGCCGGCGCGCTCCAGGCCATCGGGTTCGACGTCGTGGGGACCGGCAACGTGCCCGAGGGTGCGCCCCTGCCCCGCACGCAGGTCCACTACGCCCCCGGCGACGAGGCGGCCGGGCAGCGGGTGGCCCGGCACATCACCGGCGGCGCCGAGATGGTGGCCGACCCGAACGTCGAGGCGGGCCAGGTCGAGCTGTGGACCGGCACCGACTTCACGACGGTGCACTCCCAGCCCACGCCGATCGAGGAGATGGCCACGACCACGACGGCGGGCGGCGCGGCCGGCGGCGGGGCCACGACGACCACCGCCCAGGCGACGACCACGACGACCGAGGCCCCGAGCACGACCACCACGCTGCCGCCCGAGGACCCCGAGCCGCCCGGCCGGGCCATCGTCAGCCCCTGCTGACCCCGGGCCACCAAGGCAGCACGGCCGGCGGGCGGCCGCCATCGGCCGAAGCGCCCGGCGGGGCCCGGGGCGGGAGGCACGATCGTGTCGGGTCGAGGCAGGATCGGCGCGGGTGGGCCGCCGGCCGCGCCGCTACCTTCCCGGCCGTGACGATCGAGCCGGACACGAAGGACTGGACGTGGGTCGTCGACCGCCGCTGCGACGAGTGCGGGTTCGACGCGTCGAGCATCCCGGCGACCGCGGTGGCGGGGCTGATCCGCGACAACGTCGCCGTCTGGCGGCCGCTTCTCGACCACCCGGCGGTGGCCGAGCGGCCGTCGCCCGACCGGTGGTCGGCGCTCGAGTACGCCTGCCACGTGCGCGACGTGTACCGCATCTACGACGAGCGCCTGGCGCTCATGCTCACCGAGGACGACCCCGCGTTCCCCAACTGGGACCAGGACGCCTCGGCGATCGAGGAGCGCTACGACGAGCAGGATCCGCACGTGGTGGCCGCCGCCATCGCGGCCACCGGCGAGGCGCTGGCCGCCAGCTTCGAGCGCGTGCCGCCCGACGCCTGGGGCCGCACCGGCACCCGCAGCGACGGGGCGCGGTTCACGGTCGACACGTTCGCCCGTTACATGATCCACGACCCCGTCCACCACGTGCACGACGTGCGCCAGGGGTACGCCCGGATCGCAGCGCGCTGAGCCGGGGCGCCCGGGCCGCCGAGCTTCGGCGCCGAGGGCGGCCCACCGGCGCGGTCGCCCCCCGGCCGGGCGTCACATGCGGTCGGGGGCGACGATGCCGAGCAGGCCGAGGCCCAGCTTCAGCGTGCGGGCCGTCAGGTCGCACAGGGCCAGCCGGCTGGTGCGCACGTCGCCCGTGGCCTTCAGCACCGGGCATTGCTCGTAGAACGTCGTGAACGTCGTGGCCAGGTCGTAGAGGTAGCCGGCCAGGCGGTGGAACTCGAGCGTCTCCGCCACGTCGCCGATGACCCCGCCGAAGCCGAGGAGCTCGAGGGCGAGCGCCCGCTCGGCCGGCTCGGCCACCACCACGGTGTCGACCTCGGCGGGGGCCTCGATGCCGGCCCGGCGGAAGATCGAGCGGATGCGGGTGTGGGCGTACTGGAGGTACGGCGCGGTGTTGCCGTCGAACGACAGCATCCGGTCGTAGTCGAACACGTAGTCGCGCCGGCGGTCGGTCGACAGGTCGGCGTACTTGACCGCGCCGATGCCGACGATGCGGGCGACCTCGGCCCGATCGGCGCCCTCCAGCGAGGGGTTCTTCTCGGCCACCACCGCTTCGGCCCGCTCGACGGCCTCGTCGAGCAGGTCGATGAGCTTGACCGACTCGCCGGCCCGCGTTCGCAGCATCTTGCCGTCGGCCCCCAGCACCGAGCCGAACGACACGTGCTCGGCCCGGGCCGGCTCGCGCAGCCACCCCGCCTCGCGGGCGGTCTGGAACACCATCTCGAGGTGCTGGTTCTGGGGGGCGCCGACCACGTACAGCAGGCGGGTGGCGGCCAGCTTGCCCAGCCGGTAGCGGATGGCGGCGAGGTCGGTCGTGGCGTAGCCGTAGCCGCCGTCGGACTTGCGCACGATGAGCGGGAGCGGCTTGCCCTCGCGGTTGGTGAACCCCTCCGGGAACACGCACAGGGCGCCGTCGCTCTCGCGCAGCAGGCCGAGCTCGGTCAGCTCGTCGACGACCGAGTCGAGCAGGTCGTTGTAGAAGCTCTCGCCCACGAAGTCGGCCTCGGTGAGGCGGACGTCGAGGCGCTCGTAGACGGCCATGAAGTAGGCCTCGGACTGCTCGACGAGCAGCCGCCACAGCCGGCGTGTCTCCTCGTCGCCGCTCTGGAGGGCCACCACCCGCCGACGGGACCGCTCCTTGAAGGCGTCGTCGGCGTCGAACTTGCGGCGGGCCGCCTTGTAGAAGGCGTCGAGGTCGCCGACCGACAGCTCGTGGGCGGCCTCGGTCTCGCCGACGTCGACGAGGTGCTCGATGAGCATGCCGAACGGCGTGCCCCAGTCGCCGATGTGGTTGGCGCGGATGATCTGGTGGCCGAGCCACTCGAGGAGGCGCACGGCGGCGTCGCCGATCACGGTCGACCGCATGTTGCCGACGTGCATCTCCTTGGCCACGTTGGGTGCGGAGTAGTCGACGACGACCGTCTCGGGACTGACTGCGGGCGGCACGCCGAGCCGCTCGTCGCCGACGATCGACGCCAGGAGCGAGCCGAGGGCGTCGTCGGCGACCGTGACGTTGATGAACCCGGGCCCGGCGATCTCGACCGCCGAGGCCAGGTCGCCGAGGTCGGCGCGCTCGACGATCTCGCTGGCGATCTCGCGGGGGTTGCGGCCCAGCCGCTTGGCCAGGGCGAGGGCCCCGTCGGCCTGGAAGTCGGCGCGCTGGGAGCGGCGGACGGCGGGATCGGTGGGCTCGCCGGCGACGGCGGCGAACGCCGGCGCCAGCCTCTCGGTGAGGAGCTGCGTCAGGTTCGGCAAGGTCCCAAAACTACTCGCGACCTGGGCGGGGGCCGAACCGGGATCCGGGGGGCGCGAGCGCCCGCCGACGGCCCGGCCGGCGGCACGCTCCGTAGCGTAGGGCGGGACCGACGGCCACGCGGCGCTGGTTACCATCGCCTGCCATGCGTGCGGTCCGTGACCTCGCCCGTCCGCACCGGGGCCGGCTCCTGGTCGTCGCCGTCGCGCTCGCGGCCGTCCTCGGCGGGCTCGCCGCCTGCGGCGGCGGGGACGACGACGCCGGGGCGGACGACGAGGCGGCCGCCACCGGCGACGAGGCCGGCGCCGGCGCCGACCAGGCCACGACCACCACGCTCCCGCCCTACGTGACCTGGGTGGCCGAGGCTCGGCTCCCGCAGATCGAGGTGTTCCCCGAGCCCGGCGCCGGCGAGCCGAGCCACGTGCTCGCCAACCCCAACGAGAACGGCGCCCCGCTCGTGTTCCTCGTCGACGGACAGGACGTGAGCGGCGCCTGGCTGCCCGTCCACCTGCCCGTCCGGCCCAACGGCACGACCGGCTACGTGCGCGCCGCGGACGTCGAGCTCGCCCGCAACGACTACGCGGTGCGGGTCGAGCTGGGGGCCCACCGGCTGACCGTCATGCGGGAGGGCGAGCCGATCCTCGAGGCCCCCATCGGCGTCGGCACCACCGAGACGCCCACGCCCGGCGGCGTCTACTACATCAAGGAGCTGCTCCAGCCGCCGAACCCCGACGGGCCCTACGGCGCCTACGCCTACGGCCTGTCCGGGTTCTCGAACGTGCTCGACTCGTTCAACGGCGGCGAGGGCGTCATCGGCATCCACGGCACCAACGACCCGTCATCGATCGGCCAGGACGTCAGCCACGGCTGCATCCGGGTCACGAACGACGTGATCACCGAGATGACCCGGTACCTGCCCCTGGGCACGCCGGTCGAGATCGTCGCCTGACGCCTCGCCGGTCCGGCGGAGGTGGGCTCAGCAGCCGCTCGCCACCGCGCACAGCAGGGCGGCCAGGGCGTCATCGACGCCGGTCAGCGCCCCGTCGAGGCCCTCGGCCAGGTCGGGCGGGTCCCCGCCCGGCGGCCCGGCGGCCGGGGGCGCCGTCGTCGTGGGGGAGTGGGTCGGGGGTGACGCGGGCGCGGGCGCCCCGGCCGACCCGCGCGCGCCCCGGGCGCCCGGGTCCGCCGCCGCGTCGATCGACCCGGTGTCGGCCGCTTCGGTGGTTGCAGCGGCGTCGGGCGCCGGCGCCGCGCGGCCCGGGTCCCACGCGGCCGCGGTCACGGCGTCCCGGCCCGCCGGCGTGCTGGCGGCGCCGGCCGGGGCGCCGGTGCGGGCGGGCGTCCCGGCCGCCGGCTCGGACGCGGGCGCGGCGATCGGCCCCTCGATGCGGGCCCGCCCGTCGAGCTCGTCCCCGCCAACGGCCCCCGGGGCGGCGGCGGGCTCGCCGTAGTCGTGGAACCGGTGGTCGACGAGCAGGAGCGCGACCAGCCCGCCCAGGACCAGGCCGACGACGGCGGCGCCGGAGGCCAGGCGCCGCCCGGCCCCCGCCAGCGCGGCGGCCGCGGTCTCGGCCGTGCCCTTGCTGGACGCCGGCCCGGTCGTGGCCGTCCCCCTCGATGATGCCCGCTTCGCGGCGGTGCGCGCCCCCGCGGCCATGGCCCCATCGTGGCCCACCCGGCCACTCCTTGCTAGCGGCAATCACCGAGCGCGCGGGAACGGGCAGGGAAACCGGCGAGCGTTTACCCTCTCTGTCCGAAAACGGCAGCTGGGGAAGGGGGCGTTGTGGCCCGATCGGCTTCGTCGGCCCACACCGGACGGCGCGCGTCCGCAGCCGCGGCCGCCCGCTGGCACCTCGAGCCGGTGTTCGGGCGCCGCGTCCAGCGGCGGGGCGTCCTGTACGTGCTGGCCACGCTGCCGCTCGTGACCGCGGCCAGCGCCCTGGCCCGCGGCGAGGACGCGTACGTGACCGCGTGGGCGCTGGCCGGCGGCGTGTACACGCTGCCGGCGCTCGTCGCCACGCGCCTGGCCGTCCGCCGGGCCCCGCAGGGGGACCGGCCGTTCTGGTCGGCCTGGTTCGCGGCGCTGTGCCTGACGTTCCTGTCGGGCGGCAGCCTGCTGGTCCGGGCCCGCACGGGGTGGGACCTGCGGCCGGTGGCGGGGGCGGCGTTGGTCGGGGCGCTGCTGGCCTACGGCGGGGCGCTGCTCAGGCTGGTGCACGCCCGCTCGGGCGCCCGGCTCGTGTCGGTGGACACGCTCGACGCCGTCATGTCGACCGTGCTGGTGTGCACGCCGCTGGCGCTGGCCTTCGGCGAGCGGCTGGGCGCCGCCGACGACGCCTGGTTCGCGGTGCCGGCGGCCGCCACCGCGGCCGTGGCCGTGGCCGGCCTCTTCCTGGCCGTCTCGACCGGGGCCGGGCTGCCCCGGGGCCGCCGCAACGTGGCCGCGCTGGGCATCGCCTTCGCGGCGCTGGCCGCGCTCTCGGCCGGCGTCCAGGCCGTCCAGGGCCTGTCCGGCTTCCGCCTGCCCAGCCCCCCGCTGATCGCGGTCCAGGCGGCCTGGATGGCGACGCTGCTGTTGTTCCCCCTACAGCTGCCCCGGGTGCGGGTGCCGGGCTACGACCGGCTGCCGCCCGAGGCGCAGATCCGCAGCCCCCGCACGACCGTGTGCCTGGCCGTGCTGGCTCTGATCACCCTGCCGGCGCTGACCGTCCAGGCCCTGGTCCTGCGCGACCGGGTGGCGTGGGCGCCGGTGGTGGCGCTGACCGCGATGGCCGCCCTCGTGCTGCTGGCCACGGTCCGCCACCTGCTGACGGTGATGGAGACGCAGCGGCTCAACGAGCGGGTGCGCCGGGCCGACGAGGAGCGCCGGCGCCTTCTGGCCGAGGTCCTCCAGAGCGCGGAGGACGACCGCCACCGGCTGGCGGCCCAGCTGCACGAGCGGGCCGTGTCGTCGTACGCCGCGTTCGTCACGTTCATGCGGGCGGTGCCGGAGCTCGACGGGGGGACGTCGCCGGTGGCCGGCGCCCTCGACATCATGAGCCGCGACCTCGAGCGTCAGGCGGAGTCGTTGCGCCAGCTGGTGCTGGCCGTCCGGCCCCTCGACGTGCGCGGCGGGTCGCGCAACCTGGCCGCGCCGATCAGCGCGTACGTCGACAACATGTACCACGACCGGGCCGTGCCCGAGGTCGAGGTGGCGGTGGCCGACGACCTGGCCCTCGACTGGACGACCGAGACCATCGCCTCCCGGATCGTCAAGGAGGCGCTCCGCAACGTGCGCGACCACGCCGAGGCGTCGCGGATCGCCGTGTCGATCCGGCCCCGGGGCCACGCGGTCGAGGTCCGGGTCGCGGACGACGGGGTCGGCTTCGACACCGGGGCGGTCATGTTCGAGTCGGGCATCGCCACCATGCGGTCATTCGCCGAGCTGGCCGACGGTCAGGTCACGGTCGAGAGCGCGCCGGGCGCCGGCACGGTCGTCACGGCCGTGCTCGGCGACGGAGTCGCGTCCGGCGGCCCGGCGCCGCCCGGGCGCCGGCCCCACCTGTGGGCCGTCCCCTGAGCATGCGGCCTAGGGGCGGCTCGCCAGCAGGTCCTGGTACTCGGGGTGGGCGGCGATGAAGTCGGCCACGTACCAGCACCGGGGGACGACCGTCCCGCCAGCCCGGCGGACGTCGTCGAGCGCGCCCCGAACCAGCTCGGCGCCGAGGCCCTGGCCGCGACGCTCGCGGGCGATCTCGGTGTGGGGGAAGACCCAGGCGCCGTCGCGCCGCTGGTAGTCGGCGACGCCGACGACCTGGCCGTCGACCACCAGCTCGTAGCGCGAGCGCTCGGGGTTGTGGCGAACCGCATGGGGCATGTCTGGCACAACGGCCGTCGCCCCGGGGCGATTCCCGGACGCTGTCCGTGGTGAACTGACGCGCTGGGCGCGAGCCGTGCTAGAAGAAGTGGCGCTGGTCACACAATGGTGTCATCGACGACGCCGGGAGGGAGGCTTCCGTGAGCCCCGTGACACCCGCCCGCACCGTCTCGCGCCGCGCGTTCCTGGCCCGGATCGGCGTCCTGGGCGCCGCCGCCGGCGTGGGGGGCCGCTTGCTGTTGGGTCCCGCCGCCTCCGGCGCGCCGGCCCAGGTCCCCGACGCCCTGCGCCGCCTGCTGGCCGAACTGGCCCGCGACACCCTCAACGGCCTCACGACGTTCGTCGTGCCCGGCCCCGACCGCTACTCGCGGGCCCAGGGCACGCCCCGGTCCGAACCGGGGGCGCTCGAGGCCGGGGCCACCGACTTCATGATCGAGGCGCTCGACAACTTCGTGCCGTTCCCGCAGCAGGTGGCCCGCCCGGTCGCCGCCGCGCTGGCCACCGGCCTGTCCGACCTCGGGATCGAGCTGCCGGGCAACCTGCTCGACCTGCTGCCGCTCCCGCTCGACACGCTGGACGAGGCGCTGACCCGGCTGCTCGAGGGCGACGACGCCATCCCGCTGTCGCTGGTGGTGGCGCTCCTGCTCAACCTGGTGGCCACGCAGGTCAACCCGCTGGCGGTGAGCGGGCCGTTCCTGTCGCCGTTCGCCCGGCTCCGCTTCGCGGAGAAGGCCCGGGCGTTCGCCCTCATCGAGGGGCCGGACGCCGACCTGGTGGCCCTGCTCGACACCGAGCTGCCCGAGCCGCTGCGGGCGTCGGTCTCGGGCCTGCTGCGGTTCGTCGGCGGCGCGCTGATCGAGTTCCCCGCCTTCGGCGCCTACAACGAGCGGGCGGTGTACGACCCCGGGTCGCGCACGCTGACCGGCACGCCCGTCGGGTGGACCCTGACCGGCTACGGCGGGGTCAGCGACGGCTGGGACGACTTCCGCGGCTACTACCAGGACCGGACGGAGGTGTCGGACTGATGGCCGACGTGATCGTGGTCGGGGCCGGCGGCGGTGGGCCGGTCGTGGCCAAGGAGCTGGCGGGGCGGGGGATCGACGTGCTGCTGCTGGAGGCCGGGCCCCGGCACGGCCGCCCCCGCGAGGAGTGGACCCACTTCGAGAACGACGCCAACAACCCGCTTTCCGGGTTCTTCCGCTTCGGGCCGTCCGACCGGTCGAAGCCGGCCTGGTTCCGGGAGACGCCGCAGAACTCCTTCCTGTGGCAGCTCTCCGGCGTCGGCGGCACCACGCAGCACTACTACGGCAACTGCCCCCGGGCCTATCCGGGCGTGTTCGCCGGCTACGAGGGGCCGGACGCCGGCGCCTACGACACCGCGCACCGCTTCCCGTTCCCCTACGAGGAGCTCGTCCCCTACTACGAGTGGGTGGAGGCCACGCTGCCCGTGCAGACGGCCGCCATGGGGACGAAGGAAGAGCGGTTCTTCCGGGGCTGCGAGACGCTCGGGATCCCGGTCCAGACGACCAAGACCACGACGGGCGCCAGCTACCGCCCCCAGGAGAACGCCATCCTCCAGCCCGGCGGGACGGCGGGCCGCACCCGTGACCCCAGCCAGCTGCGCTTCCCGCAGGCCACCGGCTGCACGTTCTGCGGCCACTGCTTCCAGGGCTGCATGCAGCCGATCGCCGCGCCCCGCAACCTGTTCGCCAAGCGCTCGACCGACAACAGCTACGTCCCCATGGCGCTCACCGCCGACGCCTGGGCGCCCGAGGGGCGTCCGATCACGCTGGTGACCGACGCCTTCGTGACGCGGGTCCACACCGAGACCCGGGGCGGGCGGCTGGTGGCGACCGGCGTGACCTGGCGCGACACCCGTACCGGCGACACGCACCGCGAGGACGCCACCGTCGTGGTGCTGGCCGGCGGCTGCACGGAGACGCCCCGGCTGTGGCTCAACAGCGGGCTCCCCAACGCCAACGGCTGGGTGG
Source organism: Acidimicrobiales bacterium (assembly GCA_036563805.1). Lineage (GTDB taxonomy): Bacteria > Actinomycetota > Acidimicrobiia > Acidimicrobiales > VFJN01 > DATCLS01. The sequence continues at coordinate 66,289 of DATCLS010000061.1, read as the reverse complement.
GCCGGGGCTACACCGACCACTTCTTCGACTGGGTTATCGGGCGGTTCGACGAGGACACCGGCAACAGCAAGGGCGTCGGCTCGTCGGCCCGGTGCGACTTCCCCGGCTACGGCGGGCTCGAGAACGTGGGCCTGCCGCCGGCCCTCCAGGCGTTCAGCTTCACGCTGTCGGACAGCGGCATCCGGGGCCACTACCGCAACGGCCGCGGCGCCACCGGGCCGTGGGACGGCCCCGCCGGGCGGGTCATCGGGCCCGAGCTCAAGGACGTGCTGGCCGGCAACGCCGACAAGCTCCTCAACGTGCTGGTCATCACCGACGACGACGTCGAGGCCCAGAACCGGGTGACGCTCTCGGCGCTGCCGGCCGACGCCCACGGGCCGGTGGCCAAGGTGCAGTTCCACCAGCGGCGGCGCACGGCCCGCACGCTGGCCAACCGGGAGTTCCTCGTGCGCAAGGCCGTCGAGCTGCTGCGGGGCGCCGGGGCCCGGGCCGTGTACCGCCTGGACTGGGCGCCGCTCATCCTCCACGTGCAGTCGTCGATGCGGATGGGGGCGTCGGAGGCCGACTCGGTCCTCGACGAGAACGCCGAGGCGCGGGGCGTCGGCCGCCTGTTCGTGGCCGACAACTCGGCGCTGCCCAACGCCCTGGGCGGGCCGAACCCGACGCTCACGACCCAGGCGCTGGCCACCCGCACCGCCGAGCGGATCTTCCAGCGCTACTTCGACGGCGACCCCTGGGTGGCCACCGAGTCGCCGGTCGTCTCCACCGATCCCCGTGTCACCGAGCGCCTGGCGACCGTGGACGCTTGACGGCCCGGGGGCGATCGGCGCCCGGGCCCGGGGTGGCCGCGCGGCCGGGGCCGGGCCCTCGGTCAGGCGGCCCGGAGGCGGGCGTCGAGCACCTCGGCCTCGATGTCGAGGCGGCGGAGGAGGCCGGGGACGATGCTGCGCTCGGCGCGGCCGCCGATGAGGGGGACGGCCACGACCAGCTGGCCGTCGAGCCGCCGGCGCGAGCCGCCGTCCTTGGGCTCGATGGCGAAGCTGGCGGAGCCGTGCAGCTTGCGGGGGTCGGCGTCGGCCCGGAACGAGAGCGAGCCCGTGCCCGAGGGGTCGACCCGCAGGTCCTGCTGCCAGGTCAGGTCGCGCCCGGCCAGCAGGCGCCGGGCGATCGGGTCGAGGGAGCCAACGAACCGGTAGCGGCACCGCAGGTGCCCGTCGCGGTCGTCGAGCGAGAGCAGCTCGACGTCGGGGAGCTGGAGGCTGCGGTGGAACGCCGGGTCGGCGAGCAGCGCCACGACGGCCTCGACGGGCCCGGCGAAGCGGTGCTCGGCTTGGAACCGCATGCGGCCAGTTCTACTGCCCCGGCCGCCGGACGCGGCGGAGGAGCGGGCGGGCCGGAGCCCCGGCACGCGAGTTGGGACGGGGCGGAGGCCGGGCGCGGCGGAGGCCGCAGTCCCCCGGGACGGGACCGCGGCCTCCGACGGCGGACCGGTGGACCGACCGGGCGGCGGCCCACCGGTCGCGGTCAACGACGGACCCGGTCGACCACGAACGAGGCGACCTCCTGCTGGGCCTGCCCGTCGAAGATGTAGCCGATGTGGGTCAGGAAGCTGCCCGTGTTCTGGCAGACCCAGTCGCCCCGGTAGCAGTACTCGATGATGCGGTCGGCGTAGGCGTCGAGGGCGCCGCGCTGGCGGGGCAGCAGGCTCTGGCGCCCCGGCTCGGGGTCGCCGGCGTTGTAGGGCTCGCCGGCGGTGAACCGCATGCTGCCGAACGTGCCGATGGCGGCGATGCGCTGCCGGGCGGCCGCCGAGAGCTCGGGGCCGGTCTGCTGGTAGGCGCGGCCGGCCGGCGCCACCAGCGAGTCGACGACGACGAGACCGCCCTGCGAGTAGCCGAGCAGCACGAACCGCTGGTTGGGGCACTGCTGGGCCCCGGCGTTGACGTGGTCGACCAGGTCGCGCACGCCCTGCGGGGCGCTGGTGTCGAAGGTGGGCTGCGCCGGATACACGACGTCGTAGACGGTGACGTCGGTGCCCGCCAGCCCCGAGCGGATGCGGTTGGCGACCTGCGGCAGCAGGAACGAGGCGTTCTGCGGCTCCCAGGTGCCCCGGGCGGTCACGATCTCGACGTCGCTACACCCGGTCTGGGCGTCGGCCGGTGCGCCGCCCGTGGCGACGACCGCGGCCAGCGACGCGGCGATGACGGCGAGCCCGGCGGCCAGCCGCCCCCAGCGGTGGCGGCCTTGACGGCGGTGCGGCCCGGCCGCCGGCGGCGCGAGCGCGGGCGCGGACGATTCCTCGGACATGGTCTGCCTTCCCCTCTCGTGCCCGGCCGATGTCCCTTGCGGGGCCCGCTTTAGCCAAACGGGTCAATAAACCGCAAGGTATGAGCACTATGAGTCGGTAGCGACTGGATGCTCGAGGTTGCTGTCGGTAGCCGTCAGGAACCAGGCCCCGGGCTGGTGGATCAGCGCGGAGGCCTCGCTGTCTTCGGCGCAGTGGACGAGGAGCTGCAGCCGGCGGTCGTGGGCGCGGGCCCGGCGGATGAAGCCGGCGGCCCGCAGCGCCCGGTCGGCCCGCTCGTTGCGGGTCTTGACCGACAGGGCCACGGCCCCGTCGCGGCGGTGGGCGGCCCGCCCGGCCGCCAGCAACAGCGGGGCGACCCACGCCGGGGGCGCCAGGTAGTCGATCACGACGGTCGAGGGCTCGCCGGACGACACGGTGGGGCGGAGCACCACGTAGCCGACCGCCCGACCCCGCCGCACGAGGTAGTAGCGGCGCAGGCGGTCGCGGTCGGGCCGCTCGTCGATGCGCCAGGCCAGGGCGGCCAGGTCGCGGCGGGCCATGACGGGATAGTGGGGGCGAGCCGTCTCCCACACCTCGTCGGTCCGCTCGTCGAGGCGGTCGACCGGCACCAGGCGGGCCCCGGCCAGGCGCACTGCGGCGCCCGCCAGGCCGTCGGCGGCTCGCAGCGCCGGGGCGACCACGGGGGCGAGCCGGCGCAGCCGGGCCGGCGCCCCGTTCATGTGGAGGGCGCGGCGGGCGTCGAGCGGCCGCCGGTAGGTGGGCACGAGGCCGAGGTCGGTGCAGCCCGCGCCCCGGAAGGCGGCGTAGCCCTCGTCGGACAGGTCGACCATGCACACGATCGGGCGCTGCTCGAGCAGCGTGGCGATCAGCGCCGGCCCCACGCCCCGCAGGCGCCAGGCCTCGTCGACGTGGAGGTCGACGGCCCACACCGCCCGGCGGAGCTCGCCGCCGACCTGGAGGTCGAACGGCACCTCCCCCTGCTGGCCGACGATCCGGCCGTCGCGCCGGCACACCCACGGGCCGGGCCCGTCCGGGCCGAGGCAGGGGTTCTGCTCGTACAACCAGCGGTTGCGCTCGGGCGCCAGCCAGCCGGGACCGAAGACGGCGCGCCACCACGCGGCCAGCTCGGCCGCCTCGCCGGCATCGTCGGGTCGGTGGCGGGTGATGCCCACCCGGAACCGCTCAGGAACTCGCACCGCCAAGGACCGCCACGCTACGAGCGCGGGGCGAGCGCTGTCTACCGGCGCGGTCTAGTGTCGGGGATGGTCAGAGCGCTCCCGCCCGCGCGGTAACCTCACGGTCCCAAGGGGGAGGGCATGGCAGGCGGGCTCGAGATCGAGGTGGTGACCGACGTCGACGCCCTCGCAGGCGTGGCCGGCGAGTGGCAGGCGCTCCTCGAGCGGTCACCGGACGCCACCGCGTTCGCCAGCCCCGCGTGGGTCCTCACCTGGTACCGGCACTTCGCCGGGCCGGGGGCGGTGCACGCCGTCCTCCTCCGGCGCGACGGCGAGCTGGTCGGGCTGGCGCCGTTCGCCCGGTCGGGCGCCGGGGCCGGGCGCGCCGGCTTCCACCTCCTCGTGCCGGCGGGGACCGAGCACGGCGACTATGGCGACCCGCTGCTCGGGCCCGACCCCGGGCCGGCGGCCGCGGCCCTGACCGACCACCTGTGCGAGCTGGTGCGGGGTGGCCGCGCCGCCGTCAACCTGCGCCGGCTCCGCGAGGGCGGCCCCCTGCTGACGGCGGTCGAGGAGCGCGACGACCTCGTCTGCCGGCCGATGGGCCAGGTCGCCCACGCCGCCGTCGTCCGGTTCACCGACCTCGACGACCCCGAGGCCTATCTCGACCGCCTGGCCCGCAAGCACGGCATCCCCCGGCGCATGCGCCGGTTGCGCGAGGACCACGGCCCCGTCTCGTACCGGTGGATCGGCGGGCCCGACGCCGGCGGGATCGGTGACGATGAGGTCGGTGACCGCAGGGACGGCGACGGGGAGGCCGGCGCCGGTGACACCGGGCGGAGGGACGACGACATCGACCGCGCCCTCGACGCCATGCGCGACATGTTGCGCCGCCGCTGGGCCCCGGGCACCGGGCCCCGCCTGTTCGCCACGCCCCGGCTCGAGGCGTTCACCCGGGCGGTGGTGCGGGCGCTGGCCGCCAGCGGCCTGGCGCGGGTGGCCGTGCTCCGGGCCGGCGACCGGCCGGTGGCGGTGTCCACGGTGTTCCACGTCGGGCGGCGCTACCTGAGCGACAACGCCGCCTTCGAGCCCGACCTGGGCAAGTACGGCCTCGGCCAGGCCGAGCTGTGCGAGATGCTGCGCCGCTCGCGGGTCGAGGGGGCCACCGAGGTCGACCTGCGGGCCGGCGACTTCCCCTACAAGCGCAAGTGGGCCAACGCCGAGATCGTGACCCGGTCGGTCGCCGTGGTGGCGCCGGGCCGGGCCGGCGGCGCCGCCCTGGTCGCCCGCCGCCTGACCATGAGCGCCCGGGCCCGCCGCCTGCGCCGCCGCGAGCGGCGGCCGGTCGGCCCGGTCGAGCTGGTCCGCCCGCCCCGGGTGGCCGCGGCGGAGCAGGCGGCGTGGGCGGAGCGCCCGGCGCGGGCGGCCGCGCCCGGCCGTCAGTCCGGCGATCAGTCGAGCGTGTCGAGGTCCGGCTCCGACTCGAGGATCTCGTAGTCGGCCGCCAGCGCGCCGATCAGGGCGAGCTTCTCGTCGTCGAGCTCGGGCTGCCGGTCGTCTTGCCGCACCCCGACCGGCCGACGATGCACAGCTCGCCCGGCCGGGTGGCGAACCGATCCGATCCTGGCGCACCCCGCCGCCGGCCCGCGGCCCCGACCGCCGACGCGAGGGAGCGGCGCCGGGCGCCGGCCCCGGTCGGTACGGCCGGCGGCGCTACGGGACGACGAGCACGGGCCGGGGCGAGCGGCGGGTCAGGTCCTCGGCGACCGAGCCGCCGAACAGGCGCTGGAGGAACCCCTTGTCGTTCGAGCCGACGACGACCAGGTCGGCGCCCTCCTCCTCGGCGGCCGTCAGGATGGCGTCGACGGTCTCGCCGAACACCACCTCGACCTCGGCCCCCTGGGGCGCCCGGGCCGCGGTCATGGCCTCGGCCTCGCCCTCCTCGCGGGCCATGGCCTCCTCGACGGCGGCGCGGTCGGCGGTCGGGGCCGCCGGCCACGGGGCGACCGTGCCGTAGGGGACGGCAGGCATCCACTCCACCGGCACGTGGGCCACGTTGAGCGCCACGATCGAGACGTCGTCCTGGCCGTGGAAGAAACCGTCGACGAAGGCGGCCGCCCGGCGGGAGGCGTCGCTGTCGTCGACGGCCACGAGTATGCGGCTCATGGTCACGGGCCTACCCCCGGGCGGGGCGGTCGAACCGGTCGCCGAAGCCGAGCGCGGTGGCCAGGGCCGTCGGCGTGGCCACGGTCACGGTGGCCGAGGGGTGGCGGAGGCGGGACGTCGGTAGCGCGGCCGGCACCGGCTCCCGGAACCGGAGGCACAGGCCGCCGGCGGCCGTCGTGGCGAAGGTGATGCCCCGGTCGGCCAGCGATAGGCGGGGCGGGCCGGCCACCTTCCACCACCGGTACGGGCCGGACGGCGTCACGTCGGCCACGTTGGCGACCGGCGTGGACAGCGACCACGGGCCGAAGCGCACCAGCACCTCGCCGTCGCCGACCTCGATGTAGGCGGTGGTCGGCAGCACCCCGAACGGGAGGGCGAGCGGCACGAACCGGGCGTCGAACTCGAAGGGGAAGCGGACGGTCCGCGGCGCCTCCGGCCGGGTCGCCGTCGGGGCGACCTCGGCGCGGGACGTCGCCGTTGGGTCGGCCTCGGCGCCGGACGCGGTGGGCTCAGCGGGATCGGCGCCCGCGGGCGCGGGCGGGGGAACGTGGGTCATGCCGTCCACTACCCGCCGGGACGGGCCCCGACCGGGTTTCCGGTTCGGTGGCCGGCCCGGTGGAAGCACCGGGCATGCGGATCGTCGTCCTGGGCGCCACCGGCAACATCGGGACCAGCCTGGTCGACGCCTTGGTCGCCGACCCCCGGGTGACCGAGGTCGTGGCGGTCGCCCGCCGGCCGCCCACCCAGCTGGGGGCCGGTTCGACGCCCGTCCGCTTCCGGGCCGCCGACGTGACCGCCGACCCGCTCGAGCCGCTGTTCGAGGGGGCCGACGCCGTCGTGCACCTGGCCTGGGCGTTCCAACCCACCCACCGGCCGCTCACCACCTGGGAGGTCAACGCGGTGGGCAGCGCCCGCATCCTGGCCGCGGTGGGCGCCACCGGCGTCGGGGCGGTGGTCTACTCGTCGTCGGTCGGGGCGTACTCGCCCGCCCCGGGTCGGACCGTGGACGAGTCGTGGCTCACCCACAGCCAGCCGACCTCGACCTACGGCCGGGAGAAGGCGTACGTCGAGCGGACCTTCGACGCCTTCGAGGCCCGGCACCCCGACGTCCGGGTCGTGCGGATGCGACCGGCGTTCGTGTTCAAGAAGACGTCGGGCCCCGAGCAGCGCCGGCTGTTCGCCGGCCCCCTCCTGCCGCCCCCGCTGCTGCGCCCCGGGCGGCTGCCCGCGCAGCCGTTCCCGGCCGGCCTCCGGTTCCAGGCGCTCCACAGCCGGGACGCGGCGACGGCGTTCGTCACCGCCGCCCTGGGCGACGCCCGCGGCGCGTTCAACCTGGCGGCCGAGCCGGTCATCGGCGGGGCCGAGGTGGCGGGGATCACGGGCGGGCGCCTGGTGGAGCTGCCGCCCGCGCTGGTGCGCGCCGGCCTGGCCGCCGCCTGGCACCTGCGGCTGGTGCCGTCGGACCCCCACCTGTTCGACCTGGTCATGGGCTTGCCGCTGCTCGACACGGGGCGGGCCCGGTCCGAGCTGGGCTGGCAGCCCCGGATCTCGGCCGTCGACGCCCTGCGGGCCGCCGTCGCCGGCATGGGCGAGGACGCCGGCCAGCCGACGCCCCCGCTGGCCGGCTCGACCTAGGTGGCCTCGAGCTGAGGGTGCCGGGCCGAGGGGGCCTGCCGACGCCCCGGCTGGCTGGCTCGACCTGGGTGGCCTCGAGTTGAGGGTGCCGGGCCGAGGGGGCCTGCCGACGCCCCGGCTGGCTGGCTCGACCTGGGTGGCCTCGAGTTGAGGGTGCCGGGCCGAGGGGGCCTGCCGACGCCCACGCTGGCCGGCTCGACCTAGGCGCCGGGGCGGGGCCGGCGGCGGAAGGTCGCGTCGGTCATGGCCTCGGCGTCGGGGCCGGCGGGCCGCTCGACGACGTGGTCGCCGGGGCCGTCCCCGCCGGCCTCCTGGGACAGGCGGCCGACCGAGCCCTGGCGGGCCAGGACGGCGACCCCGATGACGAGCAGGACGACGGCGGCGACGACGACGGCGACGGTCATGGGACCCCGCTACCCGCCGGGCGGGGCGGGAACCCGGAGCGGCATCCCGCCGGCATCCAGCCGGCGAGCCGGCCCGAGCGCCGCCGGATGGGCACACTGGTGCCGTGTCGACGGACCTGCACGGTGGCCGCCGCCTGGCCGGCGGCGAGACGGGGCCCGGGGTCGAGCGCCCCGGCGTGGCCCCGCCCCGCCTCGACGTGCGGGCGGTCAGCAAGCGGTTCGGCGACCTGCAGGTGCTGCGGCGCGTGTCGCTCACCGTGGCGCCCGGCGAGGTGGTGGCGCTGGTCGGCGACAACGGTGCCGGCAAGTCGACGCTGGTCAAGTGCATCGGGCGGGTCCTCAATCCCGACGAGGGCGAGGTGCGGGTCGACGGTCGGCCGCTCGGCCCGGGCACCGACGCCGCGGCCGACGCCGGCGTGGCCGTGGTGTGGCAGGACCTGGCGCTGTGCGACAACCTCGACACGGTCGCCAACCTGTTCCTCGGCCGGGAGCGGACCCAGATCGTGCTCGACCGGGCCGAGATGCACGCCGAGGCCCGGCGGATGCTGACCCGGCTCGACATCCCGATCCCGGACCTGACCCGGCCGGTGTCGTCGCTGTCGGGCGGGCAACGCCAGGCCATCGCCGTGGCCCGGGCGCTCGACGGCGACCCCCGGCTGGTCGTGCTCGACGAGCCGACGGCGGCGCTGGGCCAGGCCGAGGCCAAGGTGCTGCTCGACTCCGTGCGCGACCTGCGGCGGGCGGGCACGGCGGTCCTGTTCGTCACCCACGAGCTGGACCAGGTGTTCGACCTGGCCGACCGCATCGTCGTGCTCCGCCAGGGCGAGGTGGTGGCCGAGGTGTCTCCGCTCGAGGTCCACCCCGACGACGTGGTGGCGCTGCAGCTCGGCATCGAGGTCGACTCGACCGCCAGCCGCCAGCTCCGCCGCCTGGGCAGCCTGGTCGAGCAGCTGTCGGAGGTGGAACCGGCGGCCTCGCTGCCCCTGGTCGTCTCGGCCATGGCCGCCGCGATCGGCCAGGAGAAGCTGTGCGTCCACCTGGTCGAGGACCGGCCGGGCGGGCCGGTGCTGCGCCGGTCGGCCGCCGTGGGGCTGCCCGAGCCGCTCCTGTCGGCCACGGCCGAGCTGCCCGTCGGCCCCCGGGGCGGGCCGGTGGGCCTGGCCGCCGGGTCGGGCCAGACGGTGGTGACCGAGGACGTGCGGACCGACCCGGCGTGGGACGGCCTGGCGGCGGCCGCGGCCGAGGCCGGCGTGCAGAGCTCGTGGGCGGCGCCGATCACCGGCAGCAGCGGGGTGCTGGGGACGATCTCGGGCTACGGCGACACGGTCGGCCGGCCCCGGAGCGACCAGCTCGAGCTGATCGCCCTGTACGCCAGCCACGCCGCCGCCTCGATCGAGCGCGAGCGCATGGTGGCCGAGCTCCAGCGGCGCAACCGGGTGTTGGAGACGATCCGGACCGTGCTGGAGGCGCTGGCCGGCCCCGAGCAGGTCCATGCCGGCATCGAGGCGGCGCTGACCGCGCTGTGCCGGGTGGTGGGGGCGCAGGCGGCCGTCGTGCGGGTGGCCACGCCCGACGGGCCGGCGACCCGGGCCGCGGTCGAGACCGGCGGCCCCGGCGCCGACGGCGAGGGCGCCGACGGCGAGGGCGCCGACGGCCAGCCGGGCGCCGACGGCCAGCCGCGTGCCGAAGGCGAGGGCGCCGACGGCGAGGGCGCTGACGGCCAGCCGCGTGCCGACGGCGAGGGCGCCGACGGCCAGCCCGGCGGCGGGCGCACGACCCCCGGCGCGGACGCCGGCCTCCCGCCCACCGGCCCCACCGTCCGCACCGCGGACGCCGTGCTGGTGTCGGGGCGGACCGCCCACACCGCCGATCCCGCCGGCCACGTGCTTGCCGTCCCGTTCGCGGCCCCGCACGGCCGGGCTGCCCTGGCCGTCCGGTGGCGGGACGGGGCGGCCACCGAGGGCGGGCTCGAGGTGCTGCACGACGCCGCCCGGTCGCTGCGGCTCGGCCTGGAGCGCGAGGACCTGGAGGCCGCCCACCGCGAGGCCCAGACCCTGCGCCGCTCGCAGCGCATGCAGCGCGACTTCCTGTCCCGGCTCAGCCACGAGCTGCGCACGCCGCTCACCACCATCCACGGTTGCGTCGACACGCTGCTCCAGCCGGACGTCGACTGGGGCCCCGAGGAGCAGCGCCGCTTCCTCCACACGATCGGCGCCGAGTCCGACCGGATGCGGCGCCTGGTCGCCGACCTGCTCGACGTGTCGGCCATCGACGCCGGCATCTTCCGGGTGCATCCGGACTGGTGCGACCTGGGCCTCGTGCTCGACGCCTCGGTGGCCTGCGTGGCCCCCGACGCCCGCGACCGGGTGGACGTGACCGTGGCGCCGGACGTCGGGCCGGTGTGGGCCGACCACGACCGCCTGGAGCAGGTGTTCGTGAACCTGCTGGAGAACGCCCTGCGCCACGCCCCGGAGGGCACCGCCGTCCGGGTGGCGGCGCGGCGCACCGACGGGGGCGTCGAGGTCCGGGTGAGCGACGACGGCGAGGGGGTCGACCCCGAGCTGCTCGACACCCTGTTCGAGCCCCACGTCGCCGCCCCGGCCGGCGGGGGCACGGGCCTCGGCCTGCCCATCGCCCGGGGCATCGTCCGGGCCCACGGCGGCACGCTGAGGCTGGAGGCGACCGACGGCGGCGCCACGTTCGTCGTGGCCCTGCCGGCGGGCGGGCCGCCGGGCCGCGAGCCGGAGGCCGGCGATGGCTGAGACGACCCCCGGGCCGACCGCCGGGCCGACCGCCGGGCCGACCCCCCGGTCGACCGAGCCGACCGTCGGCCCGGCGCCGGAGGCCGCCCCGACCCGGGTCCTGCTGGTCGAGGACGATGCCAACATCGTCGACCTCATCCGTTCCAACCTCGTGGTGAGGGGCTACGAGGTCGACACGTCCCGCACCGGCGAGGGGGTGGTGGACCGGGTGGCCGGCGACGCCGCCGCCCCGCCCGACATCGTGCTGCTCGACCTCATGCTGCCGGTGGTCGACGGGTTCGAGCTGTGCCGGGCCATCCGCGAGCGGTCGTCGGTCGGCATCATCGTGGTGTCGGCCCGGGGCCGGGAGGGCGACAAGGTCCGGGCGCTCAACCTCGGGGCCGACGACTACATGACCAAGCCGTTCGGGGTCGAGGAGCTGCTGGCCCGCATCACGGCCACGCTGCGGCGCGTCCGGCCGGCGCCGGCCCCGGCCGAGACCGAGCCGAGCGTGGTCGAGGCGGGTGACGTCGTCGTCGACCTCGACGCCCGCCGCGTGACCAAGGGCGGCGTGCCCGTCCACCTGACGCCGACCGAGCTGGCGCTGCTGCGCGAGCTGGTCCGCCAGCCCCGGGTGCTGCTGCCGCACGCCCACCTCCTGCGCCAGGTGTGGGGGCCGGGCTACGAGACCCAGACCGAGTACCTGCGGGTCTACGTCCGCCGCCTGCGGGCCAAGCTCGAGCGCGACGGCGGCCCGCCGCTGATCGTCACTGAGCCCCGCCTGGGCTACCGCTTCGAGCCGCCCCAGTGAGCCGCCGCGTCGGCCCCGCCCCGTGGGCCGCCCCGTTCACGTTTCGTTCATGCGGTACCGGGCGATCTTGATACCTCGTTCACGGGAACGTTCGTACGGTTGTCCCAGTTCCGAACACGGAGGGGGACACCATGTCCAAGCTTCACGCGATCCGGCGGGCGCTGCCGCTGGCCGTCGCGGTTGCGCTCCTCGCCACGGCCGCCGCCTGTGGGGACGACGACGACACGTCGGCGGGCGGCGACGGCGGAGGTGGCGACGCCGTCACGGTGGCGCTGCTGCTGCCCGAGAGCGAGACCGCCCGGTACGAGTCCCACGACAAGCCTCTGTTCGAGGCCCGGATCGAGGAGCAGTGCCCGGACTGCGAGATCATCTACAACAACGCCAACCAGGACGCGGCGGATCAGCAGTCCCAGGCCGAGGCGGCGCTGACCAACGGCGCCGACGTGCTGGTGCTCGACCCGGTCGACAGCGTGGCCGCGGCCGCCATCGTGGCCCAGGCCGAGCAACGGGACGTGCCGGTGGTCAGCTACGACCGGCTCATCCGGGACGCGCCCATCGACTTCTACGTCTCGTACGACAACGAGCGGGTCGGTGAGCTGCAGGCCCAGTCGCTGGTCGACCACCTGGCCGACGAGGGCGTGACCAGCGGCTCGATCGTGATGATCAACGGGGCGCCGACCGACAACAACGCCACGCTGTTCAAGCGGGGCGCCCACTCGGTCCTCGACGAGAGCGACTACGAGATCGGCGCCGAGTACGACACGCCCAACTGGCAGCCGTCCGAGGCCCAGCGCGAGATGGAGCAGGCGATCACCCGGCTCGGCGCCGATGGCTTCGTCGGGGTGTACGCCGCCAACGACGGCACCGCCGGCGGGGCCATCGCCGCCATGAAGGGCGCCGGCATCGACCCGCTGCCCCCGGTGACCGGGCAGGACGCCGAGCTGGCCGCCATCCAGCGCATCCTCGCCGGCGAGCAGTACATGACCGTGTACAAGGCGATCAGGCCCGAGGCCGAGGTGGCGGCCGACGCGGCGCTGGCCCTGGCCCGGGGGGAGGAGCTGCCCGAGGACCTGGTCAACCAGCAGGTCGACAACGGCGACGGCGAGATCCCGTCGATGATCCTCGACCCGGTGGCGGTCACCGCCGACAACGTCGCCGACACGGTCATCGCCGACGACTACTGGTCGGCGGAGGAGATCTGCGAGGGCGACTTCGCGGCGGCCTGCGAAGAGGCGGGCATAAGCTCGTGAGCGCCGTGAGCCGCCCGGTGACGGGCGGCGCGGGGGGTGCCGGCGGGCGGACCGCCGGCACCCCGCTGCTCCGCCTCGAGGGCATCAGCAAGCGGTTCGGCGCCGTGCAGGCGCTGCAGGACGTCGACTTCGAGTGCGACGTCGGCGAGGTCGTCGCCCTCGTCGGCGACAACGGGGCGGGCAAGTCCACGCTGGTCAAGGCGATCGCCGGCACCCAGCCGGCCGACTCGGGGCGGATCTTCGTCGACGGGCGCGAGGTCCACATCACCAGCCCCCAGGCCGCCGCCGAGCTGGGGATCGCCACCGTGTACCAGGACCTGGCGCTGTGCGACAACCTCGACGTGGTGGCCAACCTCTACGTCGGGCGGGAGCGGGCCCGGGGCCGGGCGCTCCGCGGCCTGGCCGTGCTCGACGAGGTGGCCATGGAGCACGAGGCCCAGTCGCTGCTCGAGCGCCTGTCCGTGCGCATCCCGAGCGTGCGGACCGAGGTGGCTTCGCTGTCGGGAGGCCAGCGCCAGTCCATCGCCGTGGCCCGGGCCACGATGGGCGACCCGCGCGTGGTCATCCTCGACGAGCCGACGGCGGCGCTGGGCGTGGCCCAGACCGCCCAGGTCCTCGACCTGGTCCGCCGGCTGCGCGACGAGGGGCACGCGGTCATCGTGATCAGCCACAACATGGTCGACGTCTTCGCCGTGGCCGACCGCATCGTCGTCCTGCGCCTCGGCCGTCGGGTGGCGACGTTCCGGGTGGCGGAGACGACGGCCGAGGAGGTCGTGGCGGCCATCACCGGCGCCGGGCAGGAAGAGGTCCGGTCGACGTTCGCATCGGAGGCATCATGACCGTCAGTGAGATCGACCCGCGGGTCGATCCTCGGCTGGCCCCGGCCGAGCCGGGGCTGGCGGGTGCGGCCCGCGACGTGTGGCGGCGGCTGCGCCAGGGCGAGCTCGGGAGCCTGCCCGTCGTGCTCGGCCTGGGCGTCGTCTGGATCTACTTCCAGGTGGCCAACGAGAACTTCCTGTCCTCGGGCAACCTCACGAACCTCATGCTGCAGATCGCGTCGTTCGGCACGATCTCGGTGGGCGTCGTGCTGGTCCTGCTCCTGGGCGAGATCGACCTGTCGGTCGGCTACGTGAGCGGTCTCGCCGCCGCCACCATGGCCGTGCTCAACGTCAAGAGCGACTGGCCGGCGGTGTGGGCCATCGCGGCCGGCGTGCTGGTGGGGACCGGCATCGGCCTGCTCCAGGGGCTGTGGGTGACCAAGCTGCGGGTGCCGTCGTTCGTCGTCACCCTGGCCGGGTTCCTGGCCTGGCAGGGGGCGCTGCTCCACGTGCTCGGCTCGACCGGGTCGATCAACGTGACCGACGACACGATCACGGCGCTGGCCGGCACGTTCTACTCCGACGAGGTCGGCTGGGCGCTGGCGGCCCTCGTCATCGGCGTGACCGTCCTGGCCGTGGTGCGCCGCCGCCGGCGGGCCCGGGCCGCCGGGCTGGTCGGCGTGCCCGCCCGAAACGACGTCGTCAAGGTGGGCGTGGTGGCCGTGGGCACGCTGACGGCCGTGGCCGTGTTCAACGACGACCGGGGCCTGCCGCTGGCCGTGCTCATCTTCGTGGGGTTCGTGCTGGTGCTCGACTTCCTGATCCGGCGGACCGTGTTCGGCCGGCACATCTACGCCGTGGGCGGCAACGCCGAGGCGGCCCGCCGGGCCGGCATCCGGGTCGACCGGGTCCGCACGCTGGTGTTCGTGCTGGCCTCCACCATGGCCGCCTGCGGCGGTGTCCTGGCTGCGTCCCGCGAGCTGGCCGTCAACCAGAACTCCGGCGGGGGCGACATCCTGCTCAACTCGATCGCCGCCGCCGTGATCGGGGGCACCTCGCTGTTCGGCGGCCGGGGATCGGCCTGGTCGGCGCTGCTCGGCGCGCTCGTCATCGGCTCGATCGCCAACGGCATGGACCTGATCGGCCAGGAGTCCGACATCAAGTTCATGGTCACCGGCGCCGTGCTGCTGGCGGCGGCCACCATCGACGCCGTGTCCCGCCGGGGGCGCCTCACCGCCGGCCGGGCCTGACCGCCCGGGGTCCCCGCCGGCCCCCGGCTCCCGGGCGTCGACGGGGACCCACCGCGGCTGGCCCCGCCGGCGTGCCGCGTCCGGCGCGATTTCGGGCAGAGTGCGGCATGCCCACGTCGCAGGAAGGGTCCGTGTCGCAGGAAGCGTGCACGCCGTCGCAGGAGGGGGCCGCGCCCCCCTCCGCGGCGGCCTGGCGGCGGCACCTGGGGCCGGCCGCCGACGGGTTCGGGGTGGCCGACCTGGTGGCCGGCGGGTCGCTGCCCCGGGTGTGGGCCGAGCGGTGGGCAGCGGAGCCCGGCCGCCGGGTGCTGTGGGCGGCCGAGGCGGGCGGCTGGGTCACGGCCGGCGAGCTCGAGGAGCGGACCCGCCGCCGCGCTGGCCAGCTGGCCGCGCTGGGCGTCGGCCCGGGCGACCGCGTCCTGTCGTGCCTGCCGTCGTCGCTGGAGCTGGTCGAGTGGCACGTGGGGGCGCTGCGGCTGGGGGCCGTGGCCGTCCCCGCCAACCCCGCCTACCGCGAGCGGGAGCTGGCCCACGTCGTGGCCGACGCCGAGCCGGCCGCCGTGCTCGTCCCCGACGCCGAGCGGGCGACGTGGGCGGCGCCGGCCCATCCGGGCGCCACGGTCGTCGGGCCCGACACCCCGCGGCCCGACCCCGCCGACGTGCCCCTCGACCGGGCCGGCCCCGACGCCCCGGCGTTGCTGCCCTACACGTCCGGCACCACCGGTGCTCCCAAGGGCGCGCTGCTGACCCACGCCAACCTCCTGGCCGGCGTCCGGGCGCTGGTGGCGGCCTGGCGGTGGAGCCCCGACGACGTGCTGGTCCTGGCCCTGCCGCTGTTCCACATGCACGGCCTGGGTGTCGGGCTCCACGGCACGCTGACCGCCGGGGCCGCGGCCGTGCTACAGCCGTCGTTCGACGCCGCCGCGGTGCTGGACGCGGTGGCCGAGCACCGGGCCACGCTGTTCTTCGGCGTCCCCACCATGTACGCCCGGCTGGTGGCGGCGGACGGCGCCGTCGCCCTCGGCGTCCTCCGCCTGTGCGTGTCGGGCTCGGCGCCCCTGCCCTCCGACCTCCACCGCCGGGTCGAGGAGGTGTCGGGCCAGCGGGTCCTCGAGCGCTACGGCATGACCGAGACGCTCATGAACCTGTCCAACCCCTACGACGGCGAGCGGCGGCCGGGCACGGTCGGGCTACCGCTTCCGGGCGTGGAGGTCCGCCTGAGCGAGGGCGACCACGGCGAGATCGAGCTCCGGGGGCCGAACGTGTTCGCCGGCTACTGGCGCCGCCCCGAGGCCACGGCCGAGGCGTTCACCGCCGACGGCTGGTTCAGGACCGGCGACCTGGCCGAGGTCGACGCCGACGGCTACCACCGGATCGTCGGCAGGTCGAAGGAGCTGATCATCAGCGGTGGCTACAACGTCTACCCCCGCGAGGTCGAGGAGGCGCTGGCCGAGCTGCCCGGCGTGCGGGAGGCGGCGGTGGTGGGCACGCCGTCGCCGGAGTGGGGCGAGGTGGTCACGGCGTTCGTGGTGCGGGAGCCCGGGCCCGCCGGCGGGGGCGGTGACGGCCCGGTGGACGCCGCCGCCATCGAGCGCTGGTGCGCCGAGCGGCTGGCCCCCTACAAGCGGCCCCGCCTCATCCGCTTCGTCGAGTCCCTGCCCCGCAACGCCCTGGGCAAGGTGCTGCGCGACCAGCTCCGGTGAGGGGGCGCCGACCCGGCCGCCGGCACCGCCCGGCCGCGGGGAGCGGTCGGACCCGCCGCCGCTTCGCGCCCTACGGGGGCGTAGACTTGGCACGCTCGACGAGGGGGCCGAGAACACCAGGTGACCGACCGAACCCGGCAGTCCGCCAGCGACGGCGACCCGCGCCACATCGACATCGACACGACGGTCGCCCACCCCGCGCGCATCCACAACTACCTGGCGGGTGGCGACGCCCACTTCGCCGCCGACCGCGAGGCCGTCGACCAGGCGGCGTCGGTCGTGCCCGGGGGCGTGGCCACGGTGCGCCGGGCGGTCCAGGCCATAACCTCGTTCCAGCGGCGCGTCATCCATCACCTGGTCGGCGAGCGCGGCATCCGGCAGCTGATCAAGGCCGGCACCGCGGTGCCGGCGGGCGAGGACGTGCACGAGGTCGCCCTCCCGCTCGCCCCCGACGTCCGGGTCGTCTACGTCGGCCACGACCCGATGGTGCTGGCCAACGCTCACGCCCTGCGGCGCTCGGCGCCCGAGGGCGCCGTCGCCTACGTGCACGGGAGCCTGCAGGACCTCGATCGGGTCCTGCGCGAGGCGGGGGAGACGCTCGACCTCGCCCGGCCGGTCGGCGTGCTGCTGCCGGCGACGCTGAACTTCATCCCCGATGCCCGCGACCCCTACGGGATCGTCGCCCGATTGGTGGCGGCCCTGGCGTCCGGCAGCTACGTGGCCCTCACCCACGCGAGCCACGACATCCGCTCCGAGCGGATGCAGGAGGCCGCCGAGCGGTTCAGCAAGCTGCTCGCCGAGCCCTACGTCGTCCGCACCCGCGACGAGATCGCCCGCTTCTTCGCCGGGCTCGACCTGGTCGAGCCGGGCCTCGTCCCGATCGACGAGTGGCGGCCCGGGACCGGCGGCGAGCCCGAGCCCGACGTCGAGGGCCGGCCGCCGCCGCTCTACGGCGCGGTCGGCCGCAAGCCCTGACATGACCGGTGCCGAGGGGACGGAGCCCGAGCAGGCGGGGCCGCCGGCCGCCGGGGCCGACGCCGGCACACCGGCTGGCGCGGGGGAGGGGCCGCCGGTCGCCCGGGAGCGGTCCGGGCCGCTGGCCGGCGTGACGGTCGTCGAGCTGGCCGGCCTGGGGGCGCTGCCGTTCGGCTCCCAGAAGCTGGGCGACATGGGCGCGGACATCATCCGGGTCCACCGACCCTCCGACGTCCCGACGGAGCCGCCGCCCCCGCGCTACCGCGCCTACGACCGGGGCCGCCGGTCGATCGCCGTCGACCTCAAGCACCCCGAGGGGGTCGAGGTGGTCAAGGCGCTCTGCGCCCGGGCCGACGCTTTCCTGGAGTCGTTCCGTCCCGGCGTGTGCGAACGCCTCGGCATCGGGCCCGATGACCTGCTGGCCGTGAACGAGCGCCTGGTCTACGCCCGGCTCACCGGCTGGGGCCAGGACGGCCCGCTGGCCGCGTCGGCCGGGCACTCGCTCAACTACGAGGCCATCACGGGGGCGGTGGGGTCGATCGGGCCGCGGGGCGGCCCACCGGTGCCGCTGCTCCAGGTGCTGGGCGACTTCGCCGGCGGCGGCCTGCACCTGGCCTACGGCGTCGTGTGCGCTCTGTTCGAGGCCCAGCGGTCGGGCCGGGGGCAGGTCATCGACGTGGCCATGGTCGACGGCGTGATGTCGCTGTTCGAGATCTACTACGGCATGGCCCGCCGCGGCCTGCACAAGCCCGAGCTGGGCACGAACTTCTTCGACGGCGGGTCGCCCGTCTACAACGTCTACGAGACGGCCGACGGGCAGTACGTGACGATCGCCCCGATCGAGCCCCGGTTCTACGCCACGCTGCTCGACCTGCTGGGCCTCGACCCGGCCGAGCTGCCCGACCGCGACGACCCCGCCAACTGGGACGCCCTCATCGAGATCTTCCGGGGCGTGTTCAAGACCCGGACCCGGGCCGAGTGGGAGGAGCTGCTGGGCGGCACCGACGCCTGCTTCGCCCCGGTCTACGGGTTCGCCGAGGCCCACGAGCACCCGGCCCATCGGGCCCGCGGCGCGTTCTGGGAGACGCCCGACGGCGACCTGGAGCTGGCGCCCGCGCCCCGGTTCTCGCGGACGCCCGGCCGGCCCGGCCCCAGCTACGCCCACCCCGGGGCCGACACTGACGCCATCCTGAGCGAGCTGGGGCTCGACGCCGCCGCCCTGCGGGCCTCGGGCGCCGTGGCCTGACCGGCCCGGCGGCGGGGGCCGGAGGCCCCGGGGAGGGGGGTGGGACGGCGGCGCACCCGCCTGTGCGCGCCGAACGTGGTCGCGGGCGCGCCGGACCGGGCGATGCGCCCATATCCTCCGATCATGCAGTCTTCCGAGGTCTTCGAGAGGGTCGGCGTGGTGGGCTGCGGGCTCATGGGCGCCGGTATCGCGGAGGTGGCGGCCCGCAGCGGCTGCTCGGTCGTGGTGGTCGAGGCCGACGAGGGCGCGGCCAAGGCCGGCCGCAGCCGCATCGAGCGGTCCCTCGAGACGGCGGTCCGCCGGGGCAAGCTGGCCGCCGAGGAGGCGTCGGTGGTGCTCGACCGGTTGACCGTGGTCGCCGACGTCGGCGCGCTCGCCGACCGGCAGCTGGTGGTCGAGGCCGTCCCCGAGGTGGCCGACCTCAAGGTCGACACGTTCCGGCGCCTCGACGCCGTGGTCGAGGCGCCCGACGCCGTGCTGGCCTCGAACACGTCGTCGATCCCGATCATGAAGCTCGCCATGGCCACCCGGCGGCCCGAGCAGGTCCTCGGGCTCCACTTCTTCAACCCGGTGCCCGTCCTGCCCCTGGTCGAGCTCGTGACCTCGCTGTTGACCGGTGACGAGACGGCCCGGGCCGCCGAGGAGTTCGCCTCGGGCCCGCTCGGCAAGCACGTCATCCGCTCGCAGGACCGGGCGGGCTTCATCGTGAACGCCCTGCTCATCCCCTACCTGCTCTCGGCCATCCGCATGCTGGAGTCGGGCTTCGCCACGGCCGAGGACATCGACACTGGCATGGTGCAGGGCTGCGCCCACCCCATGGGCCCGCTGGCGCTCACCGACCTCATCGGGCTGGACACGACGATGGCGGTGGCCCAGTCGCTCTACGAGGAGTTCAAGGAGCCCCTGTACGCGCCCCCGCCGCTCCTGTCGCGCATGGTCGACGCCGGCCTGCTGGGCCGGAAGACGGGCCGCGGGTTCTACGAGTATCCGCAGTCGTAGGACCCCGGTCGTAGAACCCGCGGCGCGCCGCGGGTCGGTCAGGCCTGGGGGGCGACGAACTGGAGGTCGAGCTCGACCGCGACCTTCTTGCCCAGCGCGAACTTGTCCATGCCGAGCGGCATGTTGAAGTCGATGCCGAAGTCGTCGCGGTTGATCGTGGTGGTCGCCGCGAAGCCCGCGTGGGTCGAGCCGTCGCCGAAGAAGACCTCGGTGCCCAGGAACTCGACGTCGAGCGTGACCGGCTTGGTGACGCCGTTGAGCGTCAGCTCGCCGTCGAGGGCGTACTCGGCCTCGCCGGTGGCCCGCACGCCGGTCGAGCGGAACGTCATGGTCGGGTGCTGGTCGGCCGAGAAGAAGTCGGTGCCCAGCAGGTGGGCGTCGCGGTCGGGCTGGTTGGTGTCGACCGACGACATCTCGATCGTCGCCTCGACCCGGGTGTCCTCCAACCGCTCGCCGACGGTGAGCGCGGCGTCGTAGCGGTTGAACCGGCCGCGCACGTTGGACAGGCCGATGTGCCGGACCTTGAAGTGCACGCCCGAGTGGGCGGCGTCGACGGACCAGGTGCCGGGGGCGAGGGGGAGCTCGGTGGCGGCCGGGGTGGTCGTTTCGGTAGTCATGGTCGCGCAGGGTATAATCACCTCAGTAACAATTACAACCCTCAATTTCGTGTCAGTAGGATGGGGCCATGGACTCCGAAGCGCGGCGGCACCTGGTCGAGGTGGCCACGCGCTTCGCGTCCGCGTTCCAGCGCTGGGCCGAGTCGGCCGCGCCCGACTGCCCGGCGGCCGAGGGGTTCAACTTCGCCGGCCTGCGGCTGCTCGAGCAGCTCCACTGCCAGGGGCCGCAGATGATGCGGGCCATCGCCGACGAGCTGGGCCTCACGCCCCGCAACGTGACCGCGCTGGTCGACGGGCTGGAGGGCGAGGGGCTGGTGCGGCGGACGCCGCACCCGTCCGACCGGCGGGTCACGCTGGTCGAGGCGACGCCCAAGGGCTTGGCGGTCGCAGAGGAGACGATCGGGCCCAAGCTGGCGGCCATCGGCGAGCTGTTCGACGACCTGTCGCCCGACGACCAGGAGCGCCTGGCCGAGCTGCTCACGGCCGTGGTCGACGGCCTGCGGGCCCGGGGCCAGCGGTGCTGAGGTTGCCCGTATGAGCAGAGGCTTATATAAGTAGTCCATGAATCAAGACCTCATCGACAGGGTCGGCGCGGTGCGGCGCGAGGTGCGGGCGTGCGACCACGACGGCCAGCCGGCCCGGGCGATCGTGGCCGAGCGGGCCTACGACGCCACCGTGGCCGACGTCTGGGACGCCATCACCAGCGCCGAGCGCATCCCCCGCTGGTTCGCGCCGGTCTCGGGCGAGCTCCGCCTCGGCGGTCGCTTTCAGATCGAGGGCAACGCCAGCGGCGACATCACCGCCTGCGACCCGCCCGAGCACTTGGCCCTGACCTGGGAGTTCGCCGGGCAGACCTCGTGGGTCGACGTGCGCCTGCGCGAAAGCGCCGACGGCGTTGTCCTACGGCTCGAGCACGTCGCCCTGGTCGCCGACATCGAGGCGATGGCCGCGCAGATGGGCGACTTCGGCCCCGGCGCGCTGGGCGTCGGCTGGGACCTGGCCCTCCTCGGCCTCGACGAGCACCTGCGCACGGGCGAGGCGGCGCGGACCGAGCCGTGGGAGGCGCCCGCCGGGGACGCCGCCGAGTTCATCCGGCGCTGCGCCGTCGGCTGGGGCGAGGCCGACATCGCCGCCGGCACCCCCGAGTACGAGGCCCGGGCACGCGCCGAGCGGGTGGCCGCGTTCTACACCGGGGCCGACCCCGCCGCCGCCCACGGCGGGGAGGCCGACGGGGGCGCGCCGGCGGAGGCCCACGGGGCGGAGACCGCCCGGGCGTCCGGCGACGATCGGGCGGCCGGGGCGGCCGGGGGCGGCAGAGGCGACGGCGAGGGAGCGCCCGCCGGCTGATGCACGCGTTCGACGTGCTGGGAGACCCCGTCCGGCGACGGGTGCTCGAGCTCCTCGCCGAGGGCGAGCGGAGCGCGGGCGCCATCGCCGAGGTGGTCCGCGCGGAGTTCGGCATCTCGCAGCCCGCCGTCTCCCAGCACCTCGGCGTGCTGCGCACCAACGGGTTCGTGCACGTCCGCGTCGACGGGCCGCGGCGCGTGTACTCCCTCGACCCGACCCCGCTCCAGGCGGTCGACGTGTGGCTCGACCGGTTCCGCGCCTTCTGGACCCAGCGCCTCGACGCCCTCGGCACCGAGATCGCCCGGGGCAAGCGGGAGCGGGAGCGGCGGGGCGTGGGCTCCTAGCGGCCGGCCGCCCGCGGCGCCGCCGGCCAGGCTGTCTGGCCGGCCACGGTGGCGGCCAGCCGGCCGGTGCGGTGGTCCGTCGTCCACGGCGGGCCCAGGGGGGCGGGGGCGGTGCAGCACGTCCCGGCTCCGGGGGCCCAGCAGGCCCACCAGCCTCAGCGGCCGCCCGCCACGGCCGTCACGCCACCTCGGTGGCGGCCGCCGCGAACTGGGCGTTGTAGAGCCGGGCGTAGGCGCCGCCCTTGGCGAGCAGCTCGGCGTGGTCGCCCTGCTCGACGATCTGGCCGTTCTCCACCACCAGGATCACGTCCGCGTCGCGGATCGTCGACAGCCGGTGGGCGATCACGAAGCTGGTCCGCTGGGCCCGGAGCGCCGCCATCGCCTTCTGGATCAGCACCTCGGTGCGGGTGTCGACCGAGCTGGTCGCCTCGTCGAGGATGAGGATGGCGGGGTCGGCCAGGAACGCCCGGGCGATGGTGAGCAGCTGCTTCTCGCCGGCGCTCAGGCTGGTCCCCTCGTCGTCGATCACCGTGTCGTAGCCGTCGGGCAGCGAGTGGACGAACCGGTCGACGTAGGTGGCCCGGGCCGCCTCGAGGATCTGCTCCTCGGTGGCGTCGGGGTTGCCGTAGGCGATGTTGTCGCGGATGGTGCCGCCGAACAGCCACGTGTCCTGCAGGACCATGCCGATGTGCGACCGCAGGTCGCGGCGCCGCATGGTGGCGATGTCGCGCCCGTCGATGGTGATGCGGCCGCTGTCGAGCTCGTAGAACCGCATGATCAGGTTGACGAGCGTGGTCTTGCCGGCGCCGGTGGGCCCGACGATGGCGATGGTCTGGCCCGACTCGGCCACCAGAGACAGGTCGGTGATGAGCGGCTTGTCGGGGTCGTAGGAGAACGAGACGTGCTCGAACTCGACCCGCCCCCGGGGCACGCCCTCCAGCGGCTCGGCGTCGTCGTCGGGCTTCTGCTCCTCGGCGTCCAGCAGGTCGAACACCCGCTCGGCCGAGGCCACACCCGACTGCAGCACGTTGAACATCGACGCCATGGCGGTCAGCGGCATGGCGAACTGCCGGGTGTATTGCAGGAACGCCTGCACCTCGCCGACGGTCATGGCGCCGGACGTGACCCGCAGCCCGCCCACGACCGCGATGACGACCCAGTTCAGGTTGCCGAGGAACATCATCGCCGGCTGGATGACCCCGGCGAAGAACTGGGCGGAGAAGCTGGAGCGGTAGAGATCGTCGTTGGTCAGGCGGAACCGCTCCTCGACCTCGCGCTGGCGCCCGAACGCCTTGACGATGGCGTGGCCGGTGAACGCCTCCTCGACCTGCGAGTTGAGCAGGCCGGTGTGCGTCCACTGCGACACGAACCGGGACTTCGACCGCTTGGCGATCGTCCGCATCGTGAGGATGGAGATCGGCACCGACACGATCGCCACCAGGGCCAGCAGCGGCGAGATGGTCAGCATCATGATCATGACGCCGGTCAGCTGCAGCCCCTGGTTGAGCAGCTGATTGAGCGTCTGCTGCAGGCTCTGGGCGATGTTGTCGATGTCGTTGGTGACCCGGCTCAGCAAATCGCCCCGGGAGTGCCGGTCGATGTACGACAGCGGCAGCCGGTTGAGCTTGTCCTCGACGTCGGCCCGCAGGCCGTGCATCGTCCTCTGGATGATGCCGGCCATCAGATAGGCGCTCGAGTAGGTGAGCAGCGACGACACGGCGAACAGGGCCAGGAGGCCCAGCAGCACCAGGTGCAGCTCGCCGAAGTCGATGCCGCCCGGGCTGACGACGCCCTCGATGACGATGTCGGTGGCGCGGCCCAGGATGCGGGGGCCGACCACGGTCAGCGAGACGCCGACGATGGCCAGGAGCACGACGGCGCCGAGGCCGATGCGGTCCTGGCGCAGGCGGGCCAGCAGCCGGCGGGACGCGCTGCGGAAGTCGCGGGCCTGCTCGCCGGGCACGCCCACGCTCATGCCCCGCACCGCGCTCGGACCGGGGCGGGGCGGGCCCGGGGCGCCGGGGCCCGGCGCCGGGCCGGCCGGGGTGCCGGGCGCGGCGCCGGGAGTCGGCGCGGCGCCGGGTGCGGGGGAGCCGGCCCCGGGCGAATCCGGCCCGGGCGTCGGCGACGGCGAGGACGAGGTCGTGCTCACGCCGCCTCCTGCTGGCCGACCTGCGACTCGACGATCTCGGCGTAGGTCGGGCACCCGGCCAACAGCTCCTCGTGGGTGCCGAGCCCGCAGGTGCGCCCGTCCTCGAGCACGAGGATCTGGTCGGCGCTCGTGATCGTCGACACCCGCTGGGCGACGATGACCACCGTGGCGCCCTCCACGTACGGCGCCAGCGCCGCCCGCAGCCGGGCGTCGGTGGCGGTGTCGAGCGCCGAGAACGAGTCGTCGAACAGGTAGATCTCCGGGCGCTTCACCAAGGCCCGGGCGATGGCCAGGCGCTGGCGTTGCCCGCCCGACACGTTCGTGCCGCCCTGGGTGATGGGGGCCTCGAGGCCGCCGGGCATGGCCGCCACGAAGTCGGCGGCCTGGGCGACGCGCAGCGCCTCCCAGAGCTCGTCGTCGGTGGCGTCGGGCTTGCCGTAGCGCAGGTTGCTCGCCACCGTGCCCGAGAACAGGTACGGCTTCTGGGGGACGAGCCCGATGCGCTGCCACAGGGCGTCGGGCTCCATGTCGCGGATGTCGACGCCGTCGATCAGCACGGCCCCGGACGTGACGTCGACGAGCCGGGCCATGAGGTTGATCAACGTCGTCTTGCCGGCGCCGGTGCTGCCCACGATGGCCGTGGTCTGGCCCGGTCGCGACGAGAACGAGATGCCCTCGAGCACTGGCGCCTCGGCCCCCGGGTAGCGGAAGCCGACCTCGCGCAGCTCCAGCGAGCCGCCCCGGCCGAACGCCGACTCGGGCACCGGCTTCGCCGGGGCGCCCACCGTCGGCTCGGTGTCGAGCACCTCGACGATGCGCTCGGCGCAGACGGCCGCCCGCGGCGCCATCATCGCCACGAACATCCCCATCATCACGTTCATGAGGATGAGCGTGAAGTAGGTCAGGAAGGCGACGAGCGAGCCGACCTGCATGTCGCCGCCGTCGATGCGGTTGGCCCCGAACCAGATCACGCCGACGCTCGACGCGTTCACGATGAACATGAGGGTCGGGAACATCAGCGCCATCAGGCGCCCCGCCTCCAGCGACGTGGCGGTCAGGTCGTCGTTGACGGCGGCGAACCGGGCCACCTCGTCGGGCTCGCGGGCGAACGCCCGCACCACCCGCACGCCGGTGATCTGCTCGCGCAGCACGCCGTTGGTGCCGTCGATGCGCTCCTGCATGCGCCGGAACGTCGGGATCATCCGCCGCACGACCGAGCCCACGCTGAGCGCCAGGGCGGGGAGGCTGATCGCCAGCAGCCAGGACAGCCCGATGTCCTGGTACATCGCCATGACGATGCCGCCCACCACGGTGATCGGCGCGGCGATGGCCAGCGTGCAGGTCATGACGACCAGCATCTGCACCTGCTGGACGTCGTTGGTGATCCGGGTGATGAGCGACGGCGCCCCGAACAGGCCCACCTCGCGGGCCGAGAAGTCGGTCACCCGGTGGAACAGCTGGCTACGGACATCGCGCCCGATGCTCATCGCCACCCGCGCGCCGACGTAGACGGCAGCGACGGCGAACACGATCTGCACAACCGTCACACCCAGCATGAGCAGCCCGGTCGAGCGGATGTAGCCGTTGTCGCCGGTCAGCACGCCGTTGTCGATGATGTCGGCGTTCAGCGTCGGCAGGTACAGCAGCGCCAGCGCCTGCACGGCCTGCAGCAGCACGATGAGCAGCAGCAGGTGCCGGTAGGGACGGAGGAGGGAGCGGAGGAGTCGGATCAGCACGGAGCGGGCCTCGGCGGGGTCGCGTGGGTGGGGTCAGGGGGTGGCGGGCGCCGGGTCGGCGCCCTCGGCCTGGTCGGCGGGGGTCGGGTCGGCGGCGTGGTCGGCGCGTGCGGTTGGGCCGGCGGGGCCGGGGCGGGCGCGGACGCCGTCGAGGAACAGCGCCACGATCTCGTCGGCGGTCATCGGCTCGCCGGCCAGCGCCGGGGCGCTGGCCGCCAACGTGAGCGACCGCAGGCAGCGAGCGGCGGCCGCCGGGTCGAGCCGGATCTGCTTGGCGTGGGCGGCGAGCAGGGCGGTGAGCGCCGGCGAGGCGAGCGGGGGCTGCGGCGGGCGGCTCGGCTTCACGCCGATGGCCGAGAACAGCCGCCAGATCACGGCCACCCGTCGCTGGAGCACCGCCACCGCCGCCCGCAGCTGGTCCTCGAACGGCTGGTGGCGGTCGATGGCCTCGATCGCCCGCTCGGTGGGGGTTGGGTCGATGACGGCGTCGACCGTCGCCTGGACGAGCGACTCCTTGTCGGGGAAGACCCGGAAGATCGTGCCCTCGGCGATGCCGGCCGCCTCGGCGATGTGCCGGGTGGTCACCGACAGGCCATGCTCGAGCAGCAGGGGGAGGGTGGCCTCGATGATGGCGGCGCGGCGCTCGGCCGGGGGCAGGGCCGCGGCACGCCGTCGCCGGCCCGTCGCGCCCTCGCGTTCGCCTTGGCGCTCGCCCTCGGCTTCGCCCTTCCCGGAGATCACCGGCCCGACTCTACTCTGAGTGAGTCCACACTCATACGGGGCACGCCGGAGACCGGGGCGGTGGGCCCCCGCCGTTCGGGCCCGTCAGGGCCGCCCGGAGGCGGCGAGGATGTCATCGAGCAGCGCCGCCAGCTCGGTCGGGGCGTCGAGCGCCGGCGTGTGGCCGGAGTCGATCTCGACGACGGTGCCGGCGCCGCAGTGGGCGATGAAGGCGTCCTGCAGCTCGCGGGGCTGGATGGGGTCTTGCAGGCAGCGGACGAACGTGCGGGGGAGCGCCGGCGGGACGCCCGCCCACGCCATCGGCTGGCTGGCCAGGTTCAGCGAGTCGATGGCCAGGCCGACCTTGGCGCCGACCGCCTCCAGCGTCTGGCCGCCGTGCTCGGCGCGCAGCTCGGCCAGGCGGGCGTCGACCTGCTCGCGTCGGCCGGGCAGGAAGACGTCCACGGGCGGCTCCCCGTCGGGGGCGGCGATGCCGGCGACGAACACCAGGTGCCGGACGCGGGCGCCGAGCCGGGCGGCGGCCGCCGG
Source organism: Acidimicrobiales bacterium (assembly GCA_036563805.1). Lineage (GTDB taxonomy): Bacteria > Actinomycetota > Acidimicrobiia > Acidimicrobiales > VFJN01 > DATCLS01. The sequence goes on along the minus strand of DATCLS010000061.1, from coordinate 39,343 downwards.
CAGCAGGGTGGCGGCCACCGAGTGGCCGACGAGCACGACGTCGCCCTCGACGTGGGCCTCGACGTCGGCGACGACGGCGTCGGCCGCCTCGGTCACCGTCACCGTCGTGATGTCGGCCGGCCGGTCGCCGCGGCCCGGCAAATCGACGGCCAGGGACGGGTGACGGAGGGCGGCCTGGGTCTCCCGCCACACGGCCGCCGTGTGGCCCGCGCCGTGGACGAGCACGGCCGTGACGCCGTTCGCGCCGTTCGCGCTCACGGGCGGCGAATCTAGGCAGCGGCAGGATCGGGGTCCCAGTCGGCCGGTCTCGTTCGTCCGATCCTTCCAGGACGGCCGGCGGGCGGCTCCGTAGCCTGCGGGCATGAGCCATCCCCGGATGTACCAGGAGGACGACCCCTACCTGGCCGAGGTGCGGGCGGTGTTCCTGTCCTTCCCCGAGGCGGTGGAGGTCGAGGCGTGGGGTCGGCCGACGTTCCGGGCCGGCAAGAGGATCTTCGGCGTGTTCTCCGGCACCGAGGAGCGCCCGTGGGGCATCGTCTTCAAGCCGGACCCCGATGAGCGGGCCGCCGTGCTCGAGGACGAGCGGTTCTACTCGCCGCCCTACTTCGGCCCGAGCGGCTGGCTGGCGCTCGACCTCGACGCCGCCCCGGTCGACTGGGACGAGGTGCGCGAGCTGGCCGACGCTTCCTACCGCCAGGTCGCCCTCAAGCGCATGCTCAAGGCCCTCGACGGGACCCCCTGAGCCCGGCCCGCCGGCGGGCGGGGCCGAGCTGGCGGCGTCGATGGCCGCCCCCGGGTTGGGCGCCGTAGCCGTGGCGGACCTGGTCGTGGACGCCATCGTCCGCGGCCCCCGGGTTGGGCGCCGTAGCCGTGGCGGACCAGGTCGTGGACCCCATCGTCCCCGGCCCCCGGGTTGGGCGCCGTAGCCGTGGCGGACCAGGTCGTGGACCCCATCGTCCCCGGCCGCTTCTACGTCCTGCCCAACGCCGAGGGGACGCCGGCGGTGGGCGAGCGGGCCGCCCGGATCATGGCCGCGGCCCCACCAACCCACCCCCGCCTCCGCCGTCGGCGCCTCGCGCGTCCTGCGGGCCACCGCCGGCCCGTGAGCCGGGGGCGCACCCCCCCCGGCACGGGCGGCGCAGGCGGCGCCGGGACCGTAGGGTGGGGGCATGGGCGGGGTGCCGGGGGTGGTCAAGGTCGAGGAGGTCCCCGGCTCGGTCGGGGCGCTCACGACCCTGGGCGAGGCCGACCACGTCGACCTGTTCACGGCCGAGGCGCCGGCGGCGACCGACGCCTCGCCCGAGGAGTGGGCCCGAGCGATCCTCGAACGGGCGCCGGCCGCCCGGCGCAACGCCCACCGGCTCTGGCGGCTCCTGGGCCTGCGGCTCGGGCCGCCGGGCTCGCCCGACCACGTGCAGGGGTGGCGGATCGCCGACCGCGGCGACGGCTGGGTCCGCCTCGAGACCGGGTCGTGGTACCTGACCGCCCAGGCCCTCTGCCTGGTGGCGGAGGGCCGGGTGTCGCTGTCGCTGGCGGTCCGCCACGACCGGCGGCTCGCCCGCCTCGTCTGGGCCGTCGTGGCCGGCCCCCACGAGCGGGCCGTGCCGGTGATGCTCCACCAGGCCGTGGAGCTCATGACGCCCTGACCCGGCGCCCTGAGCGGAGGTCGCCGGGGGTGGGGCGACGGTGGGCACACTGGCGCGCATGGGTTCGCTCCTGGTCGTTACCGGGCCGCCCGGGGCCGGGAAGTCGACGGTGGCCCGTCTCCTCGCCGACGCCGCCGAGCGCAGCGTGCTCGTCGAGGGCGACGCCTTCTTCGCCTTCCTGGCCCGCGGCGCCGTCGAGCCGTGGCGCCCCGAGGCACACGACCAGAACACGGTGGTGACCGTGGCGTCGGCGGCCGCCGCCGGCGCCTTCGCGGCCGGCGGCTACGCCACCGTCTACGACGGTGTCGTCGGGCCGTGGTTCCTCCCGGCCTTCGCGGCGGCCACCGGCCTCGACCGGCTCGACTACGTGATCATCCTCCCGTCGGTCGAGGAGTGCGTCCGCCGGGTGACCACCCGCCGCGGCCACGAGTTCACCGACGAGCCGGCGACGCGCAACATGCACGCCGAGTTCGCCGCCGCCGTGGCCGAGGTCGACGACCGCCACGTGCTCCGCGACCCGCCCGGCGGGCCCGAGGCGGTCGCCGCGCTGATCGAGTCCGCCCGCGCCGCCGGCCGCCTGACCCACGAGGTCCGCTGACGGGTCCGACGGCCGCCCGCCGACGGCCCGGCGGTCACTCACCGGCGGTCACTCACCGGCGGTTCTGGCACCTCGACCTCGACCACCCGGTCACGGGCGGCACCGGCCGCTACGCCAACCCCACCGGCACCCTGGAGGTCGAGCTCACGATCGACATCGCCGGCTTCCCGATCCACCCCGCGGGCGCCATCGACGGCCGGCTCCGCGGAGGCGCGCCGCCCCACCCGCCGGCGCGTCAGCGGGCGGCCACGATGCCGCCATCGCAGGCGATGACGTCGCCGACGACGTAGCCGCCGGCCCGGGAGGCGAGGAAGAGGGCGAGGCCGGCGATGTCCTGCGGGCCGCCGACCCGGCCCCGCGGCACGCCGCGGCCCAGCGCCTCCCAGTCGGTGTTCTCGACGTCGCCGCCCCCGCCGACGCCGGCGCTGAGCATCCACGTGGGGAACGGCCCCGGAGCGATCGCGTTGACCAGGATGTTCCGCCCGACCAGCGCAGCGGCCAGCTGGCGGGTCAGGGCGTGGACCGCCGCCTTCGACGGCCCGTAGGAGAAGTTCTCGAACGCCGGCGTCTTGATGCCGTCGACCGACCCGATGTTGATCACCCGGGCCGGGTCCTCGGCCGTGGCCGCCGCTTCGAGCATCGGCAGCAGCGCCTGGGTCAGGAAGAAGACGCCCTTGACGTTGGTGTCCATCACCTTGTCCCAGCCCAGCTCCGGGAACTGGCCGAGCGGCGCCCCCCACGTCGCCCCGGCGTTGTTGACCAGCACGTCGAGCCGCGACTCGTGCTCGCCCAGGCGCGTGACCAGCTGGTCGACGCCGTCGAGGCGGGCCAGGTTGCTGGGCAGCGAGACGCACGGCTGGCCGTAGCGCTCGGACAGCCGCGCCGCGGTGGCGTCGCACGCCTCGGCCTTGCGCGACGAGATGTAGACCTTGGCGCCGTTGGCCAGGAACCCGGCGGCGATCATCTCGCCGATCCCCCGGGATCCGCCGGTCACCAAGACGACCTTGCCCTCCACGGAGAACAGCCGGTCGATGGTCAGGTCATCGGTCGTGTCCATCGGCCGCATTGTGTCGGACCGCCCGACCCTGCGCCCGGTCGGCCGCCCGGCCCGGGGCCCCGGCCGAGCGCCCGGCCCGGGCGCCGAAAGACGCCGCTACCAGATCCGCCGCAGCTGCGCCCCCGTCCGCCGCGTCCGCAGCTGCTCCTCCCGCTCGGCCGGCGTGACCGTGCGGGTGCTGGCCGGAAGGTGGTCGAGCACCTCGGCGACCGGCACCTTGGTGACCGTGGCCTCCGGGTACTCCGCCGCCTGGTAGAAGCGGGCCTGGAGGACGCCCCAGGGGAAGTCGGCCTTGTCGAGCCAGTTCCACACGCCGGGGTCCCGGCGGGCCACCACGCCCCGGAACCAGCCGTCGTCGTCGACGTTGGCCTGCACGTCGTTGAGGCTGGACTGGCGGTTGACCCAGTCGACGGTGGCGAACCGGTCGTCGGCCACGAGGATCTGCCAGTAGCGGCACGGGTCGGGCACGGGGAACGCGACGATCAGCGCCTCGTCGTCGGCGATCTCGTAGATGCCGTCGTAGTACGCCTGCTTGGTGGCGAGGCCGCCGCCCTGCTGGATCCACTGCGACCGCAGCAGCACGTTCTTGCCGTGGTGCTCGAGGTAGTGGCGGACGAGCCGCATGTCGAAGGCGATCATCCCCTCGATCCACCGGGGCAGCTCGGCGAACCGTGCCGCGAACGCCCCCGGCGTCATGTCGGCGCCCGGCGTGTCGAGCCGGTTGATGGCGATGCGGGCGTCCTCCTCGTTGATCCAGTCGCAGGCGCACTTGCGGACGAGCAGCGACTGCACGCCGGGGTCCATCTGCCACCAGTCGCCGTCGTAGCCCTCGGGCCGCTCGGCACTGAGGATCACCCGGAACGAGCCGTCGTCGCCGATGGTCAGGTCGTCGAGCTCGTGGGTGGTCGGCCCCCGGCCCGCCGGGCGGGAGCCCTGGGGCCGCTCGAACAGGTCGAGGCCCATGATCCGGCGCTGCTGCTGGGTGATCTCGACGAACCGCGTCGTGCCCCGGAACCCGGTGATCTCGTAGACGCCGTTCTCGTCGATCTCGGCCTGCAGGTAGACGTAGTCGGGGTTGGGGCCGCCCTGGTTGCAGGCGAAGTTCCACAGCGGCATGAACGCCGGGCGGGTGTCGTCGGTGTAGACGTGGCACAGGTAGCCGTTGGCCAGGATCGACAGCGCCAGCTTGGTCATGTCCTGGCGCTCGGCCTCGGTGGCGCCGTCGGGCCGCCAGTCGGCGATCAGGTCGTCGACGACCGGCTCGAGGGCGCGCAGCTGCTCCTGCCAGGACGGGAGGTCGGTCACGGTCGGCCCTCCAGCGGCAGGTCGGGGTCGGTCACGGCCATCGGGTCAGCCCTCCAGCGGCACGTCGAAATGCCGGATGTAGCGGTCGTAGTCGGCGCGGATCTGGTCGGGGGTGAGCCCGAACTGCTCGGCCGTGTAGCGGTGTTTGCTGGCCGCGCCCATCCGGTTCCGCTCCTGCCAGTCGAAGATCGTCCGGGCCACGTCGGGCTTCAGCTCCAGGTCGAGCCAGTCGTAGATGCGCCGGATCGTGCCCTGCGGGTCGGCCACCAGCTCGCGGTGGTGGATGTCGAGGAAGCGGTCCTCGCCCAGGCGGGCCCGCTGGTCCATCGCCTGGTCGACGCCCTCCCGCAGGTGGTGGCAGATCTCCCGGCCCAGCGCCTGCAGGTCGCGCTCGCCGTCGGGTGGGGGCAGGACCGTCGACACGAGGCTGGCGTAGGAGGGGACCACCTTGGCAGGGTCGCGGTGCGTCATCACGAACCGCACGTCGGGATAGGCGCCGGCCAGCGCCTCGAGGTGGAACTTGTGGTGTGGCGCCTTGAACAGCCACAGGTCGGGCGGGCACTGCGAGCCGAGCAGCTTCACCACGCGCCGGTGGTAGCGGTAGGTCTCGGTGAGGTCGGCCTTCCGCCACCAGGTGCGGTAGCTGGGCACCGGGAGCGTCATCCCCTGGCCGTGGAACGCCATGCCGAGGAGCTCGGTGTCCTCCATCGTGGCGTCGATCTCCATGATGTGCATGGCCTTCTCGGCCTCCGTCCGCTGGGCCTGCGCCTCCTCGAACGCCCGGCGGCGGGGGTCCTCGGCCTCCCGCCCGGCGATCGGGGGCGGGACCGGCCGCACCTGCTCCCAGCCCCGCAGTGAACGGAACTGCGGGTCGAGCGACAACATGTCGGCCAGGGCGGTGGTGCCGGTGCGGGGCAGGCCGTTGATGTCCACCGGGCCCCGGACCGCGACGACCTCGACCTCGGGGTGCTCGGCGTACCAGGCCTCGACCTCGAGCCGGTTGACGAGCCGGCGGCGGAGGTCGTCGACGACGGCGGCGTCGGCGTCGGGGCTCAGGTCGCCGTCGCGCTCGAGGCTGTCGAGCAGCACGACGAGCCCGTCCCGGAAGTCGCCGGGGCCGAAGTCGGATCGCCCAGCCCGCTCGGCGGCCTCGGTCAGCAGCTGGTCGGCGGATGGGTAGCGGCCCATGTCAACCTGCCTTCACGCGGTCGGGGACGTGGAGAGCGGCCATGTCGCGGAAGCCGTCGCGCCAGTCGACCCGGCACGGCCCGGTGAGGGCGGCCCGCTTGGTGTGGTCGCCGACCGAGCCGACCGAGGCGCCCGGCACCACCTCGGTCACGACCCGGGCCTCGGTGCCGAGCAGCTCGCCGAAGTACGCCGACCACTCCTGCACGGTGACCGGTACGTCGCCGCACCAGTTCACGATCGTCGCCGGCACGGACGCAGCGTCGAGCAGCGGCTCGAGCTGGGCGTTGATGTCGTCGTAGTGGATGGGGCTGTAGGGGAGGGGGTCCCACCGGGCGACGACCGGCTCGCCGGCCGCGATGGCGTTGAGGTGCCACAGGGGCAGCCCGCCCCGGTCGCCGTAGGCGCAGCCCATCCGGGCGATCGTGATCGGCAGCTCGAGGTGGCGGGCGCAGTACCGGGCCACCGCCTCCTCGGCGATCTTCGTGATCGAGTACGGCCGGGGCGAGGGGAGGCCGGCGTCGCCCAGCGGGTCGTCCTCTCGGAAGGCGTGCCAGGGGTCGGGGTGGGGCCGGTAGACGGTCACGGTCGACATGACCAGCGCCGCCTTCGCCCGCCGGCAGTGGGCCAGCAGCAGCCCGGTGCCCTCGGCGTTGACGCGGAGGCCCCGCTCGTAGTCCTCGCCGAAGTCGGCGGCGACGTGCAGCAGGTAGGTGAAGTCGGACGGCAGGTCGCCGAAGTCGCCGTCGGCCAGGTCGACGGCCCGGGTCGTCACACCCAGCGCCTCGACCTCGGCCCGGGCCGCGGCGTCCTGGAAGCGGGCGATGCCCCACACCTCGTTGTCCGCCGCCAGCGTCTTGGCCAGGCCGAAGGCGATGCGGCCGGCCGGGCCGGTGATGAGGACCTTCTCGTCGCTCAGCATGCGCCCCCCTCGGCGAGCACCCCTGTCCTGCGATGCCGTTCGCTCACGCCGTCCTGTCAGGGCGTGTGGCGGCATGTAATCGCATAACAGATCTTTGATCAAACTGCCGCCTAGACTACCGCCGTGCTCTCGTCCCTGCCGTCCCGCCTCGACGCTGCGCTCGACGCGCTCCTGGGGGCGCTCGAGCTGGAGCGGCACGGCGACGACCGGTTCCGGGCCCCGCCCGACGCCCGCCGGTCGCTGCCGCGCGTCTACGGCGGCCAGCTCCTGGCCCAGGCCCTGGTGGCCGCGGCGGCCACCGTCACCGGCAAGCCCCCGCACTCGCTGCACGCCACGTTCGTGAAGGCCGGGACGCCCGGCCGGCCGCTGGACGTCGCCGTCGACCGGCTGCGCGACGGGCGGACCATGGCCCGGCGCCAGGTCACCGTGGCCGAGGCGGGCGCGCCGCTGCTGAACGCCGTCGTCTCGTTCCACGAGGGCGGGTCCGAGCCCGACGTGACCGCGCCGCCGCCCCCGACGCCGCCGCCCGAGGAGCTGCCGACGCTCCAGGACTGGGCCGCCGAGCTCCCGCCCGAGCTGGCCGCTCACGGGCGCCACTGGATCGAGCAACCACCGCCGGTCGAGTTCCGCATGGGCGAGCCGCCGTCGTTCCTGGGCCCGCCGTCGAACGACCCCGTCCGGTCGCACTGGATCCGGGCGCCGCGGGCCCTGGGCGACGACCCCGTGCGCCACGCCGCCCTCCTGGCCTACGCCAGCGACTTCCTGCTCATGGACATGGTGTTCCGCGCCGCGTTCCGGGACCGGCCGGACGCCGGCGGGCCGGGCCGGGCCAACGGCCTGAGCCTCGACCACGCCCTGTGGTTCCACCGGCCGGTGCGGTTCGACCGGTGGCACCTCTACACCCAGGAGGCCCCGGCCGTGGTCGGCGACCGGGGCCTGGCCCGAGGCGCGATCCACGACGACGCCGGCCGCCTGGTCGCCACCGCCGTGCAGGAGGTGCTGGTGCTGTGAGCCCGATCGGCCACCCGCTGTACCAGGAGCCCTGGCCCGACGGCGAGTACCGCTTCTTCCAGCTGGGCTTCCTCGTCGACGACGAGGTGCCCGTCGCCGCCGAGCGGTGGGCCCGGGTGTTCGGCGTGGGCCCGTTCCACGTCCTGCCCACCTTCGACCAGCACGCCACCTACCGGGGTGCCCCGGCGACGATCACCTGCCAGGTCGGGGTGGCCCAGGCCGGGCCGGTCCAGATCGAGCTGATCCACCAGTACTGCGACCGGCCCAGCGTGTACCGCGAGTGGAGTCGGGGCGGCACCTGCGCCTTCCACCAGCTCGCCACCGTCACGCCCGACTACGACGGCAAGAAGGCCCACTACGAGGCCCTCGGCTACGAGATCGCGGCCGAGAGCGACGCGGGGCGGTTCCGGACGGCCTTCGTCGACACGTCCGCCGACTTCGGCTTCTACACCGAGGTGGTCGAGAGCACGCCGGGCTTCCTGCACAACCTGGCCATGCTGGCCCGGGCGGCGGTCACCTGGGACGGCACCGACCCGGTGCGGATCCTGGGGCCCGACGGGCGGGCGCCGTAGCTCCGGGCCGGGGGGGAGGAGGGGCCTACGCCCCGGCCGCTTCCGCCTCGGCCTCGGCATCGCTGGCGGGCTCGGACTCGCCGCCGTCGTGGAGGACGCCCCGCCGCTCCAGCTCGGCGACGATGCGTCGGCCGGTGTCGCGGAAGTCGTCGAGCCGGTACCGGGCCGCCTTCTCGCCGTCGCCGGCGGCGATCGCCTCCACGACGCGGGCGTGGGCCCGGACCGTGTCCTCGTGGCTGCGGCCGATCGAGATGCGGAACGCCAGCGGCAGGTACCCGGTGAACGCCCGAAGCTCGGCCCGCAGGCGGCGGGACCCGCCGGCCCGGTGCTCGGTGGTGAGGATCGTGCGCACCAGCTCGACCACGCGGTTGTCGTCCTCGGGCGGCGTGGCCCGCAGCTCGTCGATCAGGCCCTGGAGGGCGGCGATCACCTCCGGGTCCTGCTTGTCGGCCAGGCGCCGGACGGCGACGCCGCTGAGCAGCCCGATGACCTCGAAGTCGTCGATGATCGACTCGGCGTCGAACGGCTCGACGAACACCCCGCGGTGATAGGCCGAGGACACGATGCCGTCGCGCTCGAGCATCACGATCGCCTCGCGGACCGGCAGCCGGCTCACGTCGAGCTCGCGACACAGCTCGTCGAGGTCGATCCGGTCGCCCGACCGGAGGCGTCCCTCGAAGATCTGCTCGAGGATGTGGTCGGCGACGGCTGCGCTCGTCTTGGTTCGGGTGATCCGCCGGGTCGCCACGACGGGTGATCCTTGCCGGGATCGGCGGGCGTGTCGAGATCCGGGGTGGGGCGGCCGGTCGGGGCCGGCCCGGCGCGGCCCCGCTACCCGGCCGCCGGGTCGCCGGCGGCGTGGTGGACGTGGGCGCGGTGGCCGTCGCGGTCGAAGATCTGGAGGATCTCGGCGGGGCCGTCGACGGCGGCCAGCGCGTGCGGTGTCATCGTGCCGAACTCGGCGGCCTCGCCGGCCTCGACGAGGATCTCCCGCTCGCCGAGCGTCAGGCGGACCCGGCCCTCGAGCACGAAGAACCAGTCGTGGCCGGGGTGGACCCGGGGCTCGGGCGGCGCCGGGGTCGGCTCGATCCGCACCTTGACCGCGATCGTGCGACTGGTCGGTCGGCTCAGCATCCAGGTCGTGCGCCCGCCGGCGGCGTGGGGTGCCGGGCGGATCACGACGTCGTCGTCGCTGCGCACGTCGAGGAGCGCGTCGAGGTCGACCTGGAGGGCGGCGGCCAGCGGTAGCAGGACGTCGAGGCTGATGGCCCGCTTACCGGTCTCGATCCGGCTGATCGTGGACGGGCTGAGGGCGGTGCGGGCCGCCAGCTCGTCGAGCGACAGGCCCAGCGTGGTGCGGAGGCTGCGCAGTCGGGTGCGCACCACCCGTTCGATCTCGGCGAGGTCGGCCATGGCGCTCCTCCTGGCGCCCTCCAGTGCGGGCGCCGGTGCGACGGTCTTGCGAATACTGCAAGTTCGCGTGCGATATACGAGAATGACCCTATCGTCCGGTCCATGAGCGACCACGTTCCCCAACCCGTCGAGCGGTGGTGCGACGTCGCCGTCGTCGGCGGCTCGGCCGCCGGGCTGGCGGCCGCCCTCCAGCTCGGGCGCCAGCGCCGATCGGTGATCGTCGTCGACGCCGGCGAGCCCCGGAACGCCCCCGCCATCCACATGCACAGCTACCTCGGCTGGGACGGCCGGCCGCCGGCCGAGCTGCTCGCCGCCGGGCGGGAGGAGGTCCGCCGCTACGGCGGGGAGGTGCTCGCCGGGCGCGTGACCCGGGTGACCCGCGACGCCGGCGACGGCCGCTTCCGGGTCGAGCTCGCCGGCGGCCACGCCCTTCTCGCCCGGCGGGTGCTGGCTGCCACCGGCCTGGTGGACGAGCTGCCCGCCATCGAAGGCGTGGCCGAGCGGTGGGGGCACGACGTCGTCCACTGCCCGTTCTGCCACGGCTACGAGCTGCGGGACCGGCCGCTCGTCCAGATCGTCACCCACCCCGCCGGGCTCCACCCCACCGGGCTGTTCCGCCAGCTCACCGACGACCTGACCGTCGTGCTCCACGGGGAGGTCCTCGGTGACGAGGGGTGGGACGGCGGCCGTCTCGCCGCCCTGCGGGCCGCCGGCGTGGCGGTCGTCCCCGGCCCCGTGCGCCGGGTCGTCACCGGCGGTGACGGCCGCGTCGCCGCCGTCGAGCTGGCGAGCGGCGAGCGGCTCCCCGCCGGCGGGGTGGCGGTCGGCCCCCGCTTCGCGGTGCGGGTCGAGCCGTTCGCGCCCCTGGGGCTCCGGACCGCGCCCCACCCGAGCGGGCTCGGCGACGTCGTCGAGACCGACGCCACCGGGGCGGTCGCCGGCGTGCCCGGCCTGTACGCCGCCGGCAACGTCACCGATCCCGTCCAGCAGGTCGCCCAGGCCGCCGCCCAGGGCGGCCGGGTGGGCGCCGCCATCGCCGTCGACCTCGCCGACGAGGACGTCCGGGCCGCCGCCCGGCCCTCGGCCCCGGCGGCCGACTGGGACCGCCGCTACGCCTCCGGCCCCTTGTGGAGCGGCCGTCCCAACGGCGCGCTGGTCGCCGAGGCCGGCGGCCTCACGCCCGGCCGGGCCCTCGACGTCGGCGCCGGGGAGGGCGGCGACGCCCTGTGGCTGGCCGAGCGGGGGTGGACGGTGACCGCCAGCGACGTCTCGGGGCGGGCTCTGGACCGGGTGGCGGCGGCCGCCGCCGAGCGGGGCGTGGCCATCGAGTGCCGGCGGGCCGACGCCAACGGGCTCGACCCGTTCCCGGCCGGGGCGTTCGACCTGGTGTCCGCCCAGTACGCCGCGATCCCCCGGACGCCCGACGGGCGGGCCGTCCGCAACCTGCTGGACGCGGTGGCGCCCGGCGGCACGCTGCTCGTGGTCGGCCACGACCTCGCGGCGGGGCCGGTGGCCGGGCCCGACGGCCCGACCCGGCCGTTCGACCCCGACGCCTACGTGCGGGTCGACGACGTGGCCGCCGCCCTGACCGGCGCGCCGGGCTGGACCATCGAGGTCCACGAGACCCGCCCGCGCCCGCCCGGCGCGGCGTCCGCGGCCCACCACCCCCACGACGTCGTCCTGCGCGCCCGCCGCCACGTCGCCTGATCCCCGCCGGCGTGCCGCCCTCCCCGGCCGCGGCCGACCCCGCCGACCAGGGGACGGCGGGGTCGGGGCCGTCGGCGACCGCAGCGGCGAGGGCGACCGGGTCGTGGTGCTCACGCCCCGGCCGGATGGCCGAGAGCATCGACGTGCCGTTCGGGCGGTCGCGGCGTCGGCCGTGCGGCGCGATCCCCGGTTCCGGGCGCTCGAGCACGAGATCCTCCGCGCCGGGGTCTGAGGGGCCCGCCGGCACGGGGACGCCGCGTGTCCCCGAGCGCGCCGGAGGGGGCCGGCGCAGCGGCCCCCTCCGCAGGTCGACCGGGGACGGGCTCAGACCGGCTCGGGCTGGCGCTCCCCGCCGGCATCGACCCCGGACTCGGCCCCGGCCCCGGCGTCGTGGGCGACGGCCGGCCCCTCGACCGCCACGCGGGGCAGGATCCGGTCGAGCCACCGCGGCAGCCACCAGTTGCGGTCGCCCAGCAGCTCCATGGTCGCCGGGACGAGCAGCATGCGGACGACGGTGGCGTCGAGCAGAACGGCCGTGGCCAGGCCGGTGCCGAACAGCTTGATGGTCCGGTCGTTCTCCAGCAGGAAGCTGCCGAAGACGAAGACCATGATCGCCGCCGCCGCGGTGATGACCCGGGCCGTGGCGGCCAGGCCGTCTGCCACCGACGTGCGGCTGTCGCCGGTGCGGACCCACTCCTCGCGGACGCGGGACAGCAGGAACACCTCGTAGTCCATCGACAGCCCGAAGACGATGGCGAACAGCATCATCGGGACGAACGGCTCGATGGGCGCAGGGGCGATGTCGAGCAGCGAGCCGCCCCACCCCCACTGGAACACGGCGACGACGACACCGTAGGCCGCGCCGATCGACAGCAGGTTCATGACCACGGCCTTGAGCGGCACGAGCACCGACCGGAACACGGCCATGAGCAGCAGGAACGACAGGCCGAGCACGGCGGCGAACAGCCAGGGCAGCCGGTCGGCCAGGTACTCGGAGAAGTCGACGGCGATGGCGACGAAGCCGGTGACGGCCGGGTCGAGGCCGGTGCCCTCGGTGGCGGCCGGCAGCACCTCGTCGCGCAGCCGGTGGACGAGCTCGGTCGTCTCCTCGTCCTGCGGGGCCGTCGTGGGGATGACCCGCCACATGACGGCAGTGCCGTCGGGGTTGGGGATGCCGGGGGAGGCGAGCTCGACGCCCTCGGCGGCGGCCAGCGCGTCGGTGACCGGCTGGGCCACGGCCGGGTCCGCGCCCTCAGGCAGCTCGGAGGCCACGACCAGCGGGCCGTTGAACCCGGGGCCGAAGCCCTCGGCCAGCAGGTCGTAGGCCTTGCGGGTGGTCGTGTCCTCGGGGAAGTTGCCCTCGTCCGAGAAGGCGAGGCGCATGCCCCCGACCGGCAGCGCCAGCACGGCGAGCGCCGCGGTCCCGACGACGGCGGCCCGCCACGGGTGGTGCTGGATGGCGCGGCTCCACCGGTAGGCGACGGTCTCGCGCCGCGGCTTCGGCGGGCGGCGCTCGACCTCGCGGCGCAGCGGGGCGACTGCGAACCCGGCCAGCAGGACGACGACCGCCAGCGGCAGGCCGATCATCAGCGGCCCGATCTCGAGGCCGGCGCCCACGAGCGCCACGGCGACGAGGCCGGCGGCGATCAGGCCCCGCCACCGGGTCAGCTCGACGCGGTGCTGCGCGAAGCCGAGCAGCGCCGGCAGCAGCGTGAGCGACGACACCATCGTCACCGCCACGACGACGGCAGCCCCCACCGCCAGGCCGGTGACGAAGCTCATCTGCATGATGACGAGGCCGAGCAGGGCGATGACCACGGTCGTGCCGGCGAACAGCACGGCCCGGCCGGCGGTGTCGATGGCGACGGCCGTGGCGGTCTCCGTGTCCTGCCCTGCGTGCAGGTTCTCGCGGTAGCGGGTGACGATGAACAGCGCGTAGTCGATGCCCACGCCGAGGCCGATCATCAGGCCGAGCGTGGTGGCGAAGTCGGGCATCGTCACCAGGTGGCTGACCAGCCCGGCGAGCACGGTGCCCACCCCGATGCCGGCCAGCGCCACGCCGACCGGCAGGCCCATGGCCAGCACCGAGCCGAACGCCAGGATGAGGATGACGATGGCGAAGGCCAGGCCCAGCAGCTCGGACGACGGCTCCTCGAACTCGGCGAAGATCGTGCCGCCCAGCTCGATCTGGAGGCCCTCGACCTCGGGGATGGCGGCCTCGATGTCCTCGGTGAGCTCGAACGCGTCCTCCTGGTTGATGTCGGACGGCAGCTCGACGTCCGCGTAGGCGATGCGGCCGGCGTGCTCGCCCTGCTGGGAGATCTGGCGGGCCCCCTCCTCGCTGTAGGGGCTGGTGACGCGCAGCGGCTGGCCGTCGACGGTCATCTCGCCGACCTCGGCGAACAGTCCCTCCATGGCCCGGCGGACCTCGGGGTCGTCGACGCCCTGGTCGGCTTGGAACACGATCGTGCCGGTGATGCCGGCGCCCTGGCCGCCGAAGGCGTCCTCGAGGATGTCGGTGCCGCGTCGGCTCTCGACGTCGGGCAGCTCGAACTCGGAGCGCGAGTTGGTGCCGACCGAGCTCATGATGCCGCCGCCGACGACGAGGACGGCGATCCAGGCGACGATGACGATCCAGCGCCGGCGGAAGCACCAGCGACCCAAGCGAGCGAACACGACTGCCTCCGGGGGGAGAGGGACCCGCCACGATTACCGCCAGGTAACAGCTCGACGCTAGCTGCACAAGCAGCCCGGCCCGACGCGGATCTCCGGCGACATCCGTCACAGCGCGCGCCGTACCGGGGCGCGGAATGACCGAGCGTGCGGGCGTCGGCCGGTCAGCTGGCGCAGGCGGCCGCCGCCCGGTGGCGGGCGCGCTCGGCCCGGGCCCAGGCCGCCAGCGCGGCCCGGCACCGGTCGGGGTCGCGGAGGTTGCAGGTCCCGCACTGCACCTCGCCGGGCAGCTTGACCAGCAGGCAGCAGGTGAGACGGCGGGCGCACGACACCGTGCCACCGCGGCCGTCGTCGACGGTGAGGACCTCGACGGTGCGGGCCAGGTCGGGCCGGCGGGCCAGGATCAGCTCGCGGTCGCGGTCGGCCCGCGGGCCCACCTCGTGGCTGACGGCGGTGAGCGTGTTGGCCACGGTCAGGGCGGCGGTGCCCCAGTAGTGGCGGTCGCCGGACCGCACGGCCCGGCGGGCGGCCGCCACGATGGCGGCGACCGGGCCCGACCCCGGGTCGGTCCCGAGGACGCCGTCGAGCAGGGTGTGGAGGAGGGCGTGCTCGGGCGCCACCGTCACGCCGGGCGCCGCCGCCAGCGGGTCGTCGGCCGCGACGAGCAGCCTCGGGCGGCGGAGCGCCACGGTCCCGTCGGCCCGGACGACCACGTTGTGCGGCGACCAATCGAACAGGCGGCGCTGGCGGCCCCAGGTCGTGACCGCGGCCGCGGTCACGGTGGCCACCCACTCGCGCACGAGCTGGGCCCCCACCAGCGCGGCGTCGTCGCTGCCGAAGCGGGGGCCGGCAACCCTGGTCAGGGCGGGGAACAGGCGGTCGTCGGCCACGAGGTCGGCGACGGCGGCCCCGCCGCCGCCCGGCTGACCCGGCGAAGCCGGCCCGGCGGGCTCGGGGGCCAGCCGGCCCCGCACGCGGTCCGCCAGGTCGACCAGGACCTCACGCACCGTGACCTCGTCGTCGACCTCGTCGTCACGGTTATTAGGTAAACCTAACACCGGGGGATTTGTACCCCGCGCCCGGGTCCGGGCACAAGCTCCGACCTGTTGCACGTGGAGTGAAAAAACCGTAGGTTCCGGTCCAGTGGAGGAGACGAGCGTCACACCGCGTGCGGTGTCGCGTGAGATGCCGCGTCAGGGCACGCGTCGGGGCGCACCGCGCGGCGCCGCGGCCGGCCGGACGGGCGGCCAGGCCGGCGGGCAGACCGACGGGCGGGCCAGCCGGTCGGCGCGCACCCGCACCGCGGTCGTCGACGCCCTGCTGACGCTCCTCCAGGAGGGCAACCTCCGCCCGACCGGGCGCGAGATCGCGGACGAGGCCGGCGTGTCGCTGCGCTCGGTCTACGTCCACTTCGACGACGTCGAATCGCTGTTCTGCGAGGCGGCGGTCCGCCACCACGAGCGCATGGAGAAGCTCTACGCCCTCCCGGTCGACGTGACCGGCGAGCTCGACGAGCGCATCCGCACGCTCACCGAGCGGCACCGCGCCATCTACGAGGAGGGCGCCAACGTCCGACGGGCCGCCATCCTCCAGGAGCCGTTCTCGCCGGTCATCCGGCGCGTGCTCGACAGGGGCCGCCGGGCGTTGTCCGACGAGGTCGAGGGTGTGTTCGCCGCCGAGCTGGGAACGGTCCCCGATGGCGAGCGGCCCCGCCTGCAGGCCGCGCTGGAGATCGCCACGAGCCCGGGCACCTGGGAGGCGCTGCGGGAGCAACACGCCCTCTCACCCGACGAGGCCGCCGGCCTCGTCCACGACATGGTGCGGGCCATCCTCGCCGGCTGGGGGGCCGCCCAGACATCCGCCGACCGAACCGACACGACGACGGGGGACCCACCACCGCCGACCGCCGGGCGGGCCTAGCCCGGGGTGTGCGATCGCACGGGACCAGGGGGGAACAGTGCGATGACGACGATGCAAGCAGGCGGGGCGACGGCTTTCCGGAGCACGCCGGCCGAGGTCGCCGCCCGCTGGCGGGAGCGCCTCGCCTTCCTCGCGCCGCTCGTGGCGCTGCTGGTCGTGCAGCGCCTGCTGTTCCCGGCGCCGAGCGGCGTCGTGCTCGGGGGCGCGTTGGTCGGCGGGCGGATCGCGCTGATCGCCCTCGGCATCGCCCTCGTCTACCGGGCCAACCGCATCGTGAACTTCGCCCAGGGCGACCTGGGCGGCGTGCCGGCGACGCTGGCGGTGATGCTCGTCGTGTCGTCGGGCCTCAACTACTGGCTCGGCTTCGCCATCGGCCTGGCCGCCGCCCTCGTGCTGGGCGTGCTGGTCGAGACGCTGATCATCGGTCGGTTCTTCCGGGCCCCGCGCCTGGTGCTGACCGTGGCCACCATCGGCGTCGCCCAGCTGCTGACCGGTTCGGCGCTGCTGCTGCCCCGGGCCTTCACCGACGACTTCGACTTCGGCACTCGCATCGCGCCGCCGTTCGACACCCGGTTCGAGGTCGAGGGCACGATCTTCAACGCCAACGACATCTTCACGATGGTGGCGGTGCCGGTCGTGCTCCTGGCGCTCGGCTGGTTCCTGCGGCGCTCGAGCGTCGGCATCGCCGTGGTGGCCGCGGCCGAGCGGGCCGACCGGGCGGCCACGCTGGGCATCCCCGTCCGGCGCCTGCACGCCATCGTGTGGGCGATCGCCAGCGCCCTGGCCTTCATCGCCGTGTTCCTGCGCGCCGGGGCCGTGGGCCTGCCCATCGGCGAGGTGCTGCCACCCAGCTTCCTGGTCCAAGCGCTGGCGGCCGCCGTGATCGGGCGGTTCGAGCGGTTCCCCACCGTGGTGAGCGCCGCCATCGGGATCGGCATCGTCGACCAGGCCATGGTGTTCCAGGACGGCAACCGGCCCGCCTACAACGACGCCGTCCTGTTCGTGGTCGTGCTGGTCGCCCTGCTGCTGATGCGCCGGGCCGGAGCCAACGGCGGGCGGGTCGACACCGACGCCTCGGCCACGTGGCAGGCCACCCGCGAGGTGCGGCCCATCCCCCGCGAGCTGGCCCGCCTGCCCGAGGTGCGGGCGGCCCGGGCCGCCATCTGGGCGGTGCTCGGCGTCTTCGTCCTCACGCTGCCGCTGTGGCTGTCGACCAGCCGGCTCAACCTGGCGACGATCATCGTCCTGTTCGGCATCGTGGCCGCCTCGCTGGTCGTGCTCACCGGGTGGGCCGGCCAAGTCAGCCTCGGTCACATGGCGTTCGTGGGCGTCGGGGCGGTGGCCGGCGGCGCGCTCACCGACCGCTACGGCTGGGACCTGGCGTTCGCAGTCGTGATCGCCGGTTTGGTCGGCGGCGTGGCGGCCGTGATCGTCGGATACCCGGCGCTGCGGCGGCGGGGCCTCACGCTGGCGGTCAGCACGCTGGCGTTCGCGCTGTTCATCGCCTCGTACGGGCTCAACCGCACGATCGTCGACTGGCTGCCCGGCCGCCGGATCGACGACCCCCAGCTGCTCACGATCGAGCTGAGCAACGAGACCCGGTTCTTCTACGTGTCGCTCGCCTTCCTGGGGCTGGCGCTGGCCATGGTCGTCGGCGTCCGCCACAGCCGGACCGGCCGGGCGCTGATCGCCATCCGCGAGAACGAGCGGGCGGCCCGGTCCTACGGCGTGAACGCCTCCCGGACGACGCTGGCCGCCTTCGCCCTGTCCGGCTTCCTGGCCGCCCTGGCCGGCGCCTTGTTCGTCCACCAGCAGGGTGGCCTGGCGCCCGACCTGTACGCGGCCCAGCGCAGCCTCGACCTGTTCTCCATGGTGGTGATCGGCGGCCTCGGCTCGCTGCCCGGGGCCGTGCTCGGCGCCGTGTACGTGCGGGGCGCCGACTTCTTCCTGCCCCTCGACTGGCAGTTCCTGGCCACCGGGGTGGGTCTGCTGGCCGTGCTGCTGATGTTCCCGACGGGGCTGGGCGGCGTACTGGCCGACGTGCGCGACGCCGCGCTGCGGTGGGTGGCCCGCCGGCGGGGCCTGGTGGTCCCGAGCCTGGTGGCCGACGTGCGGGTCGAGGTCACCGCCGAGGAGGAGGTGGCGCTGACCCACGCCGCCGACGCGGTGGCGGAGGCGGGCGGCACAGCGGCCGGCGAGCAGGCCGGCGGGGAGGCGGACGGGCCGCCCGCTGCGGTCGCCGGCGAGCCCCCGCCCCCCAACGGCGACGCCCCGGCCTCGGCGCCCCCGACGCCGGCCCCGGAGCCGGCCCCGTCGACGCACGAGGAGGCGAGCTCGTGACCGAGCCCGTGGGCGACGCCGTGGACGAGCGGGGCCCGGGCGGCCCCGATCCCGCCAACCCCGACGCCGCCGGCTGGGCCCCGAGCATGGGCGACGGCGACGCCGCCATCGACACGGCGGCGGTGGACGCGGCGCTGGCCCGTGGCGCGGCCGCGGAGCAGGACGAGGCCGCGGCCGCCAGCGGGGGCCCGTGGGCCCGCTGGAAGCGCCGCACCACCGGCGGGGCCGCGCTGTACCCGCTGGCGGTGCTGTTCGGCCTCAACATGGCCGACGAGCTCGACCGCACCGCGTTCGGCGTGCTGCTGCCCGAGGTCCGCGACCACTTCGGCCTCGACCTCAACGGCATCCTCACGGTCACCTCGCTGTCGGTGCTGGCCGCGCTGCTGCTGGCCGTGCCGATCGGCTTCTACGCCGACCGGTGGCGGCGGCTGCCGCTGGCCATCGGCGGCGCCGCCGCCTGGGCCGTGTTCTCGGTGCTCACCGGCCTGGCCTCCACCGTGTGGATGCTGGGCGTCGGCCGCGCCGGCGCCGGCCTGGGCCGAGCGGTGAACGACCCGGTGCACAACTCGCTGATCGCCGACTACTACGACGTACCGGTTCGGCCCCAGGTCTACGCCGTCCACCGCTACGCCAACGCCCTCGGGCAGTTCCTCGGCCCGATCCTGGCCGGCACGATCGCCTACGCGTTCGGCTGGCGCTCGCCGTTCTTCCTGTTCGCCATCGTCACCGCCGTCTTCGTCTTGCTGGCCGTGCGCCTGCGCGAGCCGGTGCGGGGCCGGTTCGAGCGGCGGGCCATGGGGGCGTCCGACGACGTCGCCGACACCGAGGAGGAGGCGGCGTCGTGGGCCGAGTCGTGGCGGCTGTTGTGGCAGGTGCGCAGCCTGCGGCGCGTCTACTACGCGCTGCCGTTCCTGGCCATCGCCATCATCGGCCTGGTCACGTTCTCGGGCCTGTTCTACGACGAGGTCTACGGCCTCGACGAGCGGGCCCGGGGCTTCCTGGCCGCCCTGATCGAGGGCCCGGCCCAGCTGGTGGGCCTGCTGGCCGGGGTGCCGCTGGCCGCCCGCCTGATGGCCAGGGGGCCGGGCTACGTGCTCACGTTCCTGGCCTACGTGTCGTGCGCCATCGGCGCCACCTGGGTCCTGTTCGCGCTCTCCCCGTGGATCGGGCTGTCCATCGCCGCCAACTGCCTCATGTCGGTGGGCATCTTCCTGCTGGTCCCGGGGGCGTTCGCAGTGATGTCGTTGGCCGTGCCGGCCAAGGTCCGCGCCTTCGGGTTCGCGGTCGGCACCCTGTGGGTCCTGCCCGGCGTCCTGATCCTGCCGATCATCGGCAGCCTGGGCGACGCCCACGGCATCCGCACCGGCCTGCTGGTGGCGGCGCCCGTCTTCGTGCTCGGCGGCCTGATCCTGGCCTCGGGCGGCAGCTTCGTCGCCCAGGACATCGCCCAGGTGTGGCGGAGCACGGCGGCCCGCTCGGAGGTCGCCCACCTGCGGCGCCAGGGCAAGGTCAAGCTGCTGCTGGCCCGCGACATCGACGTCCACTACGACAACGTCCAGGTCCTGTTCGGGGTCAACCTCGAGGTCGACGAGGGCGAGATCGTCGCCCTGCTCGGCACGAACGGCGCCGGCAAGTCGACCCTGCTGAAGGCCATGTCGGGCCTGGTTCAGCCCAGCGCCGGCGCGGTCGTGTTCGACGGGCGCGACATGACCCACACGCCGCCCAACGAGGTGGCAGCCCGGGGCGTGGCCCAGGTGCCCGGCGGGCAAGGCGTGTTCACCCAGCTGAGCGTCGCCGACAATTTGCGGCTGGCCGCCTGGCAGCAACGCCGCGACCCGGCCGAGGTCCGGGCGGCCACGAAGCGGGTGCTGGAGATCTTCCCCATGCTCACCGCCCGGCTGCACGAGCCGGCCGGCAACCTGTCCGGCGGCCAGCAGCAGATGCTGACGCTGGGCATGGCGTTCATGGCCAAGCCGCGGCTGCTGATGATCGACGAGCTGTCGCTGGGCCTGGCGCCGGCCGTCGTGGGCCAGCTGCTCGACATGGTGCGCGAGCTGCGTGAGCAGGGCGTGACGATCATCCTCGTCGAGCAGTCGGTGAACGTGGCGCTGACCGTGGCCGACCGGGCCTACTTCATGGAGAAGGGCGAGATCCGGTTCGAGGGGCCCACCACCGACCTGCTGGGGCGGCCCGACCTGCTGCGGTCGGTGTTCCTCAACGCCGGCAACCAGCAGGCCGCGGTCGAGGCGGCGGAGGAGGCCGAGGCGACCGCCACCCACGCCGCCCACGCCGCCCCGGTCGCGGTGCCGGCGGGCGGCAACGGGAACGGCGACGGGGCCGAGGCGGCCGAGCCGCCGGTGGTGCTCGAGGTCCGGGGCGTGTCGCGTCGCTTCGGCGGCGTGCGGGCGCTCGACGACGTCAGCTTCGACGTGCGCCGGGGCGAGATCGTCGGCTTCATCGGCCCCAACGGCGCCGGCAAGACGACGCTGTTCGACGTCATCTCGGGCTTCACGCCGGCGGACTCGGGGACGATCCGGCTGGCGGCCCGGGGCTCGGGTCGCCTCCGCGCCATCCACGGGACGCCCGCCCACGTGCGCTCGTGGCGGGGCCTCGGCCGGTCGTTCCAGGACGGCCGCCTGTTCCCCGGCCTCACCGTCGACGAGGCCATCGCCGTCGCCCTCGAGCAGCACATCGAGGTGCGCGACCCGGTGGCGGCCGCGCTCCACTTCCCGTCGGTCGACGACTCCGAGACCGCGGTGGCCCGCCGGGTGGCCGAGCTGATCGAGCTGCTGGGCTTGGGGGCCTACCGCGACAAGTTCGTGCGGGAGCTGTCCACCGGCACCCGCCGGGTCGTCGACCTGGCCTGCGTCTTCGCCCAGGACCCGTCGGTCGTGCTCCTCGACGAGCCCTCGAGTGGCATCGCCCAGCGCGAGGCCGAGGCGCTCGCCCCGCTGCTGCGCCGGGTCCGGGACGAGCTGGGCGCCAGCCTGCTCGTGATCGAGCACGACCTCCCGCTGCTCTCGTCGATCTCCGACCGTATGATCGCGCTCGATCTGGGGCGCGTCGTCGTCGAGGGGCACCCGACCGACGTGATCGAACATCCTGCGGTCGTGGCCTCGTATCTGGGGACCGACGAGGCGGCCATCGCACGGTCGGGCGCAGCCGCGTCCGCCGACCCGAGCGCCCCGGGCACGTGAGGGGAAGGAGCTGCCCATGTCGCTGCGAACCGTGGACACCGAGGACCGGAAAGGGTCCGGCGACGAGCCACCCCGGTCCCACTGGGCCAAGACGGCGAAGCGCTACCTGCCTTTCGTCGCCATCGTGGTCGTCGTGGCCATCGCCGTGGCGGTCTTCGGTGGCGGGGACGACGGCGACGACGGCGGCGACGCCGGCGGCACCGACGCGGCCGTCGACACCGACGAGCTGATCTCCTCGGGCCCGATGACCTGGATGCGGGCCGAGCAGGAGGGCCGCACCGACGAGATCGACTGGGGCCCGAACTGCGACACCGAGCGGGGCACGATCAAGCTTCCGATCATCGGCGCTCCGCCCTGCGTCGAGCCGTTCCGCGGCGACAACGGCGGCGCCACCAGCCCCGGCGTCACCGAGGACGAGATCCGGGTCGTCTACTACCAGACCGACCCGTCGCTGGACCCGACCGGCTCCGCCCTCGTGAGCGCCACCGGGGCCGACGTCAACCCGGCCACCTCGTGGCAGGCGGCGCAGGACTACGCCGCCTTGTACAACGAGCTGTTCGAGACCTACGGCCGGCGGGTGGTGCTCGAGCGCTACGTCGGCACCGGCCCCGGCGACGACCCCGAGGCCGCCCGGGCCGATGCCGTCGCCATCGCCGAGCGCGAGCCGTTCGCCGTCCTCGGCGGGCCGCAGCTGTCATCGGCCGTGTTCGCCTCCGAGATCGCGTCGCGTGGGATCATCTGCGCCCTGGACTGCTCCGGCAACATGCCCGAGGACCAGGTCGAGGAGCTCTACCCCTACGTGTGGCAGGCGGGCCAGACGCCCGACCAGGCCGTGGCGCTGGCGGCCGAGGCGTTCGGCAACCTGGCCGGGCCGGGGCCGGCCGAGCTGGCCGGCGACCCCGAGCTGCGGGAGCAGGACCGGGTCTACGCCCTCGTCCACTACGACACGCCCGACGGCGACCACGAGCCGGTGTTCCAGGAGTTCCGGCGCCAGCTCGCCGATCACGGCATCGAGCTGGAGACCGACGTGCGGTTCGAGCTCGACGCGGCCCAGATCCAGGAGGACGCCCGGACGATCATCAGCCGCCTCAAGGACGCCGGCGTGACGACCGTGATCTTCTACGGCGACCCGCTGATGCCGGCGGCGCTGACCGAGGAGGCGACGGCCCAGGACTACCGGCCGGAGTGGCTGCTCGGGCCGAACGTGCTCATGGACACCGCCGTGTTCGCCCGCCAGACCGACGGCGAGCAGTGGCGCAACGGGTTCGGTCTGTCGTTCATCGGCACCCGGGGCGAGACGTCGACCCAGACGGGCTGGCACGTCTACGAGTGGGCGTACGGCAGCGAGCCGCCCAACAACACCGTGGGCCTGGTCGACAACCGCATCCGCAGCTTCTTCACCGGCGTCCACCTGGCCGGTCCCGAGCTGACGCCCGAGACGTTCCGCGACGGGCTGTTCCGCAACCCGCCGGCGGGCGGCGGGCCGACGACGCCGATGGCCACGGTGGGCGACCACGGCATCTGGCCGGAGCTCGACCTGGGCGGCATCGACGACATCGCGCTCCTGTGGTGGGATCCGGATGCGACCGGCGAGGACGAGGCCGGCAACGCCGGCCGGGGCATGTACCGCTACGCCAACGGGGGCGAGCGCTACACGATCGGCAACCTGCCCGAGTCGTTCGAGGAGGCCGGCCTGTTCGACGAGGAGTCGTCGGTGACCGTGTACGAGGAGCTGCCGGAGGAGGACCAGCCGCCCGAGTACCCGCCGCCCGACCTGCCGCCGCGCCAGGGCGGCTGACCGCGAGCGGATCCCGATCCTCGCGGCCGCGGCCGGGGTGGTTCGGGGTGGTTCGCCGCCCCGGCCGTGGCATGCTCTCCGGGCTATGGCAGAGCTGACGCTGGGGAGCCTCAACCTGCACATGGGGCGCGGCACGGGCGGGCACGACGCGCCGTTCTACGACGTCGTCGCCGCGGCCAAGGAGGTCGACACCGACGTCCTCGTGCTGCAGGAGGCGTGGGTGCCGGACGACGAGGAGGGCCAGGTCCTGGCCATCGCGGCCGCCGGGGGGTACCAGGTGGCGGCGTCGTTCGCCGTCGCCCGGGCCACCTGCCACGACCAGGTGCGCCTGGCGGCCCGCGAGGGCACGGCCGGCGACGGCGACTGGATGATCGCCATCCTCACCCGCCTGCCGGTGCGCGAGGCGGCCACCCACCGGCTCGAGCCCCAGCTGCGCCGCGACCCGGCCCGCCGGGCGGTCATCCGGGCCACCGTCGAGGTCGACGGCGAGCCGTTCGTCGTCTGCGGCACCCACCTCCCCCTGCTCAAGGACCCGGTGTGGCGGCTGCGGCCCAGCCTGCGGGCCGCCCTGCCCGACGTGGCCACCCCGGCCGCCTTCGCCGGCGACATGAACATGTGGGGCTGGTGCATCGACCGGCTCGTGCCCCGGGGGTGGCGCCGGGTCGTCCGGGGCCGCACGTACCCCGCCCACCGGCCCCACAGCCAGACCGACCACGTGCTGGTCACGCCCCCGGTCGAAGCGGTGGAAGCCGAGGTCGTGCCCCAGGTCATGTCCGACCACCGCCCGGTCCGGACCCGACTGCGCTTCTGACCCCGTCGGCTGGCCGCATGCCGGATGCGGCCCGGCCCCGTTCTGCCGTGTCGCCCGGTTCCGTCCCGCCCCCGCCCGGAGCGGGTAGACGTTCCGGCATGACCGTCCCCGTCCGGCCGCCGCCGACCGCGGGCGAAACCGCGCGTCGGGCCCGGCTCCGCACCATGCGCCGCCGGGCCACCGGCATGCTCGGCGCGGTCGCGGCCGCCTTCCTGGCCCTCGAGCTGTCGGGCGCCGACGGCACGGGCGTCGGCTACCTGCGGGCCGCCATCGAGGCGTCGATGGTGGGGGCCCTGGCCGACTGGTTCGCGGTCGTGGCGCTGTTCCGCCACCCGCTCGGCCTGCCCATCCCCCACACGGCGATCATCCCCGAGCGCAAGGACCAGTTCGGCGAGGTGCTCGGCGAGTTCGTCCAGTCGAGCTTCCTCACGCCCGAGAACGTCGTCGAGCGGGTCCGGGCCGCCCGGGTCGCCGACCGGCTGGCCGGCTGGCTGTCGACCCCGGCCCACGCCGAGCGCCTGGCCGGCCACCTGGCCGACGCAGCGGTCACGGTGGCCGACGTGCTGCGGGACGAGGAGGTGCAGCGGGCCATCGAGGACGCGATCCGCCACCGGGTCGAGGCCACCCCGCTGGCCCCGGCGGCGGGCCGGGCGCTGGGCCTGGTCACCGAGGGCGGCCGCCACCAGCAGCTGGTGGACGCCGTCCTGCGGGGTGTCGACCGCTACCTGCAGGACCACCAGGCCAGCCTGCGGGCCCGGTTCGCGGCCGAGACGCCGTGGTGGTTGCCCGAGTCGGTGGAGGAACGGCTGTTCCTCAGGCTCATCGACGGCGCCCGCCGGTTCGTCCACGACGCGGCCGCCAACCCGCACCACGAGCTGCGGCGGGAGGCCGACGCCCGCGTCCGGCGCCTGGTCGACGAGCTGCAGACGTCCGAGGAGATGCGGGCGCGGGGCGAGGAGCTGAAGGCCGAGCTGCTCGCCCACCCCGAGCTGCGGACCTGGGCCGCCGGCGTGTGGCAGGACGTCAAGGCCGGGCTGCGGGCGCAGTCCGCCGACCCCGGCTCGGAGCTGCGGCGCCGGCTGGCCGAGGGCGTGCAGGCGCTCGGCCAGAGGCTGCGGGACGACCCGGCTCTGGCCGAGCGGACCGAGAAGGCGATCGAGGCGGGCGCCCGCTACGTGAGCGAGCGGTATGACGAGGAGGTGGCGGCCATGGTGTCGAACACGATCGCCCGGTGGGACGGGCGGGAGACCGCCGACCGGCTGGAGCTGCTGCTCGGGCCCGACCTGCAGTTCATCCGCATCAACGGCACGGTGGTCGGTGGCCTGGCCGGCCTGGCCATCCACGCGCTGACCCAGCTGCTCGGGTAAGGCCTGCCGCGCGGGCGGGAAACACGCTCGGCCGCCCGGGCGGCGGCTGGCAGGCTGGCCGGCATGACCCCTCTCGCCACCCTCCGCTCCGTCGTGCTCGACTGTCCCGACCCGCGGGCGTTGGCCGGGTTCTACCGGCAGCTGCTCGGCGGCGAGATCACCAAGGACGAGGACGACTGGGTGTCGCTGCGGGGCGAGCCCGACGTCAGGCTCAGCTTCCAGAAGGCCGACGACTATCAGCCGCCCGACTGGCCGGGCGCCGAGCGGCCCCAGCAGTTCCACATCGACGTGACCGTCGACGACGTCGACGAGGCCGAGCGCCGGGTCCTGGCGCTCGGCGCCCGCAAGCACGCGGTGCAGCCCGGCGAGCAGTGGAACTGGCGGGTCTACCTCGACCCGGCCGGCCATCCCTTCTGCCTCTGTTGGGACTGGGACTGACCTGACGGATGCCGCGGCGCCAGCGGCGGCCCCGGCGGTGGTGACGCCGGCGGCCGTCAGCCCGCGCCGCCGGGGCGGCCCGGGTGGCGGACGACCGCCGCCGTCGAGTTGTCCGTGGCGCCGCGGTCGAGGGCGGCGGTCACCAGCCGCTGGGCCGCCTCGTCGGCCGTGGCCGCGGCCATCGTGATCTCGTGGATGTCGGCCGGCGTCACGGCGTCGCCGACGCCGTCGGACACGATGACGAGGGCGTCGCCCGGCCGCAGCGTGACCTCGGTGATGTCGGGCTCGACAACGTCCTCGGCGCCGATGGACCGGAAGATCACGTGGCGGCCGGGGTGGCGGGCCGCCTCCTCGGGGCTGAGGGCACCCGACCGCATGAGCTCGGCGGCGATCGTGTGATCCTCGGTGAGGCGCACGGCCTCCGACGGCCCGCTGGCGCCGCCGTCGCCGGCCGGGCCGGCGCCGTCTGGGGCGCCGCCGCCCGGGGCGTGATCGGCCCCGCCGTTGCGATCCGGCCCGTCGCCCGCCGGGCCGCCGCCCACGGAGGCGCCGGCGGGCGGGACGCCGCCCACCAGGTCGGCGCCGGGAGCGTCGGCCCGGACCACCCAGGCGGGGGAGTCGCCGACGCTGGCGATGAGCCAGCGGCTCTCGTCCGGCCCCATGGCGGCGACTACCGCCACGGTCAGCGTGGCCCCCATGTCGGCCACCTCGGGGTCCGCCCGCCGCCCGGCCCGCACGGCCTCGTTGGCGGCGGCGACCGCCCGCTCGAGCACCTCGGGGCTCGGCGACCCGGCGGCCTCGAGCGTGGCGATGACCGTGTCCACCGTCAGCTGGGCGGCCCGACCGCCGCCGGCGTGGCCGCCCACGCCGTCGCTCACGATCGCCCACCCGGGCGCGACGGCGACCCGGTCCTGGTTGTCGGGTCGAGGTCCCGTGGCGGTGGCGGCACCGGCGTCGACGCCGGTGCCGTTCTGTGACGGCAACTCCATACCCCTCCGGCTTACCGGTCGCGGCGGTCCGGCGAAAGAGCAACGCCGGACACGGGTCTACTCGGTTGACGATCAGACGACGACGTCCCCGTCGGGCGGGGAGCCGTCGAGGAACGTGAAGTACAGCACCTGGGTGCCGTAGGCAACGAGGCCGGCCTCCGGGTCCCACAGCGACACCTCGGCCGAGGCGTAGCCGCCGCCGGCCCGGTGCGTGCGGAGGTGGGCCAGGACCCACTCCGCCCGCGACTCGGCGAGCAGGTGGACGGTCAGGTCTGCGCTCGGCGCCCACCAGCCCGGGCGGCCGAGTCGCTCGTCGAGCGACGCCATCATCGTGTCGGACAGCGCCACCAGCGCCAGCGGGTCGAGGGCGCCGTCGGGACCGCGGGGCGGCTCGTCGAACCGGTACCACAGGGCGATCTCCGACGACGTGCGGGGGTCGTCGGTCCACGGCAGGTGGCCGATCGCCATGCGGCTGTCGACGTGCTCCCAGAACCGGATGTCCGGGCGCTCGAACCCTTCGGGCGCCGGGTCGCGCACCGAGACGCAGTCCTCGGGCGGCGGGACGTCCGGCATCGTCCGGTCGGCGAACGCGTAGCCGGGCCGGGTCCGGCCGAACACGGCCAGGACGCTCTGGCCGACGGCCCCGCCGGCGCCGCCCGACCCGGCGGCGCGGCGCGGCCCGGCCCCGTCGTCGTCGCCGGCGGGGGCCAGCGTGGCCCTGACCTGGGACAGCGACCGTCCCCGGCGCACCACGTCGACGTCGACCGTGACCGGCCCGGCCGGGACCGGCGTGACGAACAGCGTGGTCAGCGACCGGATCGGCTGGTCCGGCGCGTCGAGCTCGCGCCGCATGGCCTCGGCCGCCACCGCGGCCACCACGCCGCCCTGCGGCACCAGCGGGCAGTTCCAGTGCTCGGCGAGGGTGGCCCGGTACCGGCCGGGCGCGCCGCTGGCGGCGGTGTCGGCGCCGGCGGCGCCGCCCGCCGGGGCGCCTCCCGGGTTGCCGCCGTCGGCGTCGCCGCCGGCCGGGACCAGCGTGGCGAGCTGGTCGGCGAAGGCGCCCCCGCTCACGACCGGCCCCCGGTCAGCACGCGGGCCAGCAGGTCCGGGGCGATGTGGCGGCCCGTGATCACGGCCACCGGCGGGCCGTCGAGCGGCACGGCGCCGCGCACCAGCGCCGCCACGCCCACGGCCGCAGCCCCCTCGGCTACGACGCCGCACTCGGTGGCCAGGAGCCGGATGGCGTCGGCGATCGCCTCCTCGTCGACGGGGACGATGCCGTGCACCCGGCCCCGGATGGCGTCGGGCGTCACCGCGCCGGGCTCGAGGTTGCCGGCCAGCCCGTCGGCCAGCGTGGGGGCGATCGGCACCGGCACGATCCGCCCGGCGGAGATCGCCGCGGACACGGCCGGCGACGCCTCGGCCTCGACGCCGACGATGCGGGTCGGCCCGCCCTCGCCGGCCAGGCCGAGCGCGACCCCGGCCAGCAGGCCGCCCCCGCCGACGGGGACCACCAGCGTGACGGCCCGCCCCACCTGCTCGACCACCTCGTGGGCCAGGGTGGCCTGGCCGGCGATGACGCGCCGGTCGTTGTAGGCCGACACGAACACGGCCCCCTGCTCGGCCCGGTCGAGCGCGTGGCGCTCGGCGTGCTCGTAGCCGTCGCCGTGCAGCACCAGCTCGACGTCCAGGCGCCGTAGGGCGTCGACCTTGGCCGGCGAGGCCGTGGTCGGTACCACCACCGTGGCCGGCACGCCCAGCCGCCCGGCGGCGTAGGCCACGCCCAGCCCGTGGTTGCCGGCCGAGGCCGTCACGACCGGGCGGCCCGACTCGGCGGCGGCCGCCACCGCCACCAGCGCGCCCCGGACCTTGAACGAGCCCGTGGGCTGGAACGACTCCAGTTTGAGCCACACCTCGCCGTCCACCCCAGGCAGGTGGACCGGCACGGTGGGCGTGGGGGCCAGCTGCTCGACGACCAGCTGGCGGGCCGCCTCGATGTCCGCCGCAGACGGCAGCTCGACGTGTCGGGTCATGGGCTCACCCTGTCCCAACCGGAGCCCGTCGGCCACCGGAAATGCGCCGGATCGCTGACGAATCCCTGACGGCGGCCGGTCGGTGGCCCGACGGCGCCGGGACCGCGGCGTCGGGACCGCGGCGTCGGGGGATCCCGGGTCGGGGGTTCCCGGGTCGTCACGGAGGCGGAAACGCGACGGCGGCGGTACGGTGGCCGGGACAACCGACCACGCGGGAGCTCGACACCGGGCTGAGAGGGCGCAGGCGCATCCGCCGGTCGGCGGGGAGTGCGCCGGGGCGCCGACCGCAGAACCTGATCCGGGTAATGCCGGCGAAGGGAGTGATGCGCCATGGGCAGCCGTCGCAAGACCTATGTGACGGGGAGCCGACCCGACATCCGGGTCCCCGTCTGCGAGGTGGAGCTCGAGGCCCCCAACGAGCCGGTCCGCCTGTACGACACGAGCGGGCCGGGCAGCGATCCCCGGAAGGGGCTGTCGCCGCTGCGGTCGGCGTGGATCCACGAGCGGGGCGACGTCGAGCACTATCCCGGCCGGGTGGCCACCCTGCGCGACGACGGGCGGGCGTCTTTCCGCGCCGGCCGGTCGGCCGCCGAGCCGTTCCCGGGCCCGGGCGGCGAGCGGCCCCGGCTGCGGGCCGCGCCCGGCCGGTGCGTGACCCAGCTCCACTACGCGCGGCGGGGCGAGATCACGCCGGAGATGGAGTTCGTGGCCCTGCGCGAGGGGCTGCCGCCCGAGATGGTCCGCGACGAGATCGCCCGGGGCCGGGCGATCCTGCCGGCCAACGTCAACCACCCCGAGTCGGAGCCGATGATCATCGGCTCGCGGTTCCTCACCAAGATCAACGCCAACATCGGGACCTCGGCGGTCACGTCGTCGGCCGCCGAGGAGGTCGAGAAGCTCACGTGGGCCACCCGGTGGGGGGCGGACACGGTGATGGACCTGTCCACGGGGCGCGACATCCACACGACCCGGGAGTGGATCATCCGCAACTCCCCGGTGCCGATCGGCACCGTGCCCATCTACCAGGCGCTCGAGAAGGTCGACGGCACGCCCGAGGAGCTGACCTGGGAGGTGTTCCGCGACACGGTCGTGGAGCAGGCCGAGCAGGGCGTCGACTACATGACCATCCACGCCGGGGTGCTGCTGCGCTACGTGCCGCTCACCGTGGGGCGGACCACCGGCATCGTCAGCCGCGGCGGGTCGATCCTCGCCGCCTGGTGCCTCGCCCACCACCGAGAGAACTTCCTCTACACCCACTTCGACGAGCTGTGCGAGATCTTCGCCGCCTACGACGTGGCGTTCTCGCTCGGCGACGGGCTGCGGCCCGGCTCGATCGCCGACGCCAACGACGAGGCGCAGCTGGCCGAGCTGCGCACGCTGGGCGAGCTGACCCGGCGGGCCTGGGACCACGACGTGCAGGTGATGATCGAGGGGCCGGGCCACGTGCCCATGCACAAGATCAAGGAGAACGTCGACCTGCAGCAGGAGCTGTGCGGCGAGGCGCCCTTCTACACGCTCGGCCCGCTCACCACCGACGTGGCCCCGGGCTACGACCACATCACCTCGGCGATCGGCGCGGCGATGATCGGGTGGTTCGGCACCGCCATGCTCTGCTACGTCACGCCCAAGGAGCACCTGGGCCTGCCCGACCGTGACGACGTCAAGCAGGGTGTGATCGCCTACAAGATCGCCGCCCACGCCGCGGACCTGGCCAAGGGGCACCCGCAGGCCCAGGCGTGGGACGACGCGCTGTCGAAGGCCCGGTTCGAGTTCCGGTGGCAGGACCAGTTCGACCTGGCCCTCGACCCCGACACCGCCCGGGCCTACCACGACGAGACCCTGCCGGCCGAGCCGGCCAAGACCGCCCACTTCTGCTCGATGTGCGGGCCCAAGTTCTGCTCGATGGCGATCACCGAGCAGGTTCGGGAGTACGCCGCGGCCCGGGGCGTCGAGGCCGACGACGCCGTGGTGTTGGGGATGGAGGAGAAGGCCGCCGAGTTCGTCGCGGCGGGCGGCGACGTGTACCTGCCGGACCCGGCCGTCCGGATGGACCCGACCGTCCGGACGCCGGAGGAGGCCCGGACCCCGCAGGGGGCGACGTGACCGGGGCGGGGGCGGCCGTTCCGGGTGCGATCGTGGGCGCCGGCGGGGCCGGCGGCGGGGTTGCTGGCGTCGCCGGGGCCGGGGTCGACGTGACTGGGACGCGCGTTGCGGGTGCTGCCGCGGCCGCCGGGGCCGACGTCGGGCGCCGGCTCGGGCGGCTCCACGTGCTCGTCGACTCGGCCGAGCTGGCCGACGCCGCCCTCGACGGCGGGGCGCCGACCCTTCAGGTCCGGCTCAAGGCCGGGCACGACGCCGACCGCTACCAGCTGGCGGCGCTGATCGCCGAGCGGTGCCGGGCCGCCGGGGCCACCTGCCTGGTCAACGACCGGGCCGACATCGCCGTGGCCGTTGGCGCCGACGGCGTGCACGTCGGCGCCACCGACCTGCCGGTGGACGCCGTGCGCCGGGTCGTCGGCCCGGCTGCGCTCGTGGGCGGGACCGCCCGCGGCCCCGCCACCGCCCGGGCGCTCGTCGAGGCGGGTGCAAGCTACCTGGGCGTGGGCCCGGTGTACGCCACCGCCTCCAAGGACGGCCTGCCCGACCCGATCGGGTTGGACGGGCTCCGGTCGGTGACCGGGGCCGTCGCCGCGCCGGTCATCGCCATCGCCGGCATCACCGGCGAGCGGGTGCCCGAGGTGCTGGGCGCCGGGGCCTGGGGCGTGGCCGTCATCGGCGCCGTGGCCCACGCGGCGGACCCCCGGGCCGCCACCCGGCAGCTGGCGGTCGCGGTGGAGCGGGCGGTCGCCGCCCTCGCCGAGGCCGGCGACGATGCCGGGAGCGGCGAGGCCGAGGCCGGCGACGAGTCGGCCGGCGCTCACGCGGCCGGCGGCGGGGAGGCGCGGCCGTGACCGGCGCCGCCGCGCCGCGGCCCGACGTGGTCGTCGTCGGGGGCGGGGCCATCGGCCTGGCCTCGGCCTGGCGGCTGGCCCAGCGGGGCTTGGCCGTGACCATCGTCGACCCGGCGCCGGGCGGCGGGGCGTCCGCCGTCGCCGCCGGCATGCTCGCCCCGGTGACCGAGGCCCGCCCGGGCGAGGAGGACCTCCTGCGCCTGGCGCTGGCCTCCTGGTCGCGGTGGCCGGCGTTCGCGGCCGAGATCGAGGCGTCCCTGCCGTCCGACGACGAGGCGCGGTCGGCTGGGGACGGCGAGGCTGGAGCTGGGGACGGCGACGCTGGAGGAGCCGCCGAGACGGCCGGGGACGGTGGTCCGGCGGCGCCGGGCTCCGCCATCGGCTACCGGGCCGACGGCACGCTCGTCGCCGCCCTCGACGCCGACGACCGGGCCGCGCTCGACGAGCTCGTCGCCCGCCAGCGGTCCCTGGGCCTCGACGTGACGCCGCTCCGGGGGCGCGAGGCCCGCTCCCTCGAGCCGGCCCTGGCGCCCGGCGTCCGGGCCGGGGCGCTGGCCGCCGGCGAGCGGTCCGTCGACCCGGAGGCGCTGGTCGCCGTGCTCCGCCGGCTCACGGCGGCCGCCGGGGTGGCCACCGTGGCCGCCTCCGTCGAGCGGATCGCCCTCGACGGCGCCGGGCGCCGGGCCACCGGCGTCGTGCTGTCCTCGGGCGAGACCCTGGCCGCCGACCACGTGGTCCTGGCCGCCGGCACGTGGGCGGGCCGGATCGCCGGCCTGCCCGACGCGGCCCGGCCGCCGGTCCGCCCGGTGAAGGGCCAGATCCTCACCCTGCGGCTACCGCCGGGCGAGCCGCTGCTGACCCGGACCGTGCGCGGCATCGTGCGGGGGTCCAGCATCTACCTGGTGCCGCGGGGCGACGGTCGCATCGTCGCCGGCGCCACCGTCGAGGAGCGGGGCTGGGACACCCGGGTCACCGCCGGCGGCGCCTACGAGCTACTGCGCGACACGCTGACGCTGGTCCCGGGGCTGGACGACGCCGAGCTGGTGGCGGCCCGCACCGGGCTGCGCCCGGGGTCGCCCGACGACCGGCCGCTCATCGGCTCCGCCGGCATCGACGGGCTGGTCGTCGCCGCCGGGCACTACCGCAACGGCATCCTGCTCACGCCGATCACGGCCGAGGCGGTGGCCGCCGCGGTGGCGGGCGACCCCCTGCCCGACGAGGTGGGCGCTTGCGACCCGCGGCGCTTCGCCGCCTCCCACCACGCGGGGGCGGAGCCGTGAGCGGGGGCGGAGCCGCGCAGGGGGGCGGCTCGGTCGTCGTCACCGTGAACGGCGAGCGGCACGAGGTCGCACCCGGCACCACGGTCGCCTCCCTGCTCGACCGGCTCGGCACCGAGGGCCGGGGCGTGGCCGTCGCCGTCGACGGCGAGGTCGTGGCCCGCAGCTCGTGGCCCGAGCACGAGCTGGCGCCCGGCGCCCGCGTCGAGATCCTGTCGATCGCCCGAGGAGGCTGACCCGTGGCCGTCACCGACGAGATCACACCCACCACCGGGCCGGGCGGCGACGACCTGGTGATCGCCGGCCAGCGCTTCCGGTCCCGCCTCATCCTGGGGACCGGCGGCGCCCCCAACCTCGAGGTGCTCGAGCAGGCGCTGGTGGCATCCGGCACCGAGCTGACCACCGTGGCGCTGCGTCGGGTCGACCCCTCCGCCCCGGGGTCGCTGTTCGAGCTGCTGGAGCGCACCGGCATTCGGGCGCTGCCCAACACCGCCGGGTGCTTCACCGCCCGCGACGCCCTGAAGACGGCCCAGCTCGGCCGCGAGGCCCTGGAGACCGACTGGGTCAAGCTCGAGGTCATCGCCGACGAGCGGACGCTGCTGCCCGAGCCCGTCGAGCTGCTCGACGCCGCCGAGCAGCTGGTCGACGACGGCTTCGTGGTGCTGGCCTACACCAACGACGACCCGGTCCTCGCCCGGCGGCTGGCCGAGGTCGGCGTCGCCGCCGTCATGCCGCTCGGGGCGCCGATCGGCAGCGGGATGGGCATCCGCAATCCCTACAACCTGGCGATCATCGTCGAGGAGGCCACGGTGCCGATCGTCCTCGACGCCGGTATCGGCACGGCCTCCGACGCGGCGCTGGCCATGGAGCTGGGCTGCGACGCCGTCCTCCTGGCCACGGCCGTCACCCGGGCCCGCGACCCGGTCCGCATGGCCCGGGCCATGCGCCACGCCGTCGAGGCCGGGCGGCTGGCCCGCACCGCTGGCCGCATCCCGCGGCGGCGGTACGCCCAGGCGTCGACCAGCTTCGAGGGACTGCCCGACCTCGACACCCCGGCGGAGTAGGGGTGGGGGCGGAGGAGCCGCGGGGCGGGGGCTCGGGGGCGTCGTCGCCGTCGGTGGCACCGTCGGTGGCGTCGCCGTCGGTGCCGCCTGGGTCGTCGCCGCCGTCGCTGCTGGTCGTGACCGACCGGGCCCAGGCGGCCGCGGCCGGCCGCACGCTGGCCGCCACCGTGGCGGCCGCCGTGGCCGGCGGCGCCCGGTGGGTGCTGCTGCGCGAGAAGGACCTGCCCGCCGCCGAGCGCCGGCGGCTGGCCGAGGAGCTGCTGGCGGTCCTGGCCGCGGGCGGGGGCGGCCGGCTCGTGGTGGCCGGCGACCTCGCCCTGGCCCGGGACGTGGGCGCGGCCGGCGTCCACCTGGCGGCGGCCGACCCCTGGCCGGCGGCCGAGGCTGCCGGGGAGGCCGATGCCGCCGGCGCGAGGGCCGGTGAGGGCGACGGCGGCGCCGGAGCGGCGGCCGGTGGCCTGCTCGTCGGCCGGTCGTGCCACGACCTCGACGAGCTGCGGGCGGCTCGGCGCCATGGCGCCGCCTATGCGACGCTGTCGCCCGTGTTCGCCACCCGGTCCAAGCCCGGCTACGGGCCGCCGCTCGGCGTCGAGGGCCTGGCCGCGGCGTGCGCCGCGGTGCCGGGCCTGCCGGTCCTCGCCCTCGGCGGCGTCGGGCCCGGCCGGGCCGCGGCCTGCGTGGACGCCGGGGCGCACGGCGTGGCGGTGATGGGCGAGGTCATGCGGGCCGACGACCCGGCCGCCGTCGTCCGCCGGCTGGTGGGCGAGCTGGCCGGGGCCGGGATCGGCGCGCGAGCTGGCGACGGGGCCGGGAAGGCGCTGGCGGGATCGGAGGGGCCATGAGCGGGACAGACGCGGGGGTTGTCGGCGCCGAGGCCGCGACGGCGGCCGCCACGGCCGCGGGCGGCGGGGGGACGCCGCCGGTGGCGCTCACGATCGCCGGATCCGACTCGGGCGGCGGGGCGGGCATCCAGGCCGACCTGCTGACGTTCGCCTCGCTGGGCGTCCACGGCACCAGCGCCATCACCGCCCTCACGGCCCAGAACACCCAGGGCGTGACCGGCGTGCACGTCCCACCGGTGGACTTCCTGCGGGCCCAGCTCGACGCCATCCTGTCCGACCTGCCGGTGGCCGGCGTCAAGACCGGCATGCTGGCCACCGAGGAGGTGGTGACGGCGGTGGCCGAGGCGGCGGCCGCCGGGCGGCTGCCCAACCTGGTCGTCGATCCGGTCCTGGTTTCGTCGACCGGCGCCCGCCTTCTCGATCCCGGCGCCGAGTCCGCCTACCTCCACGAGCTGCTGCCCCGGGCGCTGGTGGCCACGCCCAACACGCGGGAGGCCGCCGCCCTGCTGGGCGAGCCGGTCGTGACCGTCGAGGACGCCCGCCGGGCCGCCCGCCGCCTGGCCGAGCTCGGCCCCCGGTGGGTGGTGGTCAAGGGCGGCCACCTCACGGCCGAGGACGCCGGCGGCGACGCCGTCGACGTCGTCCACGACACGGCGGCGGGGGAGACGACCGAGCTGCGCCTGCCGCGGATCCGCACCCGCAACGACCACGGGACCGGCTGCACGTTCGCCGCCGCCACCGCCGCCCTGCTGGCCAAGGGGCTGGCGGTGCCGGACGCCCTGGCGGCCGCCAAGCGGTTCGTCCACGCCGGGCTGGCGTCCAGCGCCGCCTGGACCCTCGGCGCCGGCCACGGTCCGGTCGGCAAGCTCGGTGCGTGGTCGCCCTGACCCGCTGATCGCGTGGCGTCGGGGCGGCGCGGGTCCGGGGTGGCCGAGCGCAGGCGGAGGCGGCCGCTAACCTACCCGCCGGTAGCCGGTGGCGGCGCGGGCGCCGCGCCCGGCACGGGGGGGCTCCCGACGGTGACCACGACGACCGAGACAGACGTGGCGGTCGACCGGTCGACCGCACGACCGGCCCAGGCCGGCGGACCGGGCGAGGTCGGCTCGGCGCCGGCGGAGGGCGGCTCGGCGGCCGCCGCGTTCGTCCGCTGGGGGCTCGCCGCCTACCTCGGGGCGGTGGTTCTCGTGGTCGGGGGCATCCTCGTCTACCTGCGGGGCCACTTCGGCTACGTGCTCGACGACGCCGCCATCCACCTGAGCATCGCCGACCACCTCGCCCACGACGGGACGTGGGGCGTGACCGCCGGGTCGTTCGAGTCGGCGTCGTCGTCGCCGCTGTGGACGGTGCTGGTGGCGGTCGGCGCCCTGGCCGGCCCGGGCGTGCGCGACTGGACGCCCCTGCTGCTCAACGTGGCCGCCGGCGTCGGCGTGGTGGTGCTCCTGGGGCGGCACCAGGCCGTGCTGCGGCCCGACCGGCGGCGGTTGCTCGATCTGGTGGCCACCGCCGTGCTGGTGGTCGTCGTGCTGTTCCTGCCCGGGCTGGCGGTCGTCGGCATGGAGCACACGCTGCACGTCCTGCTCGTGCTGGCCGCCGTGATCCTCGTCCACCGCCGGGAGGAGGGCCGGGCCGACCGGCTGCCCACCGGGGCCCCCTACGCCCTGGTGGCGCTGGCCACCCTGTCCCGGTTCGAGACGGCCTTCGTGGCCGTGGGGTTGGCGGCGGGGGTGCTGGTCGCCGGCGGTGGGGCGGTGGGCGGCTGGGCCGGCGTCCGGGACGGCATCCGGGACGCCGCCGCCCGGCGGCGGGCCGTCGGGCTGGTGGCGGCGTCGGCCGTCCCGATCGCGGCGTTCGGCGTGGTCAACCGGGCGCTCGGCGGCGGGTGGCTGCCCAACTCCGTCCTGGCCAAGGGGCAGGGCACCGACGCCGACGGCGACGGCCTCGGCGTCATCGACATCGCCAACCGGCTGACGCAGGATCCGCTGGTGGCGGCGCTGTTCGCCGTCGCCGTCGTCTACCTGGCCGTGACGTGGGGGCGGCCGGCCGCCGCCCGCCTGCCCGGCGTCACGCTGGTGGTGGCGACCGCCGGCCACGTCGTGCTCGCCGACGTCGGCTGGTACGAGCGCTACCAGGCCTACCTCATCGCCGTCGGCGTCTACGTCGGGCTCACGGTGCTGGCCGAGCTGCCCGCCGAGGCGGCGCGGCGGGCGCTGGTGGCGGCCGTCGGGCTGTGCCTGGTGCTCGGGGCCACCAAGGCAAACGGGCTGGTCCGCGCGCCGCGGGCGGCCGACGACATGTACCGGCACCACTACCAGGCGGCCCGGTTCCTCGACCGCTACTACGACGAGGCGTCCGTCGCCACCGACCAGCTGGGCTACATCAGCCTCTACCACGACGGCCCGCTCACCGACCTGGCCGGGCTGGGCGACTACGAGGTGTTGCGGGCCGGGCCGCCCGACCCCGAGGAGTGGGAGGAGCTGGCCCGGCGCCGGGGCGTGCGGGTCGTCGTGCTGTTCGACTACAGCGTGGCCGGGCGGGCGCCCGACAGCTGGATCGTGGCCGGTCAGCTCCGCCTCGACGGCCGCGACACGACCAGCGTGTCGCGGACGCTGCAGTTCCTGGCCACGAGCCCCGACGAGCTGCACCCCCTGCAGGACCGGCTCGCCGAGTTCGCCGCCGACCTCCCGCCCCGGGTCGAGCTGCAGATCAACGAGTACGCCGACCTCCAGGTCTTCGCCCGTGAGCTCCGCTCGGGGTGACCGGCGCCGCCGGGGCCGGCCCCTCGAAGAACGGGATCACTGGCGTGCCGCGGCGCTCGGTCGTCAGGCCACCGGCGTCAGGCCGCCGGCGTCGCCGGTCGCTCGACGTGATCTCGGAGGTCTCGCAGGGACTCGGGCGCTTGGTGCGACAGGCGCTCGGCCACCGCGAGGTCGGTGCTGCCGGATCGGCGGAAGCGGTCGTAAGCGGCGAGGACGTTCACGGCCGGAGCGTTCGGCCTGCGCGTCGCGAGCACGGTCACGACAGCTGGCCGGCGTGATCAGACCACGGGGAGGCCGCCGCGCCAGCGGCCGGGGCCGGCCAGCCACTCCTGGCCCGGGGGGCAGTCGGCGACGAGCGGGCAGTGCCGGCAGGCGGCCGAGGGCGTGGCGTCGGCCGGGTCGAACCCCCGCTCGGTGGCCGCGACCCGCTGGCGGACCACGCCGGCGATCAGCTCGGCGCCCCGGTCGAGGACGGCGGCGTCGACGGGCACCCGCAGGCGCTCGCCCGTGTCGGCGGCGGTCACGAAAATGGCGGCCGGGACGATCCCGATCGCCAGAGCCCCGGCGGCGGCCTCGAACGCCGCCCGGTCGTGGACCCGTCCGTCGTCGCCGGCGGTCACCCGGTGCACGACCAGGGCGAAGTCGCCCGACCCCGCCACCTTGCCCAGCCGGGCGTCGGCCCCGGCGGCGACGGTGACCGTCGCCTCGGCCGGCAGGCCGGGCACACGCCAGCGCAGGGGCCGGCTCTCGGCCCCCCGCACGGCACTGAGCAGGCGGAGCCGGGGCGGCAGCGGCCAACCCATCACCCGCACGAAGCCGCCCAGCCACCGGGCGGCGCCGGCGGCGGTGGCGGCCACGGTGGCGTCGTCCCGCTGGGCGATCCGCTCGGCCACCCAGTCACCGACCCCGCAGTCGGCGGCGGTGGCCATGGCCCGCATCCAGGCCCGGACGGCCTCCACCGGCGCCGGGCAGGGCGGCTCCGCCCCCAGGCCGCCCGCCACCGACCGGTCGTGGACGTTCAGGTGGTGGTCGAGCGCGGCCCGCCCGGCGGCGGCCGCCGCCAGCGGCGCCGACCACCCGGGGAAGCCCCAGCCCTCCTCGCCGCCGGCCCGGTAGCGGGCGGGGCAGGCGGCCGCCTCCTGGGCGCCGTGCCAGCCGACGTAGGCGTCGAGCCCGTGGACGGTACCGGCGTGCGGCCCGGACAGGCAGGTGGCGATCTCGTCGGCCAGGCGCCGCCGCAGCCCGTCGGCCACCCCGACCGGGTCGCCGACCCGGTGCCCGGCCCGCCCCACAGGGCTCCGCCCCCGCCCGGCGGCACGTCCCACAGGCGGCTCCGCCGGCACCTGCCCGCCGCCCGGCCCGTCCGTACCGCCGGCCGGCGCGGCGGCGGGTGCGCGGGTGGTGGGGGTGACGGCGCGGCGGATCTCGGCGTCGGCGGCCGGCGCGGCGGCGGGTGCGCGGGTGGTGGGGG
>DATCLS010000060.1:0-66532 GCA_036563805.1 Acidimicrobiales bacterium | reverse complement strand
CATCTGCCTCGCCCGCCGCCGCTGCAACGTCATCTTGGCCATGCTCCGCACCGGCCAGCACTACCTCACCCCCGACCAACGAACCGACCACCCCACCGCCGCATGACCCTTGACAAGAACATGGGGACACCCCCCAGGGCCGCCCCGTCCCCGGCCGCACCAGGAAGACCCTTGGTAACCTGGACCGTTGGCGTCGTCCCGCCTGCCGGGTGCGAGCGGGCGGGGTGGCGTGACCCACTGATGATCCCGCCGCGCAACTCGTGAACCGACGAGAGTTCCTCGCCGCTGGCCTGGGGGTGGCCGGCACGGCAGCGGCCGGCTTCACGCTGGCCCGCGGCGTGTGGCCGGTGCTGGCCGAGGAGGACCTCGTGCCGGGCGAGGCGCCCGACGTCCGCCTGCGCCCCCAGGCGTGGGAGACCACTGACGAGCGGGTGTCGTTCGCCGCCATCGGCGACAATGGGTCCGGCGGCCGCCAGGCCATGGCCGTCGCGGAGCGCATGGCAGAGACCTACCGCAGCCGGCCCTTCGGGCTCGTCGCCCTGCTCGGCGACATCTGCTACTACGGCAACTTCGCGGACCGCTACCACGACGTCTTCCGCCGGCCGATGACCCCGCTGATCGACGCCGGGGTCCAGTTCGAGCTGGCCATCGGCAACCACGACGCCGAGCTGCACCACAGCGACGAGGGCCTGGCCCAGATCGAGGCCGAGCTGCGGCTGCTGGGCACGCCCGGCCGCTACTACCGCACGACCCACGGGCCCGCCGACTTCTTCTACCTCGACTCCAGCACCCCGGGTGTGTTCGGCGACGCGGCGTCGGACCAGCTGGAGTGGCTCGACGACGAGCTGGCCAGCTCGACCAACCAGTGGAAGATCGTGGCGCTGCACCACCCGCCCTACTCGTCCGGCCATCACGGCAGCACGCCCGGGTTCGACGAGGTGCTCGAGCCGATCCTGACGCGCCATCACGTCGACCTCGTGCTGGCCGGGCACGACCACGACTACGAGCGGACCCACCCGATCGACGGGATCACCTACGTCGTCAGCGGGGGAGGCTGCAAGACGACGCCGGTGGGCCACAGCGACTTCACCGCCGTCGCCGACTCGACGCTGCAGTTCCTGCACGTGGACATCGTCGGCGACCGCCTGGTCGGCACGAGCATCCGCCCGGACGGCTCGGTGGTCGACACGTTCACGCTCCGGGCTCGGGAGGGAAGATGAGCACGGAGGGGGCGACCACACCGCTCGAGGCGGAGGCCGGGGCCCGACCTGAGGCCGCCGCCCGCGCCACTGCCGCGACCCCGTGCGGGGGCGATCCCCGAGCCGGCGCCCGGACCGCCGCCCGCCCCGCGGCCGCGACCCCGTGCGGCGACGCCGGCGGCGCGGTCGCCCGACCCCGCCGCTCCACCGCCCAGCGGGTCGTGGACCACGTCGTCGCCGCCGTGTACGCCGTCGCATGCTTCGGCGCGGTGCTGGCCCCGGCGCTGGCCGTCCGCTGGTCGGTGTTCCGGTCGGACATCAACGGCGTGGCCGGGCGTGACGTGGTGGCCGCCAGCGTGGTCGTGGGCGCCGGGCACGCGGCGGTGGCCTGGGCCCGCCTCCGGTGCGAGGAGCGGACCGCCGCCCGCCGCTCCCACATCTGGATCGCCTCGCTCAACGCCCTGGTCGTGCTCGCCCTGAGCGCCTCGCTGCTCGTGCTGGTCGTGCTCGGCCTCTTCCCGGACGAGCACGCCGCGATCGCCAACCGGGGCCTGCCGGTGGTGGTGCTGTGGGCCGGCCTCCAGCTGGTGGCCGTGGCGTTGGCCGAGGCCACCGGGCGGCTGGTGTTCTGGTGGCTGGAGCCGCACCCGGCGCCGCACCGCGCCTGCCGGTGGGGTGTGCTCCCGTCGGTCCGTCAGCTGGCGGGCGGCCTGGCGGCGCGCCTGGGCGTCCGCCGCCTGGCCCCCCGCCTCGGCTTCCGGCGCCTGATGGTCTGGCGGAGCCCGGCCCCCGCCCCCGCCCGGCCCCCGGCGGACCGGACCCGTCAGCTCTGACGAGCGGCCAGCCGTCGACCGGCCCGACCCGCTGTCCGCCCGCGCCGCCGCCGGCCCATCCGGTCGCCCGGCCCGTCAGTCGGCCCCGCCCGCGCCGCCGGTCGGCTCCGGCCCGCTCGTCCGTCGACCCCGGTGCGCCCTTCGTCGATCCCGGTCCGCCCGTCAGTCGGTCTCGTCCTCGGCGGCGTCGTCCCGCTCGCCGCGGTCGTCGACGTCGTCGGACTCGTCGTCGGCCTCGTCCTCGTGGTCGTCGGCCTCCCCGACCTCCTCGAGCGACACGACCCCGAGCCGGACGTGGTCGATCAGCCAGTCGGTGACACACCCCCGGAACTGCCGGCGGTTGGTGTCGTCCATGGCCGGCTCGAACACGGCCCGGAACCGCCCGGACCCCAGGTCCTCGATGGGCCCGACGATGTCGGACGTGACCTCGAGCCGGCAGGCCAGGAGCTGCGCCTCGACCATCTCGGCCAGCGTCTGGTTGGTCTCGCCGCCCCGGGTCTGGGCCGAGACGACGAGCTCCGTCTGGCGGGCGTCGACCTTCTCGTGGGTCGACAGGGTGGCCTCCCGCAGGGCGATCACGCCCACGATGCCGATGGCCAGGCCGACGATGCCGAGAAGGACCCGCCCCAGGTTGAGGTTCTTCACCGGCTCACGGGCCCCGTCGCCGCCTCACCGGCCACCGGCCCCGCCCCCTCACCGGCTCCCGCCGCGCCGCAGCAGCCGGCGGATCTGGGCGTCGTCGGCGCCCGGCACCTCCTGGGCCAGGACGGTGACGTCGTCGACCAGCAGCCCGCCCGACGGGTAGCTGATGTTGCTGAGCTGCCGGATCAGGGCCTGCTCGCCGGCGGGGGACGACGTCTTGGCTGCCAGCCGGTCGACGACCCAGGCGATGCCGGACAGCAGGACGCCGCCGCCGACCAGGAACGTGATGAACACGTTGAGGCCCTGGTGCGACTGGCGCAGCCAGGCGAAGCGGTCGGGCGACGGCGGCCGGGTCTCGCGCAGGATGCGGGCGACCGCCGGGTCGGTCTGGTTGCGGTACTCGAGACGGGCCAGCCGGCGCAGCACCAGCCCGGTGGCCAGGCCGACCTCGGCGATCAGCACGATGAGACCGAAGAACAGCGCCCGGTTCCACTCCCAGCGGTTGAGCGACACGATCATGTAGACGGCCGCGCCCACGAGCGTGCCGATGCCGGCGAGCCAAGCGATGATCTTCACGACGGTTCCTCTTCCGTGCCCTCGATGGTGACCCGGCCGCTCTCGCCGTCGACGTGCACGATGGCGCCCTCGGGCAGGTCGCTGGTGGCGCTGGCGTAGCCGACCACGGTCGGAACCCCGGCCTCGCGGGCCAGGATGGCGAGGTGGGAGAGCACCGAGCCGGTCTCGGCCACGATGCCCCTGAGCCGGGGCAGCAGGGGCCCGAGGCCGGGTGACAGCGTGGTCGTGACGAGGACCGAGCCGACGGGCGGGTCGTTGGCGTCATAGGTGACCGGGCCGCGGCCCGCGCCCCCGCCGGCGCCGGTGCCGCCACCGACCTCGCTGTCGCACTGGGCCCGGATGGGCTTGCCGAGGTCGGACAGCTGGAACCAGGCCGGCAGCGGGGCGCCGAAGTCGTGGTCGTGCGTCGCCACCAGGGAGGGGACGATGACGGCCCGCTTGGTGGCGACGGCCTCGACGTGGTCGAGCGTCATGTGCCGGATCAGCTCGGGCTCGGTCAGGTCGCCGGTGGCGGTGAGCCGCACGCCCAGCTCCCACGCGGCGCGGCCCGACAGCTCCTGCATCCAGCGGACCCGCAGCCGGAGCGCCTCCCGGAGGATCCCGTTGTCGCTGCACCGCTGGCACTCGGGCGTCGCCACGTGGATCGGCGTCGCCTCCTCGGGCAGCTCGGGCATGGGCGCCACCCGGGGCGCGGTGAGCGCCAGCACGGTGGGGCTGCGTTCGAGG
The DNA here is from genome assembly GCA_036563805.1 of Acidimicrobiales bacterium. GTDB lineage: Bacteria > Actinomycetota > Acidimicrobiia > Acidimicrobiales > VFJN01 > DATCLS01. The sequence continues at coordinate 62,556 of DATCLS010000060.1, read as the reverse complement.
ATCTCGGCGTCGCGCAGCCCGTCCTGCCGCGCCTCGGCCAGCACCCGCAGGGCCACGGAGGCCCCGGTCATGCGGTTACCGCCGGTGTCGGTCAGCATGCCCATGAGGATCTCGTGGGCATGCAGAGCCCGGAGGACGGCCTGGCTGCGGTAGAGCAGGGCGATCAGCTGCCGGCTGGTCAGGTCGCGCAGCGGGGGGACCGCCTCGAGGTCGTGGTCGGTGCGGTCGAGCAGGTTCTCGGCCAGCTGGGGGAGCGCGGCCCGGAGGCGGCCGATGCGCCATGCCCCCCGCAGGCGGCGCAGGGAAGCGACCGGGTTGAGCTTGGAGGCCAGCCCCTGCTTGGGCCGGATCTCGCCGGCCAGCCGCAGGTCGATGGCGACGTGCCCGTCGACGCAGACGACGACCTCGCTGGCCTCGACCTCGGCCCGGGTGGCGGTGCCGGCCAGCAGCACGGCCTCGCGGACCGCCTCGCGCAGCGGCGGGACCCACAGGTCGCGCTCCAGCTCGGTGAGCGGCGCCGGGAACGTCTCGGCCACTGGGCCGGGGCCGTACACCGGCCCCTGGGGCACGCCCCGGATCTCGGTCGTCACCGGACGGGACTGCAGCAGCCACAGGGTGCCGTCGGTGTCTATGGCCCACTCGACGTCCTGCGGGCCGCCGTAGACGGTGTTGACCTCGGCCGAGAGCGCCACCAGCCGGCGCAGGTCGGCGGCGGGCAGCTTGGGGCCGTCGTTGGCGTGGAACTCGAGCGCCTTGCCGCTGTCGGGATCGAGCAGGTAGCGGGACCCGTCGACCTCACCGCTGACCAGTGGCTCGGGCCCGCCCTCGACCGCGGTCACGACCCGGCGGTCGCTGCGGCCGGTCACGGGGTCGCAGCCGAACATCACGCCGCCGAAGCGGGGCTCGATGAGCGGCTGGACGAGCACGGCGATCGGATGGTCCTCGGCGCCGGCCCGCGCCCGCGAGTCCAACACGGCGGACACGGCCTCGCAGAACGCGTCGAAGCCGTCGATGCCGATGACCGACTCGAACTGGCCGGCCATCGACGACGCTGCGGTGTCCTCGACCACCGACGAGCTGCGGGCCACGAGCGACCGGTGGTCGCCGCCGGCCCGCTCGAACGCCTCGCGCACGGCCGGGTGGCTGGCCACCTCGGCGCCGCCGTCGACGGCCGCGCAGAAGGCGGTGGTGAGCACGACCCCGGGCAGCGCCGCCAGGCCGGCGGCGACGCCTTGGGCCAGGGCCGCCGCCTTGCCGCCCGCCAGCTCGGTCTCCTGCGCCGCCTCGTCGCGCAGGTCGACGACCAGGGGACGCGCCGGCTCGGACTCCTCCGAGATCACAGGTGGTGCTGTGCGCCCCGGCTCGATCGCCATCGTCTCGTCCTAACTCGTCGACCGACAGTCTGCCAGCAGGTAACGCAGGTCACGCCTCGAAAGCCGTCGGTCAGACATCGCTCCCGCCCACCTCTTCGGGATCGCGGAACGGGAGGACCACCTCGAAGCGCGTGGCGCCCGGCTCCGACTCCAGCCGGATGTCGCCGTGGTGCCGCCCGACGACGATGCGCCAGGCGATGTCGAGCCCCAGGCCGGTGCCCTTGCCCACCGGCTTGGTCGTGAAGAACGGCTCGAAGATCCGGGTGCGGACGTCGTCGGGCACGCCGGACCCGGTGTCGCCGATCTCGACCACCAGCTGGTCCTCGTCCAGGCCGGCGCGGGTGCGGACGGTGAGCGTACCGTGGCCGTCCATGGCGTCGACCGCGTTGTCGATCAGGTTCGTCCACACCTGGTTCAGCTCCCCGGGATAGGCGGCGATCGGCGGGAGCGAGCGGTCGTAGTCGCGCACGACCTCGATGCCGTCGTGGAGCTTGTGCCCCAGCATCGTGAGCGTGGCGTCGAGCCCCTCGTGGATGTCGAACGTCTGCAGCGGGGCCCGGTCCATCTGCGTGTACTGCTTGGCCGAGGCCAGCAGCTCGGAGATGCGGGTGGCGGCGTCGGTGATCTCGTCGAGCAGCCCGTCGGACTCCAGCGCCCGCACCGGGTACGACAGGCCGTACTCGACGTTGGGCTGGGGCACGGCGGCGGCCAGGCGCTCCAGCCAGTCCATGTCGACGCCCGCGGCGACCAGGGTGGGGGCGTAGTCCCAGGCGGCGTCGACCCCGTGGTCCTCGAGCCACTGACCGATCTCCTCCTCGCGGTCCGACGCCTCGAGCGGGGAGAGGGCGGGTGCCTCCCGCCGGTGCTCCAGCGCCTCGCCGGCCAGGTTGGCGATCGCCTCCAGCTGGTCGGCCGGGAGCTGGGTGCGGACCATCTCGCCGATCTTGGACCGCATCTCGGCCAGCATCTCCCGCAGCCGGGCGCTGGCCCGCATCACCGCGGCCACCGGGTTGTTGAGCTCGTGGGTGAGCCCGGCGGTCACCGACCCGAGCGCCACCAGCCGCTCGTGCCGCTCGACGATCTCGCTGGCGTTGGCCCCCTGGGTCGCCGCCCCCTCCAGCAGGTGGGCGGCCATCGGGAACCACTTCCAGACGGCCTTGCCGAAGTCGGCGGCCGGGATCTCGAAGAGGCGGCAGGGGGTGACGGCCCGGGCCGTGGCCGAATACAGCTTGGGGACGCCCCGGTCGGGTACGACCGCGTCGAACGCCCCCGTGTAGGCGCCGCGGTAGCCGGTGCGGTGCAGCTCGAGCTCGCCGCCCTGCACCCGCTTCGACATCGACAGCGTGCCCTCGAGCAGCACCAGGAAGCACGAGGCGGGGGCACCCTCTGCGTGGATGGTGGCGCCCGCCGGGTACTCGACGACCCGGCCCCGGCCGGCCAGCCACTCGAGCTGCTCGTCGTCGAGCTTCTCGAACAGGAAGAGCGTGCGCAGCTCGTCCGGCGGCAGCCGTACGGGACCGCTCATCGGTGCTCCAGATAACCGTGGATGAGCTGGATCGCCATCGCCCCCTCGCCGACCGCCGAGGCCACCCGTTTGACCGAGTTGGCCCGCACGTCGCCCGCCGCGAACACCCCGGGGGCGCTGGCCTCGAGGAAGTACGGGTCGCGGTCGAGCCGCCAGCCCCGGGGGCGCTGGCCGTCGACCAGCAGGTCGGGGCCGGTGAGGACGAAGCCCCGGGCGTCGCGCTGCACCACCCCGTCGAGCCACTCGGTCCGCGGGGCGGCGCCGATGAACACGAACAGGTAGGAGGCGGGCACCGTCTCCTCCTTGCCGGAGGACCGGTCGCAGAGCGTGATCGCCTCCAGGTGGTCGTCGCCGTGGGCGGCCGTGACCTCGGTGGTGACCCGCACTTCGATGTTGGGCGTCTCCTCGATCTGGCGGATCAGGTAGTACGACATCGACTTCTCGAGGCCGTTCGCCCGGACCAGCATGGTCACCTTGCGGGCGTGGCGGGCCAGGAACACCGCGGCCTGCCCGGCCGAGTTGGCCCCGCCGACGACGTACACCTCGGAGCCCGCGCAGGCCGGCGCCTCGGTGACCGCCGAGCCGTAGAACACGCCGCGGCCGGTGAGCTCGGCGCAGCCGGGCACGCCGAGCTTGCGGTAGGCGATGCCGGTGGCCAGCAGGACGGCGTGGGCCACGACCTCGCCGCCGTCCGCGAACCGGACGGTCCGAGACGAGGCGCGGGTGTCGAGGCCGACCACGTCGCGGGTCGTGAGGATCTCGGCGCCGAACTTGTGGGCCTGGCGGCGCGCCCGGTCGGTGAGCTGGCTGCCGGTCACGCCGTCGGGGAAGCCGAGGTAGTTCTCGATCCGCGAGCTCTGCCCGGCCTGGCCGCCGGTGGCCTTCCGCTCGACCAGCACGGTCCGCAGGCCCTCGGACGCCGCGTACACCGCCGCCCCGAGGCCGGCCGGCCCGCCGCCGACGATGACCACGTCGTAGAAGTCGCTGTCGGGCGTGGTCGACAGGCCGACGCGGGCCGCCAGGTCGCTGATGCTCGGGTCGACCAGGTAGTCGCTGTCGGGCGTCACGACCAAAGGGATGTCGGTGGCGTCGACCCCGGCCGCCTTCAGCAGCCGCTGCCCCTCGGGCTCGTCGATCGTGAGCCACCGGTAGGGCACCGAGTTGCGAGCCAGGAAGTCGCGCACCTGGAACGAGCGGGCCGACCAGCGGTGCCCGACCACCTGGGTCTGGGCGATCGGCTGCTCGTCGCTCGCCTCCCACATCTCGAGCAGCGAGTCGACGATGGGGTAGAGCTTCTCCTCCGGTGGGTCCCAGGGCTTGAGCAGGTAGTGGTCGAGGTCGACCACGTTGATGGCCTGGATGGCCGCGTCCGTGTCGGCGTACGCGGTGAGCAGGGCGCGGCGGGCCCGAGGGAACAGGTCCATCGCCTCTTCGAGGAACTCGAGCCCGGTCATCTCGGGCATGCGGTGGTCGGCCAGCAGCACCGCCACCGCGTCGCCCCGCAGCTTCAGCTCGCGCAGGGTCTCCAGGGCCTGGGGGCCCGATTCGGTCCGCACCACCCGGTAGGCCTCACCGTACTGCCGGCGGAGGTCGCGGGCGACGGCCCGCGACACGCCCGGGTCGTCGTCCACGGTCAGCAGGACCGGCTTCCGCTCGCTCTCGGCCATCATGAGGTCAACGACGCTACAGGCGGCCGGAACTCATCGCCCGGTAAGTTCCTGCCGACCGCGACCATGCGAGGAGCGCGACCGATGACGACCGTGGATCTGCGGCCGGCTGCGGAGGGCATGGCCCGGCTGGTCCGGAGCGTGCCCGACGAGCTGCTCGACCGTCCGACCCCGTGTCCGGACTACGCCCTCGGTGACCTGCTCGACCACATCGGCGGGTTCGCCATCGCCTTCACCGGGGCGGCCCGGAAGGCCGAGCCCGCGGCCGGGGCGGAGCGGGCGTCCGGCGACGCCTCCCGGCTGGGCGACGACTGGCGCGACCGCATCCCCCGCGACCTGACCGAGCTCGCCGAGGCATGGCGCGACCCCGCGGCCTGGACCGGCACGACGCAGGCCGGCGGCATCCAGCTGCCCGGCGACGTGGCCGGCCTGGTGGCGCTGGACGAGCTGGTCGTGCACGGCTGGGACGTCGCCCGGGCCAGCGGCCAGGACTTCGCCTGCGACCCCACTGCGCTGGCGGCCGTCCACGCCTTCCTGGAGGGTCTGGCCGGCCCCGGTCGGGAGGGGATGCGGAGCGGGATCTTCGGGCCGGTCGTCGAGGTGGACACCGACGCCCCGCTGCTCGACCGCGTGATCGGGCTCGCCGGCCGGGACCCCGGCTGGGCGCCCCCGTCCTGACCGGCGCCCGCGAGCTGACGGCCGTCCGCTAGCTGGAGGAGGGCTCGGGCCGGAGCGGGTCGTGCGGCTTGCCGTGATCGCGGGCCCCGCTGCGGCGCAGGAACGTCATCGTCCGGGTCTTGAGCCGCCACCCGTCCGGCGTGCGGACGTAGGTGTCGTCGTACCAGCCCATGCGCATGTTGTGGTTGGTCTGGTCGATGAAAAGCAGCGGCTGCTGGCCCGTGCCGGTGTCCCCGTCGAGCTGGAGCGAGGGCGTGCCGGTCAGGAACAGGCCCTTGGGGGCGGCCTCGACCAGCGCCGGGAAGTCGGGCAGCCGGTAGATCTCGCCGAAGGCGCTGTAGTAGCCGTCAGCCGCGAAGACCTCGCTGGTCACCGTGTCGACGTCGTTCTGCGTCATCGCCACGGAGTACTTGGCCAGGAGCTGTTCGATCTCGATGATGTCGGCGAGCGGCAGGTCTGCCATGGCCCGGGATGGTAATGGGGTTCTCTGATGGCGGCAATGCCGCTCGGACCGCCGGGCCCCCGCCCCTCGGCCCGGCCGCTCACCCCGGGCCGGCGCGCCGGCCTAGCCGGCGAGGAAGGCGGGCACCCGGTCCTTGGGCCGGCCGATGATGGCCCGGTCGCCTCGCACCAGCACCGGCCGCTGCATGAGCCGCGGGTGCTCGACCAGCAGGTCGGCCACGGCCTCGGGCGTCGTGTAGTCGTCGGCCGACAGGCCGAGCTCGCGGAAGAAGTTGTCCTTGCGGACCAGATCGGCCGGCGGATCCTCGAGCTTCTCCATGAGGTCGAGCAGCTCGTCGCGGCCGAGCGGCGTCCTCAGGTACTGGACGACCTCCGCGTCGACGCCGGCGGCCTCGATCTCGTCCATGGCGTGCCGGGACGTCGAGCACTTGGGGTTGTGCAGGATCGTGAGCTGGGCCATGGCGCCGAACTCTACGAGGTTGCTGGGCGTTCGACCCCGGGCGGTAGTGTCGGCCGGCGGACCACGTACCGCCCGGTCACGACCCGTTTCCCGACCCCCGAGGAGCCGACGATGAAGGACCCCGTTCGCGTCGCCGTCACCGGCGCAGCCGGCCAGATCGGGTACGCCCTGCTGTTCCGCATCGCCAGCGGCGAGATGCTGGGCGAGGACCAGCCCGTCGTGTTGCAGCTTCTCGAGATCCCGCAGGCCGTCGGCGCCCTGGAGGGCGTGCGGATGGAGCTCGAAGACTGCGCCTTCCCGCTGCTGGCCGGCGTGGTCACCACCGACGACCCCAACACGGCGTTCGCCGACGTGAACTACGCCCTGCTGGTCGGGGCCATGCCCCGCAAGGCGGGCATGGAGCGGTCCGACCTGCTCTCCGCCAACGGCGCCATCTTCACCGCACAGGGCAAGGCACTGTCCGACAACGCCGCCGACGACGTCAAGGTCCTCGTGGTCGGCAACCCGGCCAACACCAACGCGCTGATCGCCCAGCAGAACGCGCCGAACATCCCGGCCGAGCGGTTCACGGCCATGACCCGGCTCGACCACAACCGGGCGATCGCCCAGCTGGCCGCGAAGACCGGGGCGTCGGTCGCCGACATCACCCGCATGACGATCTGGGGCAACCACTCGGCGACCCAGTACCCGGACGTGTTCCACGCCGAGGTGGGCGGCAAGTCGGCCTGGCAGGCCGCGGGCGAGGACCGCGACTGGCTGGAGAACGACTTCATCCCCACCGTCCAGCAGCGCGGGGCCAAGGTGATCGAGGCCCGGGGCTCGTCGTCGGCCGCCTCGGCCGCCAACGCCGCCATCGGCCACGTGCGCAGCTGGGCGCTGGGCACGCCGGAGGGCGACTGGGTGTCGATGGCCGTGCCGTCCGACGGCAGCTACGGCGTGCCCGATGGCCTGGTGTCGGGCTTCCCGTGCACCTGCAAGGACGGCCGCTACGAGATCGTCCAGGGCCTCGACATCGACGACTTCAGCCGGGCCCGCATCGACGCCTCGGTCGCCGAGCTGGCGTCGGAGCGCGACACGGTGAAGGAGCTCGGCCTCATCTGACCCGGACTCTGACCGGCCTCGCCGACCCGGCCGCCGGCCGGCAGTCGGCCGACCGTGGGCCCGCGTCGACCGCCGCGGGCCCACGTCGCGCCCGGGCCGGCGGTCACTTGAGGAACTTGCTGGTCGTGTTGTCGGCCAGCACCTTGCCGCCGGTCTGGCAGGTCGGGCAGTAGTTGATCGTGTAGGCGCGGTACTCGACCGCCCGGACCGTGTCGCCGCACACCGGGCACGGCTCGCCCTCGCGGTGGTGGACCGCGCCGGGGCGCTCGGCCGACGACGACATGTCGGCGCGCTCCCGCTCGACGGCCAGCGACTCGGCGATGCAGGCGCCGATCGCCTCGTACAGGCGGTCGACCGCCTCGTCGTCGAGCTTGCCGGTGGTGGCGAACGGCGACAGCCGGGCCCGATGGCAGATCTCGTTGGCGAGCCGGCGGCCGATGCCGGCGAGGATGCGCTGGTCGCGCAGCCAGCCGTGCAGCCGCATCGAGTGCTCGGCCAGCAGCTCGCCCAGCGCGGCCCGGTCGAGGTCGACGGCCTCGGGGCCCAGGTCGGCGAGGGGCTCCTGCTCCTCGGGGTCGCCGGCCACGACCCACACCCCGGCCCGGCGCTCGGTGCCGGCCTCGGTCAGCAGCAGCGCCCGCCCATCGGCGAACTTCCAGCGGGCCTGGCCGTTGCGGGGCTTGGCCGCCTGCTTCTCGTCGACCCGCAGGCGCCCGCCCTGCATGAGGTGGACGACGAAGGTGGCCGGCTCGAACCGCAGGAGCAGGTGCTTGCCCCGCCGCTCGACCGCCTCGAGCGGGTGCCCGTGGGCCACCTCGGGGCCCGGACTGTAGGTCTTCAGCGCCGTGAAGCTCAGAGGCACGAACCGCTCGAGCTCGGCGCCGGCGAAGTCGCGGGTCAGGCGCTCGGCGTGGGCTTGGACCTCGGGGATCTCGGGCACGGCCGCTCCTAGAACTCGGTCTCGGCCCGCACGCCGGCCAGGGCGTCGTCGAGCGACGCCAGCGTGCGGTGGTGGGCCACGAGCAGCGTCACGTCACCACCCACCCGGAGGCGCCCCTCGGCGAAGGCCCGCTGGGCGGCCAGCGAGCCCGAGGCGATGGCGGCGGCCGTGGCGTAGTCGGTCGTGAACCGCAGGTCGGCGTGCGGCGCCGGTCCCGCGGCCAGCTCGACCCGCCCGTGGTCGATGGTCACGTGCCACCGGGCCGTGCCGAGCGGGCCGTCGGTCACCACCTGGTCGATCGTGAGCCGGACGTCGACCGTGGCCTCCTTCAGCGCGGCGTCGTCGGCCAGGGCCCGACCGGCGGCGGCGATCCACTCCGGGCTCGTGTAGCGCACGCCCGGACGCTACCGGGACGGGCGCCGCCTGGTGACCCGCCGGTGGTCCCCGTCGAGGACGGGGCGCACGGCCGCTGGCCACCAGGCGCATCACCGGCGGGGCGGGAAGCGCCGGCGGCGAAGGCGGTGTCGCGCCCGGACCGCGGCCCGGGCGACCTCGGCGTCGCGACGCAGCTGGCGGGCCCGCTCGTCGGCCAGGAAGGGAAGGGTCGGATCCATGGTCGTAACCTCCAATACCAAATGACCGGTGTCAGTGTAGTTGACACCGGTGTCGTTGGTACAGTGGTTTGCTGGGCCCGGGAGGTACGACACATGGGTCTCGCCCCCACCAACGAGCCGGCCGTTCGCCTCGTGATCGACTTCGTGAACACCCTCGACGTCGACGAGGGCACCGACGCCCTGACGTCGCCCGAAGGGCTGGGGGCCTGGCTGCGCGAGCGCCAGCTGCTGGGCGAGCGCGAGCGGGTAGGGGCCGACGACCTGGCGCTGGCCCGCCGGCTGCGCGACGGTCTGCGGGTCGAGCTGCAGACCCACCACGGCACGCCGCCCGACGCCGAGGCCCGCCGGGCGCTCGACGAGGTGGCGGCCCAGGTGCCGCTGCGGGTGACGTTCGACGGCGGCCCCGAGCTGGCCGCGGCCGCAGAGGGGCCCCGGGCCGGCCTGGGGGCCGTGCTCACCGCGGTGGCCGGCCTGGCCCGTACCGGCGACTGGCCCCGGCTCAAGATTTGCCCGGCCGACGACTGCGCCTGGGCGTTCTACGACGAGTCGCGCAACCGGTCGCGCCGCTGGTGCTCGATGGAGGTCTGCGGCAACCGCGCCAAGCTGCGCAGCTACCGCGAGCGCCGGGCCCGCTGACGCGGCCGCGCCCGCGGCGGCCCTCGCTGGCCCGCCGCCGGCCGCCGCGCCCGACGCGCCCGACGCGCCCGCCGGCCCGGCGCCCGGAGCGCGAAGCTGGCGCCCGTGCAGCCCGCGCATCGAGCCACGCCGCCCGGCCTGGCTGTGGCCGACGAGCGCTACCACGCGCCCGGCGCCAGCCGCTCGTGGTCGGAGTCGTGGTACTTCGACTTCGCCACGCTCGACGGCCGGTTCGGCGGCTACGTGCGCCTCTGCGTCTACCCGAACGACCGGGCCTGCTGGTACTGGGCGTCGATCGTGGGGGAGGGCCGCCCGCTCGTGACCGTGCTCGACCACGGGGTCGCGCCGCCGCGGCCGCCCTCGCTCGAGATCCGGGCCGAGGGCCTGTGGGCCGACCACACGATCGAGGTGCCGTTCGACCACGTCACGCTCGGCTGCGAGGCGTTCGCCCTGGCGGTCGACGACCCGGCCGAGCTCGACGACCCCGCGGCGGTCGACGGCGGCGGCCTGCGGGGCGACCGGGTGCCGCTCGGGCTCGACCTCGAGTGGGAGACGGACGGCCACGTCTATCCCTATCCCGGCGGCGTGACCCACTACGGGCTGCCGTGCCGGGTCCACGGCGAGGTGCTGATCGGCGACGAGCGGATCGAGGTCGACGCGGTCGGTCAGCGAGGCCACTCCTGGGGCGACCGCGAGTGGTCGACGCTGGCCTGGACGTTCACCTCGGGCCGCCTGGACGACGGCACCCGCTTCCACGGCACCGCCCTGCACCAGGACGGCGAGGTCGTGCCCTACCACCCGGGCTACGTGCAGGCGCCCGGTGGCGGGCTGGTGCCGGCGGAGCGCACGGCGGCCGCCGAGCGGCTCGACGAGGCCACCGGCTTCCCCCGCTCGGCCTGCGTGACCGTCGGCGACCTGACGGTCGAGGTGCACCCGGTCGCCTTCGCCCCGGTGCCGCTGTCCGCGCCCAACGGACGAGCATCGCGCCTGTGCCGGGCCCTGTGCCGCTACGACGAGCGGGCGACCGGCCGGTCGGGCGTGGGCTGGACCGAGTGGCACCAGGTGCGACGCGCCGGCGCATGATGTTTGCCAGATCGAAACACGGCGTCACGCATGCGTAACGCGCCGGGCGGCCGCCGACCCGTCTGCTGGGCACGTGGAGTGGCAGGTCAGGGACATGCTGCTGTCACCAAGGGGTGCGGATGCGATAAGAAGAGGCTCACGAACGGACGGGCGGATCTGGCTGGACCCATGGGGCGGGGTCCGTGCCGCGACGCAGAACGACGGCCAAGGAGAGAGACACGGACAGCTTCCGGGGTGCGCGGCACCTCGGAGGGACGGGCCGGTTGGCCCGGGCAGGGCAGCTTCGACGAGTCGGTTCGACAGGAAGAAGTGGGCGGACAAGAGATGGGTTGGCGGCAGACGAGAACGGTGACGATCGCGCGCCCGTGCGGCGGCAGGCGCGCTCGACTTGAGCGGCCTTGGCGCGCCCTGGCGCGAGAGGCCGACCGGTGACCGGTCGGCAACGGCTGGGGCGAATCCTCACGCGGCTGCGCGTCGACCTCCCCATGGCGGTGGTCGACGTCATGCTCATCGCCGGCTCCTTCATGTCCCTGCTGCTGGTGCGGTTCGAGGGGCACATCCCCTCGCACTGGACGTCGCAGCTGTGGGGGTACCTGCCGGTCATCGTCCCCATCCACTTGGCGTCGAACCTCGGCTGGGGCCTCTACGGCCAGATCTGGCGGCACGCCAGCATCCCCGAGGCCCGGCGCATCGCCTGCGCGGGCGTGACCGCGGGGGCGGTCATCTTCGTCCTCAACCCGCTGCGCGAGTTCCCGCTGCCGCGCTCGGTGGCGCTGTTCGGGGCGTTCCTGGCGACGGTCCTCATGGCCATCGCCCGGTTCCAGGTGCGGCTGTGGGGCCGGCGCCCGGCGGCCGGGCGGTCGGCCACCCGGGTGGCGGTGGTCGGCGCGGGCGAGGCCGGCGCAGCGATCGTGCGCGACCTGCGGCGTCTGCCCGAGAACGACCGGGTACCCGTAGTGGTCGTCGACGACGACCCGCGCAAACAGGGGCGCTCCCTGCTCGGGGTCCCGGTGGTCGGTGATACGGCCACTCTGAGTGAGGTCGTGGAACGCTACCGGGCCGACGAGATCCTGATGGCCATCCCCAGCGCCGACCAGTCGGTCGTGCGCGAGGTCATGCAGGGGGCGGACGCGGCCGGCGTCCCGCTCAAGGTGCTGCCCCCGGTGCGCGAGCTGCTGGGGGCCAGCCCCTCGGTGCGCGACGCCCGGGACCTGCAGATCGAGGACCTTCTGGGCCGGGCCCAGGTGGCCACCGACATCGACAGCATCCGGGCCACCGTGGGCCACCGGACGGTGCTCATCACCGGCGCCGGCGGGTCGATCGGCTCGGAGATCGCCAAGCAGGTGGGGGAGCTGGGCCCGGCGCGACTCCTGCTGCTCGACCACGACGAGACCCACCTCCACGACGCCCGGGCCCGCGTCGACCACCCCGTCGACCTGGTGCTCGCCGACATCCGCGACCGCGAGCGCATGCACGAGCTCATGGAGTCGGTGCGGCCCGACATGGTGTTCCACGCCGCGGCCCACAAGCACGTGCCGCTGCTCGAGGCCCACCCGGCCGAGGCCGTGCGCACCAACGTGCTCGGTACCCGCAACGTCGTCGAGGCGGCGGCCGCCGCCGGCGTGGCGCGGCTCGTGTTCATCTCGTCCGACAAGGCGGTCCGGCCCCAGAACATCCTCGGCTACAGCAAGTGGCTCGGGGAGCAGCTCGTCCTGCACACCGCGCCCCCCGGGTCGCGCTGGTGCTCGGTGCGCTTCGGCAACGTGCTCGGCAGCCGGGGCAGCGTGATCCCGACCTTCGCCCAGCAGATCGCGGCCGGCGGCCCGGTCACCGTCACCGACCCCCGCATGACCCGGTTCTTCATGAGCGTGCGGGAGGCCGTGCAGCTCGTGCTCCAGGCGGCCACGATGGCGCAGGGCGAAGAGATCTTCATGCTGGACATGGGCGAGCCGGTGAACATCCTCGAGCTGGCCGAGCGGATGGTGCGCCTGTCGGGCCGCCAGGTCGGCACGGAGATCCCGATCCGGTTCACCGGTCGGCGGCCCGGTGAGAAGCTCGCGGAGGACCTGGCCAACCCCGAGGAGCAGACGAGCCCCACCGCCCACCCGTCGGTCGTGCGGCTGACGCCGACCAAGGTCGACGCCCTGTTTCTGGAGAACGGCACCCAACAACTCGAAGACCTCGTCACGCAACGACGGGACGGCGACGCTGCGGACCTGATGGTCGCTCTCGCCGAGGCGGCCGCCTCGGGTGAGGACCGCGTGGACGTGCAGCAGCGGAGGCAGCGATGGAGCCCCTTGACTACCTGAAGATCGTCCAGCGCCATTGGAAGGTCGCGGCGGGGCTGATCGCCGTCGCGCTCATCCTCGTCTACTTCATCTCCCCCAGCGGCGACGCCAAGGTCTACGAGGCCGAGCACGTCGTCGTGCGCGACCGGGCCTCCAGCGAGGAGGAGAGCGTCTCCTCGATGGACAACGTCGAGCTCGTCGCCCAGTACATGGTGCGGGAGGGCGACGTGGCCGCGGCCGCCGCCGAGCAGCTCGGCTACGAGGGCCCGATCAACGAGCTCACCGACGACGTGCGGGCCGTCGGCGACATGACGCTCGGCACGGTGACGATCACGGCCAACGCCAGCGACCCCGACGAGGCGGTCGAGATCGCCAACGCGTTCGGCGAGAACCTCGTCAGCTACCTGAACCAGCGCGAGGCCAACCAGCAGCAGGCCGAGCGGCAGGAGCAGGACCAGCTGCTCCAGCGCATCGACCAGCTCGAGGCGCAGATGGCCAACGCGCCCCCCGACCAGGCCGCAACGCTCCAGCAGCAGATCGACGCCCTCAACGGCCAGCTCGGGACCATGCAGACGGCCGCCCAGGCGACGACCCGGTACGCCTCGCTGCGGCCGGCGACCGAGGGCCGGCTGCAGGACGACTTCGTGACCGGCGCGTCGCGGGGCCAGCGCATGCTCCTGGCCGGCATCGTGGCCACGATCCTGGCGTTCGGCGTCACGATCATGCTCGACCGGTCCGACCAGCGGCTCCACACCAAGGCCGAGGCCGAGCGCCAGTTCGGCCTGCCGGTCCTCACCGAGGTGCCGATGCTGCCAGTGCGGACCCGCCACCGGGCGGCGGTGTTCGCCTACCAGAACGACCCGCGCATCGCCGAGGCCTACCGGTCGCTGCGCACGGCCCTGCTGCTGTACCGCGACCGGCTGCCGCTCGAGCTCGAGGCGGCCGAGCTGGCCGGCAACCACCAGGGCCGGAGCGCCAGCGTCGATCGCCAGATCGTCGTCGTGACCTCGCCCGACGCCGGCGACGGCAAGAGCACGACGGCCACCAACCTGGCCCTCGCCTACGCCGAGGCCGGCCAGCGGGTCCTGCTCGTCCAGTGGGACCTGTGGCGGCCGCTGCCCGCCCGGGTCCTCGACGCCGAGGACGGGCCGGGCGTCGCCGAGTTCCTCGAGGCCGGGACGGCCCCGCTCGTGCGGTTCGTGCAGGACACGTCGATCCCCGGGCTCCAGGTCGTGCCGGCCGGGCGCACCGGCCACCAGCCGGGCGGCCAGCTCGACGCCGAGCTCCGCCTGCTGGAGGAGGCCCGGAGCTTGGCCGACGTCGTCATCGTCGACACCGCCCCGATCCTGTCCGCCAGCGTGACCCGCGAGCTGGTCTCGATGGCCGACGTGGTGATCCTGGCGTGCCGGGCCGGGCGGACGGCCAGCCCCGCCGCCCATCGCTGCGCCGAGCTGCTCGAGCGGCTGGGCGCCCCCACGCTGGGCGTCGTGCTGGTCGGCGTGCCCACCGGGCCGTTCACCGACTACTACGGCGCCCCCGCCACGACCGGCCGGGGGACGCGGGCCTGGGGGTCGGTGCTCGACCGGCGCAGCGAGTACCAGCCGGTTCCCAGCGGCGAGCACGGGCCGCGCAGCACGCGCCGGCACTACCGCGCCGACGGCCCCGAGAGCGGCAACGGGTTCACGTGACGGACGGCTGACAACTGAGCGCCCACCGCGGCGCCGGCCGACCGAGGGGCGGGGGCGACCCGCGGTGAATCGGACAGGCAGGGACGGACGAGACAGGCGAAAGGGCGGACACCCACCATGACCATGTACGGCACCAACGAGCGCGCCGGTCAGGCGCAGGACATCAGGCCGCAGCCCCGCTGGGCCCGGTCGCCCAACGTGCTCGACCGGCCGACGCGCCAGGGCGTGATGGTGCTGCCCCCCGAGGGGGCGGCCGTGCTGCTCACCGGGCCGGCGGCCCGGGTGTGGGAGGCGCTGGCGCAGCCGCTCGACCGCGACCAGCTGGCCGACCGGCTGGCCCGCCCGGCGGGTGGCAAAGCGGGCGGGCCGGGCCTGCCGGGCGTCCCGGCCGGTGGGTTCGGTGGTTCCGGCGGCCCGGCGGGCGGTTCCGGCGGGGACGCCGACGTCGCCGACCAGGTCGCCGCCGTCCTCGGCGACCTTCGGGCCATCGGTGCCGTGCGGGAGATCCGCTGACGTGAGACCGGGCCCCGTTCCCCCGACGGTGGCGATCGCCTCGCACGGTCTGGCGGGCAGCCGCCTCGACATGCCCGAGGGCCCGCTGCCCGACGACCAGTGGGCCGAGCTGCTCCACGCCTGCCGGTCGCAGGAGCTGCTCGGCTACCTGGCGGGGGCGGTGGCCGCCGGCACCCTGGCCGTCACCGACGCCCAGGCCGATGAGCTCGACGTGCTCGAGGCCGAGAGCGCCGGGCTGTCCCTGCTGGTCGAGCAGCGGCTGGTCACGCTGGCCACCTCGCTGGCCGCGGCCGGCATCGACTACCGGGTCGTCGACGGCCCGGCCCGCTGCCAGCTCGGCTACGCGGACGCCTGCCTGCGCCACTTCGAGACCGTCGACATCGTGGTCGAGCCGGGCTACGTGAAGCTGGCGACGGCGATGAAGGGGGCACCGGGCGGCCACTTCCGCAACACCCACCGGGCCCGCCGTCGGCCCCGCATCGGCGTGCGGGCGACGGTCCTGCCGCCGGGCCCGCACGAGGCCATCGTCGACCTCACCGACCTGGCCGGCACGCAGGACCAGCCCGACGCCCGGGCGACCATCACGTTGGGCGGCCACCACCTGGCCGCCCTACCGCCCGAGGAGCAGCTGGTGTGCACGGCCATCGAGGCCGTGGGCGACCGTGGCGACCGCCGCATCGTGCTGCTGCGGGACGTCGCCGAGCTGACCCTGTCGCCCCAGCTGGACGCCGCCCGGGTGCGGCGCCTGGCCGAGGGGTGGAACGTGGCCGACGTCGTCGTGACCGCGCTGCGCGAGGCGTGGTGGACGTTCGACCTCGCCGACAAGACAGTTCTCTCGGTGTGGTCAGAGCGCTACGCTCTGCGTCCGGTCGCTCGGGGCGGGCTGTCGGCCCGGACAGCCCGGACGGACGACCGCCGGTGGAGCGTCGTCGACACGATGCAGCGCCTTCTGGGCCGGCGAGGCCACTCGCCGGGCCCCCTCTCGACCGTGAGGTTCCGATGACCGTTAGTACCAGGCGACCGGCGTCGCTCGGCGGGGAGCCGGCGTTCGCCGGCGGCCTGCCCTTCTTCCGGCCGGCCAAGCCGCCGTTCGAGCGCGTCGTGGCCCGCATGGCCGGTCCCTACGAGACCGGCATGCTGACCAACGGACGCAACGTGCGCGAGCTGGAGGAGAAGGCCGCCGAGCGGCTCGGCGTCCCCCATGTCGTGGGCGTGGCGTCGTGCACCGCCGGCCTCATGCTCGTGACCCAGGCGCTGGCCCGCCCGGGCACGCCGGTGGTCATGCCGAGCTTCACGTTCTCGGCCACCGCCCACGCCGCCGTGTGGGCCGGCGCCGAGCCCCGGTTCGCCGAGTGCGACACCGCCTCCTGCCAGGTCGACGTCGAGGACGCCGCCGCCCGGCTGGACGGGGCGTCGCTGTTGGTCGGCACCCACGTGTTCGGGGCCCCCTGCCGGCCCGAGGAGGTCG
Organism: Acidimicrobiales bacterium; assembly: GCA_036563805.1. GTDB lineage: Bacteria > Actinomycetota > Acidimicrobiia > Acidimicrobiales > VFJN01 > DATCLS01. Next base: position 46,060 of record DATCLS010000060.1, on the reverse strand, counting down.
AGGCCGCCGGGCGCCGAGCCGGCGTGCCCGTCCTGTTCGACGCCGCCCACGGCTTCGGCGGCCTGCGCCGCGGCCGCCCGCTCGGCACCTTCGGCGACGCCGAGGTGTTCAGCCTCAGCCCCACCAAGGTGCTGGTGGCCGGCGAGGGCGGGCTGGTGGCCACCCGCGACGCCGCGCTGGCCGAGCGCCTCCGCCTCGGCGTCGACTACGGCAACCCGGGCGACTACGACACCCGGTTCGCCGGGCTCAACGCCCGCATGTCCGAGCTGCACGCCGCGGTGGCGCTCGAGTCGCTGGCCGAGCTCGACGTCCACCTCGAGATCCGCCGGGCGTTGGCCGCCCGCTACACCGCGGCGCTGGCCGAGGTGCCGGGCGTGACGCCCCAGGCCGTCGACCCCGACGACCTGTCCACCTACAAGGACTACACGGTGATCGTCGACGAGACCCGGTTCGGCCTCGACCGTGACCAGCTGGCAGCGGCCCTGCGGGCCGAGGGCATCGACACCCGGCCCTACTTCTGGCCGCCGGTCCACCGCCAGCAGGCCTACGCCGGGCTCGACGGTGGCGACCTGCCCCGCACGGACTGGGTGGCGCGCCGGGTCATCAGCCTGCCGCTGTGGCGGGACATGCCGGACGGCTCGGCGGAGCGGGTGGTGGAGGCTTTGGCCGGGATCCACGCCCACGCCGAGGAGATCGCGGCGACCGGCGGGGCCGACGGGCAGACCGTCGGTCGTGCCGGTGCGGCCACCGGCGGGGCCGCCGCTGGCGAGGTTGCTGACAGGGTTGGGAGCGGGGCCGCGCCTGCGGCCGCCGCCGACGAGACCGAGGAGCAGGCATGCGTGTCCTCGTGACCGGGGGAGCGGGCTTCATCGGCTCGCACCTCGCCGACGAGCTGGTGGCGAACGGTGCCGAGGTCACCGTGCTCGACAACCTGGTGACCGGCCGGCTCGACAACGTCCCGCCCAAGGCCACGTTCGTCGAGGGCGACGTCGCCGACCCCGACACCGTGGCGCGGGCCGTCGCGGGCTGCGAGCTGGTGTTCCACCAGGCCGCGCTCGGTTCGGTCGCCCGGTCGGTCGAGCGGCCGCTCGACAGCGACCGCACCAACGTCCACGGCACGCTCAACGTGCTGCAGGCGGCCCAGGCGGCCGGCGTCCGGCGGGTGGTGATGGCCTCGTCGTCGTCGGTGTACGGCGGCGCCCGCCAGGTCCCCACCCCGGAGGACGTGCCGCTCGTGCCCCGCTCGCCCTACGCGGTCACCAAGCTGACCGGCGAACACTACGCCCGGGTGTTCTGGGAGCTACACGGCCTCGAGACCGTGTGCCTGCGGTACTTCAACGTCTTCGGACCCCGCCAGCGGCCCGACAGCCAGTACGCAGCGGTCATCCCGCTGTTCGTCGACGCGCTGCTGACCGGCCGCCGGCCCAACGTCGACGGCGACGGCCTGCAGAGCCGCGACTTCACCTTCGTGGCCGACGCCGTGCAGGCCAACGTCCGGGCCGCCGAGGCGCCGGCCTCGGCCTGCGCCGGCCGGGTCTACAACGTCGCCCGCGGCGAGCCGCACACGCTGCTCGACCTGCTCCAGCTGCTCGGTGAGGCCGCCGGGGTCACGCCCGACCCGACGTTCGGGCCGCCGCGCCCCGGCGACATCCGCCATTCGCACGCCGACATCGACCGGGCCCGGCGCGACCTGGGCTACGAGCCCCAGGTGTCCTTCGGCGAGGGCCTGGCCCGGACGCTGGCGTGGTTCCGCAGCTCGGTGCAGACGATCGAGGAGGGCACGAGGTGAGCGAGACCGTGGACAACGGGCAGGGCGCCCCACCCGAGGACGAGGTCGACGCCGCCGACGACGGCGAGGAGCGCGACCCGCACTTCCGGGTGGTCGACGGCCCGGCCATCGACCCGCGGCCGTTCGTCGACGCCCGGCCGATCGAGGCGACCGGCGAGGGCGCCGGGCCCGATGGCGACGCGGGGCCGATGGCGGAGTCCGGGCCCGGGCCGCGGTCGGGGCCGGGTGCCGGGCCGCCCCCGCCCGCACCCGCGCCCGACGGCTCGCCGATGCTGCGGGTCCCGCCGCCGCCCGAGCCCCCGCCGTACCCGGCCCCTGCGGCGCCGGGGCGGGTCGCCGCCTACGCCCCCAACGGCGCGGCGATCAACGGCGGCCCCGTGGCCAACGGCGGCCCGGTGCCCAACGGCGGGGCGTACGCTGGGCCGGCGCACAGCATGTCCGACCGGCTGGCCGACGAGCTGATCGCCCGCATCGACGCCCGGTCGGCCCGCGTCCTGGTCGTCGGCCAGGGCTACGTCGGCCTGCCCGTCGCCATGCGGGCGGTCGAGATGGGCTTCCCGGTCGCCGGGCTCGAGGCGTCGCGCTCCCGGGTCGAGGCCCTGCGGTCGGCCCGCTCGTACGTGAGCGACGTCACCGACGAGGAGCTGGCCGCCGCCCTGCGGCGCGGCTACCTGCCCAGCGACGACCCGTCGGAGACCGGGGCGTTCGACATCGCCATCATCACCGTGCCCACCCCGCTGCGGGAGGGCGCGCCCGACCTGTCGCACGTCGAGGAGGCGGCCGAGGTGCTGGCCCGGCGCCTCCGGACCGGCACGCTCGTCGTGCTCGAGTCGACGACCTACCCGGGCACGACCGACGAGCTGGTCCGGCCCATCCTCGAGCGGGCGTCGGGGCTGCGGGCCGGCACCGAGTTCTTCATCGGCTACTCGCCCGAGCGCATCGACCCCGGCAACCCCACCTACGGCTTCGTGAACACCCCCAAGGTGGTGTCGGGCATCGACGACCGCTCGCGGCGGTGCGTCGAGGCCTTCTACGGCGCCTTGGTCGACAAGGTCGTGCCGGTCGGCTCGACCGCCGAGGCCGAGCTGGTCAAGCTGCTCGAGAACACGTTCCGGCACGTCAACATCGCCCTGGTCAACGAGCTGGCCATGTTCGCCGCCGATCTCGGCATCGACGTCTGGAGCGCCATCGACGCCGCCAGCACCAAGCCGTTCGGCTACATGCGGTTCACGCCCGGGCCCGGCGTCGGCGGCCACTGCCTGCCCATCGACCCGTCGTACCTGTCGTGGCGGGTGCGGCGCCGGCTGGGCCAGACGTTCCGGTTCGTCGAGCTGGCCAACGACGTCAACGAGCACATGCCCGACTACGTGGTGACCCGCATCACCGCCATGCTCAACAACGAGAGCCGGGCGGTGCGGGGGAGCCGCATCCTGGCGCTCGGGCTGAGCTACAAGGCCGGGACGTCGGACTGGCGGGAGTCGCCGTCGATCGCCGTGGTCGAGCGCCTGCTGGCGCTCGGTGCGGACGTGCGGGCCTGCGAGCCCTACCTGCCCGAGGTGGGGGCGCCGAGCCTGCCCGTGCCGGTCGTCGAGTGCACCCGGGAGGAGCTGGCGGCCGCCGACCTGGTCGTGCTGCTGGTCGACCACCCGGACTTCCCGCTCGACGAGATCGCCGAGCACGCCCGCCTGGTGTTCGACACCAAGGGCGTCCTCCGCAACCACAGCTTCAACGGCGAGACGATCTAGCCCCCGCCCCGCCTCCCCGTGCCCACCGGCCGGCTGTCCGGCCCGGGCCGCGGCGCGCTGAGGCGCGCCGGTCGGCTGGGCGGCCGGGCCGCGGGCCGGCGCTCCCGGACGGCCGGGCAGCGGCCGGCCGCCCAGGCGGTCCGGGCCGGATCCAGGACGACGCTCACCGCCCCGTCCTGCTTCTGCTGGAAGATCTCGTAGCCGCGGGGCGTTTCGGCCAGCGGCAGCCTGTGGGTGCAGAGGTCCTCGGTTCCCCGGCTGGTCGGCCGGGCGGCTGTCCGGCCTGGCTGGTCGGCCGGGCCGGGGCCGTGGGCCCGGGGTCGCCAGTGGCCGCCACGCCGTGCGGTGCGCGGGCGTCCGACCGGGCCGCCCGGGGCGTGGGCTCTAGCGCCGTCGGCTGCTCCATGGCAGCCGTCCGGCCCGCTGTCCCGGCCGGCCCGTCTCGCCGGTCCGGCGTGCGGCGCCGGCCAAGCGGCCGGGCCCGGGCGAGTGGCGGACGGGCGGCCCCAGCCGTCCCCCTGGCGGCCTGACCGAACGCGTCCGCACGGCGGCTGTCCGGCCCGGCCCGGTCGGCGGAGGCCGTCGGCAGGGTCTGCCGGCCGATGACCGGCGACGGCGTCCAGTCGCCGACCGGGCCGGGTGGCGGCGCCTGGTGTCGCTCTGGGGCGGGTCGGGCGGTCGGGGCCGGCTGGCGACGGTGGGTGCGGCGGGGGCTGGGCGTGCGCGGGCGGGGTGCGGGAGGCCGGGGCGGACGGATGATGTGCCGCCGCGGTCTCCTGAGGGGCATCGGTCTCACGACGTGTCGTCACCTCGTTGCTCGGGGGAGAAGCCGGCACCGTCGGGCAGCACGCTGGGCCGGGCCACCCACGTGCGCATCAGCGTCGTCGTGTCGCGCACGTCGAGCCCGACCAGCGCCGGGACGAGGTCGACCTCGTGCTGGGCGTAGAGCGGGGCGGTCGTGTCGGTGATGGCGGCGGCGATGGCCCGGACCTGGCCGGCCGACAGCACACCGTCGAGCCAGGCCCGCCGGGTCAGCGGAAACCCCCGCAGGCGGGCCGCGGTCGACGTCACCTGCCGGGCCTCGGCCTCGGCGAGCTTTCCCCGCCGCATGAGCCAGGCGACCATCGACCGGTCGTTGTCGAGCCTCCACAGCTGGCGGGCGTCGAACTCACCGACGGCTTCGCTGATCCGGGCCTCGAGCTGGTCGGCCAGACGCAGAACCTCGACGAGCGCAGGCCGGTCGACCGGGATCTCGATGTCTTCGATCGCTGCCGCCAGGACCTCGAACACACGATCTAGCGTACGTGTGTTCGTTGTCCTTGACAACGGCTGATTCGTGTCAGTCGCGGTCCGGCCTCACCACGTCCAGTCGCCGGGGGCGAAGGCGTCCCAGGGGTCGCGCTCGCGCTCCGGGGGCGGGGCGGTCCCGGCGGCCGGGGCCCGCCCGCCCCCGACGGGGCCCCGCCGGGTCGCGCCGGGTGGCGGGTCGTGGCCGGGCGCCGGCCCCGGTCCGTGTCCCGCTCCGGGCCCGCCGTCGTAGGTGTCCCCGGGCCGGTCCTCGTGCGCGGGGCGGAGCTCGACGCCGGGCGTCGGGCCGTGCGCGTGGCCGTCGGCGTGATCGTGAGGGTGGCCGTGCGCGTGGCCATGGGCGTGGCCGTGGACGTCGTCGTCCGGCCCGAGGACGGCGGCCGCCAGCGCCGTGGTCACCGGGACCGACAGCACGAGCCCGATCGAGCCGACCAGCATGCGCACGATCTCCACCGACACGATCTCGCCGGTGACCAGGCGGTGCACCGGCTGCGAGCCCTGGGCGAAGAACAGGAGAAGCGGCAGCGACGCCCCGGCGTAGGCCAGGACGAGCGTGTTGACGGTCGAGGCCACGTGGTCGCGCCCGACCCGGATGGCCTCGCGGTACAGCTGGACGGCCGACAGGTCCCGGTTGGCCCGGCGCAGCGCGGCGACGGTCGACACCTGGCTGACCGTGACGTCGTCGAGCACGCCCAAGGCCCCCACCACGATGCCGGCCACCAGCAGACCCCGCAGGTCGAGGGCGTCGGCGGTGATCCGCAGGGTCTGGGCGTTCTCGTCGGCCAAGCCGGTGAGACGGGTGGCGGCCGCGGCCAGGAACGCCCCGGCAGTCGTGAGGGCGAGGCTGATCAGCGTCCCCGCCAGCGCCACGGTGGTGCCGACGTTGATGCCGTGGGCCAGGTAGAGCGCCACGAAGGCGATGACCACGGTCCCGGCCAGCGCCACGAGGAGGGCCGGCTCGTCGCGCAGGAGGGCGGGCACGACGAACGCCACCAGGACGAACCCGCTCGCCGCCAGCCCGGCCAGCGCCCGCACGCCCTGCCACCGGCCGAAGGCGATCACGACCACGACGAAGGCGGCGACGAGCCAGAGCAGCGGCACCGACCGCTGGAAGTCGCTGAACTGGTAGCGGAACTCGGGCGGGCCGCTGGGTAGCTCGAGGAGCACGACCTCGTCGCCCTCGTGCAGCTCCGGCACGTCGAACTGCGTGGCCAGGACCTGGAACAGGATCGGGTCGCCGGCGTTGGGCCCGGACGTCAGGTCGGCCTCCACGACCTGGCAGGGCGCGGGGGCGGCGATCTCGGGGTCCTGGCAGCTCTCCTGGTCGACCCGGGTGACGGTGGCGTCGACGTAGGTGTTGGGCTGGGGACCGAGGTCGGGGGCGTGGCCGCGGGGCCAGAAGGCGACCAGGCCGAGCAGCGCCAGGGCCCCGGCGACGAGGATGCCCACGGTGGTCCAGCGCACCGCGGGCCGCGGTGCTCTCATGGGGCGCCGAGGGTAGTCAGCGCCGACGTTTGTCCCGGAAGCATGCATACACCACTCACGGAGGTGGTATGAATACCGTGAGTGACACATAGTTGCCTCCGGAGCACCATCCGGAGGCGAAGGGAGCCGTCGGGGGCACACGGCGGTGGGGGACGTCCCCCGCCGTGGCCCACCACCCTGGCGGTTCTTCCCTTGCGGTGCGACTGGGGCAGGGTCGCACCGCAAGCGCGTTCCGGCCCGTCGCGGTCCACCCCCGGCGAGCGGTTCTGCTCGTCGCGGCGGCCGCCCCTCTACCGCCCGGGCCTAGTGGTCGTAGCCGATCGTCCGCAGCAAGGCGACGACCGACGGCCACCCCGGCGTGCCCTGGCAGGCGAACGTGAACAGGTCGTGGACGAACTGCTCGGGGTCGGTGGCCGTGCCGAGGGCGGCCACGACCCGGCTCTCGTGGTCGATGAAGTCGTCGACGAAGCGCTGCGACCGGGTCGGCGGGTGGGCCTGGAGGGCCGCCACCGCGTGCGGCAGCTTGTCGGCCAGGTCGCGCAGGCGGGCGAGCTCGGCGACGAGCACGGGCAGGTACCGGCGGGCGCTCGGCTGGTCGGGGGCCGGGCCCGGGTACGTGAAGCCGCCGGCGACGACGCGAGCGCGGACCAGGCTGTCGGCCAGGTCGCCGACGCCCGGGAAGAGCAGGGTGGCCGCCTCGGGCGAGACGCCGGCCCGCTCGGCGGCGTCGTCGACCGTCACGTCGGGCCCCTCGCCCCACAGCTCGGCGGCCGCCGCCACGACCCGGTCGAAGACCTGCTGGTTGCGCTCGTCGTCGGGCCGCCGGGGGTCGTCGAACGACCCGGGCTCGCTGAGCGCGTCGTACAGCAGGAGCATGGCCTCGGCGAACAGCTCGGGCGGCATGGCGTCGGGCTCGATGAACCGGCGCAGGACCGCCCCGTCGAGCAGGCAGTGGACCAGCACCACGACCGCCCGGGGGTCGAGGCCGGCCCGGGGCCGCCGCCCAAGCTCGGACATCACGCCGACCACCAGCCACGTGAGCTGCTCGGTGAGCGCCTGGTAGTGGGCGCGGCGGATGTCGAGGATGCGCTGGGCGACGTCGAGGTCGTCGGTGGCCGGGGGATCGCCCTTCCAGGCGGGGCTGGCCGTCAGCGCCGAGGCCTGCAGGATCCAGCCGACCGGCTGGCCCGGCGACCGGAACTGGGCTTCGAAGGCGGCCCGCAGGCCCTCGGCCAGGTTGACGCGGGCGTCGCTGCCCTGCTCGACGCTGGCCTGGTAGGCGGCGAGGGCGTCGGCCAGGGCTGCGTCTGCCCCGCCCCAGCTGGTGTCGTTGGCGGCCTCGGCCACGGCCCGGATGATGGCGTCGGACACGCTCTCGTCGCCGTCGTCGCGGAAGACCCGGTACGCCGTGTCCCGCGACAGCGGCAGGTCCTCGGACAGCGCCGAGGCGTTCAGCTGTGACCGCAGGCCGTCGATGGCGTGCGCCAGGAGGCGCTCGCGCCCGGCGGCGATCACGGCATCACGGGGGCGGGCAGGATCGAGCGGCATGGGTTCGGCGCCGGGGTACGGGTCACCTGACATCGCCAACCCCGAGCCTGAACGATCGTACTGGTCCCGTTTGGTCAAGCGACCGCGGCCCGTGGCGGTGGCGCCGCTCGCGGCCGTGGCGCGCAGCGCCATCGGTTGACCCGTCGGCCGAGTGAGGTTGACACCCCAGCTGTAGTTAGGTTTACCTAACAGCTACAGTGCTGCGGGCGTCCGATGACCGAGGAGGGGCCACACCCGTGACCGACGACCACGAGCGCACGGCGGCCGAACCGTGGGCCGGCACCTGCCCGGTCCGCTGGCTCGTCGACGACATCGGCCGGTTCCTGGCCGGTGAGACGGCGTCGCCCGACGCCATCGACGATGCCGGCCGCCAGGCGCTCGCCCGGGCGAGCGGCGAGGTGAACGCCCTGCTCGAGAGCGCCTTCGCCGCGCACGAGGTCGTGGCCACCGAGCTGCGCCTGGCCAGCCCGGCCCGCGGGTTCCGGCGCACGGTGTTCGCCCTGCCGCCGACGCCCGTGGCGCTGATGGTGCTGTGTCTGCGCCTGTGCGACGTGGGCGATGACGTCAGCCTGCTCCAGCACACCGCGGGCAACGGCACGTTCACCCGCTCGGCCACCTGGCCGTTCGGCATGGCGACGGCCGAGGAGCTGACCCGCCCGCCCGAGCGCCACACGGTCCCGCTGCCGGAGGGGCTGGAGGAAGGCCTGGAGGAACGGTAGGTCCCCCCTCCCGGCAGCCGGCCCTCCGACCCCATCCGGAGGGCCGGGCGGTGGCCGGTCGCACCGGCGACGACGGCGGCCGGCCACCGCCGCCGGGATCGTGACCCGGGGCCCGCGCGTCGACCGGCGGGCGGCTCCAGCCCTGCGTCGCCGGGTCGCCGGGTAGCTGGCGCGGGCCCTGCGTCGCTGGGGGGCCGGTGCGCCGACGGCGGACCGACGGGCGGCGCCTCAGGCCGGGAAGTCGCCGGCGTCGATCCGGAGGACGCGGAGCGACTCGGTGATGGCGTCGAGCTGCTCCTCCGACAGGTCACCCATGCCGAGCGCCGCGGCCCCGACGGCCTCGGTCGCCTTCTCGACGACCCGACGGCCCTCGGGGGTGATCTCGGCCAGCGTGGTCCGCCGGTCGGTCGGGTGTGGCGTGCGCCGGATGAAGCCCTGCGCCTCGAGCCGGTCGACGATGTTGGTCACGCTCGTCGGGTGCAGCATCAGTCGGTCGCCCATCTTGCCGAGGGGCAGGGCGCCGGCCCGGGTGAACGACAGCAGCACCAGGGCCTCGTAGCGGGCGAACGTCAGCTCGAACGGGCGCAGCGCCTCGTCGACCCGGCTCAGCACGATCTGCTGGGCCCGCATGATCGACGTGGCGGCCGCCATCGCGGCCGGGGCCGGCCAGCCGTGGACCTCCCACTGCCGGCGGGCCTCCGCGATGGCGTCGAAGTCGAGCCGTCGGGATGCGCCCACGGCCCGATCATAGGACCAGGTAGCGGTAGGCGGACGTACGTCTGTCGGATACCAAAAACTAGGACACCAAAGTAAAATGCCGGGCGTGAGCACTGCGCCCGTCATGACGCCCTCCCCCGGCGCCCGCGACCGAGACCGCCCCCGCGACGACGGCCAGGGCCTGCACCGCCCGGCGCATCCCGTCCGCTTCGTCACCGCAGCCAGCCTGTTCGACGGCCACGACGCCTCGATCAACATCATGCGGCGGCTTCTGCAGGCCCAGGGGGCAGAGGTCATCCACCTGGGCCACAACCGCTCGGTCGACGAGGTGGTCCGGGCCGCGGTGCAGGAGGACGTGCAGGGCGTGGCCGTCAGCTCGTACCAGGGCGGGCACGTCGAGTACTTCCGCTACCTGGTCGACCGGCTCCGCGAGGAGGGGCGGCCCGACGTCAGGGTGTACGGGGGCGGCGGCGGGGTCATCGTCCCCGACGAGATCGCCGAGCTCGAGGCCTACGGCGTGGCCAAGATCTTCTCGCCGCAGGACGGGCAGCGCCTGGGCCTGGCCCGCATGGTCAACACGATGATCGAGGCCTGCGACGTCGACCTGGCGCCGGCCGATGGCTCCGGGCCCGGCGGCCCCCTCCCCACCGCCGACGAGGTGGCGACGGGCGACCCCCGGGTGCTGGCCCGCGTCATCACCGCCATCGAGCGGGGCACGCTCCCCGAGGCCACGCTGGCCGAGCTGCGGCGGGTGGCGCAGGAGCGCCGGGTGCCGGTGGTAGGCATCACCGGCACGGGCGGCTCGGGTAAGTCGTCGCTGACCGACGAGCTGGTCCGCCGGGCCCGGCTCGACTACGCCGACCGGCTGCGCATCGCGGTGGTGGCCATCGACCCCACCCGCCGGCGGGTCGGCGGTGCGCTGCTCGGCGACCGCATCCGCATGAACGCGGTCGACCACCCGAACGTCTACGTCCGGTCGCTCGCCACCCGGGGCGCGGTCACCGAGGTCCCGCCGTACGTGGCCGAGGTCATCGCCGCCTGCAAGGCCGCCGGCCACGACCTGGTGATCGTCGAGACTCCCGGCATCGGCCAGGGCGACGCCGGCATCGTCGGCTTCGTCGACACGTCGCTGTACGTGATGACGCCCGAGTTCGGGGCGGCCAGCCAGCTCGAGAAGATCGACATGCTCGACTTCGCCGACGCCGTGGCCATCAACAAGTTCGACCGGCGGGGCGCCGAGGACGCGCTGCGCGACGTCCGCCGCCAGCTCCAGCGCAACCGGGAGGCCTTCCACGTCGCCCGCGACGAGCTGCCGGTGTTCGGCACGATCGCCGCCCGGTTCAACGACGACGGCGTGACCGCGCTCTACCAGTACCTGCGTGACCTGGTGGTCGAGCGGGTGACGTCGGGGGCCACCGGCGCCGGCCCCGGGCCGGTCACCCTGCCCGAGCACGGCGGCCTCGAGCCGGTGGACACCCGGGTGCCGACCGGCATCACGACCGTGGTGCCGCCCGAGCGGTCCCACTACCTGGCCGAGGTGGCGGACACCGTGCGCGCCTACCACGCCCGCACGGCCGAGCAGGTCGAGGTGGCCCGGCGGCGCCAGGGCCTCCGCACGACCCGCGAGCTGCTGGCCCGGTCGGGCAAGCCGACGGCCGACGTCGAGGCGCTGCTGGACGAGACCGAGCGCCAGCTCGACGCCGAGTCCCGGGCCCTGCTGGACGACTGGCCGGCCACGGTCGAGGCCTACTCCCGCGACGAGCACGTCGTGACGGTCGGGTCGCGGGAGGTCCGCACCCCGCTGCGCCACGAGTCGTTGGCCGGCACGCCGGTGCCCAAGGTGGCGCTGCCCCGTTACGGCGACGACGGCGACCTGCTGCGCTGGCTGCGGTCCGAGAACCTGCCGGGCCGGTTCCCGTTCACGGCCGGTGTCTTCCCGTTCCGCACCGGCGAGGACCCGACCCGCATGTTCGCCGGCGAGGGCGACGCCGTCCGCACCAACCGGCGCTTCCACTTCCTGGCCCAGGACTCCTCGGCCACCCGGCTGTCGACCGCCTTCGACTCGGTGACGCTGTACGGGTTCGACCCCGACGAGCGGCCCGACATCTACGGCAAGGTCGGCAACGCCGGCGTGTCGGTGGCGACGCTCGACGACATGAAGGCCCTGTACGACGGGTTCGACCTGTGCGACCCCTCGACGTCGGTGTCGATGACGATCAACGGGCCGGCGCCGACGATCCTGGCCATGTTCTTCAACACGGCGATCGACCAGCGGCTCGACGCCTTCGCCCGCGAGCACGGCCGCCCGCCCACCGACGACGAGGCCGCCGAGATCGCCGCCTGGGTGGTGTCCAACGTCCGGGGCACGGTGCAGGCCGACATCCTCAAGGAGGACCAGGGCCAGAACACCTGCATCTTCTCCACCGAGTTCGCGCTGCGGATGATGGCCGACGTCCAGGAGTGGTTCGTCCAGAACGACGTGCGGCGCTTCTACTCGGTGTCGATCTCCGGCTACCACATCGCCGAGGCCGGCGCGAACCCCATCACCCAGCTGGCGTTCACGCTGGCCAACGCCTTCACCTACGTCGAGGCCTACCTGGCCCGGGGCATGGACATCGACGACTTCGCCCCCAACCTGTCGTTCTTCTTCTCGAACGGCATGGACCCCGAGTACTCGGTGCTGGGGCGGGTGGCGCGGCGCATCTGGGCGGTGGCCCTGCGCGACCGCTACGGCGCCAACGAGCGCAGCCAGAAGCTCAAATACCACGTCCAGACGTCGGGCCGGTCGCTGCACGCCCAGGAGATGGCGTTCAACGACATCCGCACCACCCTGCAGGCGCTGATCGCCGTCTACGACAACTGCAACAGCCTGCACACCAACGCCTACGACGAGGCTGTCACCACGCCGACGCCCGAGTCGGTGCGGCGGGCCCTCGCCATCCAGCACATCATCAACCGCGAGTGGGGCCTCGCCCGCAACGACAACCCCAACCAGGGCAGCTTCATCATCGAGGAGCTGACCGGCCTGGTCGAGCAGGCCGTGCTGGACGAGTTCGACCGCCTCGCCGAGCGGGGCGGCGTGCTCGGTGCCATGGAGACCGGCTACCAGCGGGGCCGCATCCAGGACGAGTCCATGCTCTACGAGCAGCGCAAGCACGACGGCACCTTGCCCATCGTGGGCGTGAACACGTTCCTTCCCCCCGAGGGCGCCGAGCAGGCCGAGGCCGGCCCCCGCGAGCTGGCCCGCTCCACCGAGGAGGAGAAGCAGCGGTGCCTGGCCCGGCGGAAGGCGTTCCAGGAGCGCCACGCCGCCGAGCGACCCGCGGCCCTCGAGCGGCTCAAGCGGGCGGCGCTGGCCGGCGAGAACACGTTCGCCGTGCTGCTCGACGCCGTGCGCTGCTGCACGCTCGGCGAGATCACCCAGGCGCTCTTCGAGGTCGGCGGCCGGTACCGCCGCAACGTGTGACCCGTCGGGCGGCGCCGGGCGCGCCGGGTGCGTGACGCGTCCGGCGCCGGCCCCGCCCGACGAACCCGACGGCTGGGGTCGGGCCCGCCTCCCCCTCGGGCCCGGCCCCGGAGGGGCGCCGGCGCGCCCGGGCGGCCTTCGGATCGCGGCGGACCGGCGCCGATCCCGGCCCGCGGTTCGACATTTCGCGCGCTTCGCCCGCCACAAGGTGTGCAGGTATGACACCATCGACGGGAGACGGCGAACCGATCGCCCAGGGGGTCGAGATGGGTTCCAAGTCCCTGCGTCGCACGAACGGGCACCGGGCCGAGGAGCGGACCGGCCCCGCCGGGGGCGGCAACGGCCACGACGAGCGGGACGGCCACCCCAGCGCCCACCGCACCGGCCTCGTCGTCGCCGGCGGGGCCATGATCACCGCGGGAGCCACCGAGCGTGGCACCATCCCGCCGCCGCGTGCGACGGCCGAGATGGCCGGAGGCACGAAGGTCGGACGCACGAAGGACGAGACAGCCGAGGCGAAGCAGGCCAAGGTCGAGGGCGACCGCAAGGCCGAGGCCAAGAAAGCCAAGAAGGCGAAGAAGGCCGAGAAGGCGAAGAAGGCCAGATCCGCCAAGGACGGCAAGAGCACGAAGGCCAGGGCCGCGGCCGAGGGCACGAACGGCAAGGGCACGAACGAGAAAGCCAAGAAGGCGAAGAAGGCCGCGCGCAAGGCGAAGGGCAAGAAGAAGATGGTGAAGGTGGAACCCGATCTGGCGGCGGCAGAGGCGGCAGAGGCAGTCGACACGACCGGACGACCGGACGCGGCCGAGGCGCCCGGCCCGGTGGCGTATCCGGCCGACGAGCTGCGGCGCGACCTCCTGCTGGCCTGCATCTCCCGGGCGATCGACGACCGCGAGATCGCGCTGCAGAAGCAGAGCCGCGTGTTCTTCCAGATCTCGGGGGCCGGCCACGAGGCCCTGTACCTGGCCCTGGCTCACGAGCTCCGCCCCGGCTACGACTGGTTCTTCCCCTACTACCGCGACCTGGCGCTCATGCTGGGGCTGGGCGTGACCCCCGAGCAGGCCCTGCTCCAGGCGGTCGGGTCGCGCGACGACCCGGCGTCCGGCGGCCGCCAGATGCCAGCCCACTGGGGCTACCGCGAGCTGAACGTCGTCACCCAGTCGAGCCCGACCGGCAGCCAGTGCATCCCCGCCGTCGGATGCGCCGAGGCCGGCCGCTACATCGTGCGCCGGCCCGAGCTCAGGCTGCCGGCCCATGGCGACGAGGTCACCTACGTGAGCCTGGGCGAGGGCGCCTGCTCCGAGGGCGAGTTCTGGGAGAGCCTGAACACGGCCTGCACCGAGCACCTGCCCGTGCTCTACGTGGTGGCCGACAACGGCTACGCCATCTCGGTCCCGTCGTCCGAGCAGGCGCCGGCGCCGGTGTCCGAGCTGGTGCGCGGGTTCGCCGGTCTCCAGGTCCGCACCGTCGATGGCACGGACTACTTCGCCGTCCGGCAGGTGGCCAGCGAGGTCGTCCCCCACGTCCGGGCGGGTGTCGGCCCGGCGCTGATCCACGCCCGGGTGACCCGGCCCTACTCGCACTCGGCGGCCGACACGCAGAGCAAGTACCGGCTCGCCGAGGAGCTGGAGTGGGAGCGCGAGCACGACCCCATCGACCGGTTCGAGCGCACCCTGATCGAGGCCGGCGTGGTGACCGCCGACGAGGCGGCCTCGATCCGCGAGGAGGCCCGCCGCGTGGTTGCCGACGCCGCCCGGGCCGCCATCGCCGCCCCGCGGCCCGATCCGATGACCGTGCTCGACCACGTCGTCGCCCTGCCCGACTTGCCCGACCCGGGCGAGCCGCCCACCGATGGCGAGCCGGTCGCCATGGGCGAGGCGATCCGCCGGGCCCTCCACGACCAGATGGCGGCCGACGAGCGGATCCGGGTCTTCGGCGAGGACGTGGCCGACGCCCGCGAGGCCATCCTCGCCCAGGTCGACGGGAAAGGCGGGGTGTTCGGCACGACCCACGGCCTCCAGCGCGAGTTCGGGCGCGCCCGGTGCTTCAACACCCCGCTGGCCGAGGCCAACATCATCGGCCGGGCCGTCGGGCAGGGCATCCGGGGCCTGCGGCCGGCGCCCGAGATCCAGTTCTTCGATTACATCTGGCCGGCCATGCAGCAGCTGAAGAGCGAGGCGGCCACCATCCGCTGGCGCTCGAACGGCGCGTTCACGTGCCCGATGGTCGTCCGAGTGCCGATCGGCGGCTACCTGCAGGGCGGGGCCATCTGGCACAGCCAGTCGGGCGAGTCGATCTTCGCCCACGTGCCCGGTCTGCTCATCGCCTTCCCGTCGCGGGCCAGCGACGCCGCCGGGCTGCTGCGCGCCGCCTTCCGGTGCGAGGACCCGGTCCTGTTCCTCGAGCACAAGCACCTGCTGCGCCAGCCCTACACCCGCGAACCGTTCCCCGGGCCCGACTACGTCGTGCCGTTCGGGCGCGGGCGCTACGTCACCCGGGGCGACGATCTCACGGTGGTCACCTGGGGCGCCACCGTCGAGCGGTCGCGTCAGGCCGCCGCCCGCCTGGCCGAGGCCGGCGAGGCGTCGGTCGAGGTCATCGACCTGCGCACGCTCGTCCCGTACGACCAGGAGATGGTGGCGGAGTCCGTGAAGCGGACGTCACGCCTGCTGGTCGTGCACGAGGACATCCTGCGGGGCGGCTTCGGCGCCGAGATCGCGTCGTGGGCCGGCCAGGAGCTGTTCTGGGAGCTCGACGCGCCGGTGGCCCGGATCGGGGCCCAGAACTGCCACGTGGCCTACGCCCCCGAGCTGGAGGCGGCCATCCTTCCCCAGGTGGACGACATCGTGGCCGCCGTCCGAGCCGTCCTCGCCGCCTGAGCCGCGGCACCGTCTGTCCGCCACCGCCGAGCCGCCCCGCCCGATCCCCAGCCGGCGCCCAGGCATCCCAGCCGCCACCCAGCTGCCGCCCAGGCCCCCGGCCGGGCGGCGCACCGCCGTCGCCCCGCGGATCACGGCCCGGGTGTCCGGGGTGCTCGGCCCCGGCTCCGGGCCGTTCGCTCGCTCAGTCGCCGGGGTCGGCCGACGACGTCAGATCGTCGAAGTCGAGCAGTCGATCGAGGAGCCCAGCGACGATCACCACCATCAGCACCGCTACGAGCCCGATCAGGATCATTCCCGTCATAACCATCACCTCGTCGGACCCCGCGATACCCAGTGGCCGACCGTCCAAACCTACGCTCTGCAACCCTGTGAACGCTCTCCGTTCACATCGCGTTACGGCCACCACGTTGCGTGATTAGAGCCCGACGCGCCGACCGGGATTCATTGCCGTTGATTGAGCGCGCCGTCACGAAAACGTAATAGGGTCGTGAGGTGGCTTCGGAACGTAGCCATCCGTCGGTGGGCCGACTGCTGACGTTGCTGCTGGGGGCGTGTCTGGTTCCCCTCGGCGTGCGCGGCGTCGTGGAGCTGTCCGAGTCCCGCGAGAGCATCCAGGTCACCGGGGCGGCGGCCGAGCACGACCCGTCCGGCGGCGACGCCGCCGCCACGACCGGGTCGAGCGACACGGTGCAGGGCGGCTCGACGGCCGTCGTCGACCCGCCGACGACCACGACCACGGAGCCCACCACGACGGCCCCGCCCACCACCGAGCCGCCGACGACCACGACGACGACGGCCGCGCCCACCACGACGACCACGCGGCCGACCACCACGACAGCCGCGCCCCAGCCGTCGGGCCCGGCCGAGCAGGTCGTCGCCCTCACCAACGAGGCCCGGGCGGCGGCCGGCTGCCGGCCGCTGACGGTCGACCCCGACCTGACCGCCGCGGCCCAGCTCCACGCCGAGGACATGGCGGCCCGCAACTACATGGACCACGTGAACCCCGAGGGCATGAGCCCGCAGGACCGGGCCGCGGCCCAGGGCTACACCGGCGGGGTCGGCGAGAACATCGCCATGGGCTATCCCAGCGCCGAGGCGGTCATGGACGGCTGGATGAGCTCGCCCGGCCACCGGGCCAACATCGAGAACTGCGCCTACCGGACGATCGGCGTCGGGGTCGACAGCGACGGCTGGTACTGGGCCCAGTCGTTCGGGCTCTGATCGGGCTCTGATCCGTCCGGGCTCGCCGAGCAGCCCGCGGAGCAGCCCGCTCCGCCTGCGCCGCCGGTGGGGCGGCCCCGTCCGCCTAGGAGCCCTCGCACCGGCCGGACTCGCCGCACTGGTTCACGGTCGTGGGCGGCGGCACGTCGCGGCTCGCCGCCTGGGCGGCGCAGGCACCGATGAGGGCGAGGGTCCCGATGGCGAGGGCGATCAGGGCGGGTCGGATCGTGCGCACGGAGCCTCCGAGGGGCGGGCGGGGGCGGTCGGGGACGGGCGGACATCGTGCCCACCAAACGGCCGCGACCGGGGGATAGTTGCCCAGCTGTCCGTTGAAGAACCGGGCAGATGGAGCGACGATGGGGGCGTGACGAGGACGGGCACGCCGAGGCCATCGCAGCGCCCGGCCGAGGCCGCCATGGCCGAGCTCCCCGAGGATCACCCGGGGTTCTCCGACCCGGCCTACCGGGCCCGTCGGGCCGCCATCGCCGCCATCGGCGAGGCGTACCGGTCCGGCGACCCCATCCCGGACGTGACCTACACGCCCGAGGAGGACGAGGTCTGGCGCACGGTCTCCCGCGAGCTGGCGGTCAAGCACCGCATCTACGCCTGCCGGGCCTACCTCGAGGGGGCGGCGGCGCTGACCCTGCCGGCCGACCGTGTGCCGCAGCTGCGCGAGGTCGACGAGCGGGTGCACGCCCTCGGGCGCTTCCACATCGAGCCGGTTCCCGGCCTGGTGCCCACCCGCGTGTTCTACGGGGCGCTGGCCCGGCGGACGTTCCTGTCGACCCAGTACATCCGCCACCACTCGGTGCCGCTCTACACGCCCGAGCCCGACATCGTCCACGAGATCATCGGGCACGCCAACATGCTGGCCAACCCCGTCCTCGCCGACCTCTACGAGGAGGCCGGCAAGGCGTCGCTGCGGGCCCGGTCCGACGAGGCGCTGGCGTTCTTCTCCAAGGTCTTCTGGTTCACGCTCGAGTTCGGCGTGGTGCACGAGGACGGCGAGCTCAAGGCCTACGGGGCCGGGCTGCTGTCGTCGTTCGGCGAGATCGAGGCGTTCCGCTCGGCCGAGATCCGGCCGTGGGACATCCCCACCATGGGGACGCTCGAGTACGACATCACCCGGTACCAGCCGGTGCTGTTCGCGGCCGAGTCGTTCGATCGCATGGTCGACGACCTGACGGCGTTCTTCCGCAGCTACGACGACGACGCTTTTGCGCGCTGGGACTCCCGCTCGTCACGCTGAGCCGATGTCGGTCGTGGACGAGCTGCTCGCCGCCAACGCGGCGTTCGTCGAGACGTTCTCGCCCCAGCCCTCCCCGGTGCCCTCGCGTCGGCTGGCGATCGCGACGTGCATGGACGCCCGCATCGACGTGTTCGCCGCCCTCGGGCTCGAGCTGGGCGACGCGCACGTCATCCGTAACGCCGGGGCGGTCGTGACCCGCGACCTGGTGCGGTCGCTGGTCGTGTCGCAGCACCGGCTGCAGACCCGCGAGATCCTGGTGATGGGCCACACGGGCTGCGGGATGGAAGGGCTGGACGAGGACGCCATGGCCGACGAGCTCGCCGCCGCCACCGGCGCCCGGCCGGCGCTCGCCCTGGGCGGCTTCGCCGACGTGGCCGAGTCGGTGGCCCGGTCGGTCGAGCTGATCCGGGCGACGCCGTTCCTGCCGTACCGCGACGCGGTCCGGGGCGCGGTGTACGAGGTCGAGACCGGGCGGGTGCGCGAGGTCGACACGGGGCACTGCGACTCCGGCGTGACGCCCGCATGACTCCGGCGTGAGTCCGGTTTGAGCCGTCGGGCCCGGGGCAGCGAGGCGGGAGCGGGCACGCCGCCCGCGCCGAGCCCTGGAGGACCCGATGGCGTTCAACCCCCTCGACCAGAAGGGCACCCCCGTCGAGGACCAGTTCCGCAACTGGTCGGAACTCAACGTGGAGCCCTACGACAAGCACACGGTCGATCCCTACACCCGGACCCGGGTGATCCTGATGAACGGGATCGAGGTCGAGTCGATCATCTTCTCCCACCAGTTCGCCCGGAACACCGACAACCCCGAGCTGTTGCGGGCCCTGGCGACCAACCGCCGTGTCGACCAGCAGCAGCAGAAAGCGGTCAACGGGCTCAACCCCGGTGAGCAGACGCCGCTGGAGACGACGATCGGCTACGAGCAGGTGGCGGTGGACCTGACGGCCTGGCTGGCCCGCCACGAGCCCGACCCCTACCTGAAGGCGGCGCTCGACTTCGCGCTGCTCGAGGACTTCGACCACCTGTACCGGTACTCGAACCTCTACGACCTGCTGTACGGCGGGCACGCCGACCAGATCACCCAGCACCTGACCGAGATCATGCCGGGGCGGCCCACCTCGGCCGAGCACCGGCACCCCCACGACGAGATCCGGCGCCACTTCGAGACCCACTCGGTCGACCCGCTGTCGCGGCTGCACGTGATGACGATCGTGGCCGGCGAGCAGCAGACGATGAACTTCTACATGAACCACGGGACCGACTGGATCGAGCCGATCGCCCGGGGCACCTACGCCGAGATCGCCATGATCGAGGAGCAGCATGTCACCCACTACGAGTCGCTCCTCGACCCGCTCGACTCGTGGATCGCCATGTGGCTGTTCCACGAGTACAACGAGATCTACCTCTACTGGTCGATGATGCAGCAGGAGAGCGACCGCCGCATCAAGGCGATGTGGGAGCTCAACTGCAACATGGAGATCGGCCAGCTCCAGGTCGCCGCCGACTTCATGCGCAAGCTCGAGGGCCGCGAGCCGGCCGAGCTGCTGCCCCCGTCGCTGCCCGACACGCCGGTCACGTTCGAGCCCAACAAGGACTACGTCCGCCAGGTGCTCGCCGAGACCATCGACCTGCGCGCCGACGGGCTCGACTACGTGCCGCTCAACGACCTGCCCAAGGACCACCGGTACTTCCGGTACCAGGAGATCGTCAACGAGGGCGGGGCCCCCAGCGACCTGCTCGTCGACCAGGTGCACGCGGACAAGCACCACGAGTACCGCGACGAGACCCAGGGCGAGCACCCGGTCGCCGACCTGCAGGCCACCGTCGAGACCGTCAGCTGACAGGAGACGCCAGGAATGCCCACGCTCACACCCACCGCCCCCTTCGGCGCCCGGTCGGCGCCCCAGGAGATGACCGTCGTCGACCCGGCCCGGCAGCTCACCGAGGAGGAGCGCGACCGGTTCCTGGCGGGGACCGGGCTGAACGGCCCGTTCGTCCTCGACCTGCTGTCGGACATGCTCACCCACGAGCGGTGCGGCGCCCAGCTGTACCGCTCCCTGGCCGGCCGCACCAACAACCCGGTGCTCAAGCGGCAGTACCAGCAGTTCGGTGAGGAGACGGTCGAGCACGTCGACGTGCTCGAGACGCTGATCGGCCAGCTGGGCGGCGACCCGATGTACGTCAGCCCCGCGGCCCGGGCCACCGAGAAGTCCGGCACCGCGCTGCTCGAGTCGACGTTCCTGCTCGTCGGGTCGATCGACCCGATGACCCAGGAGCTCGTCATGCTCGACGCGGTGCTGCTGGCGGAGGCCAAGGATCACGCCAACTGGTCGGGGCTGGCGCAGCTCGTCGACACGTTCCCCGAGGGCGAGGTCCGCGACCACGTGCGCCGCGCCGTCGACCGGGTCGAACCCCAGGAGGACGAGCACCTCGGCTGGGCCCAGGACATGCGGGCCAAGCTCATCGAGCTTCAGGTGCGCAGCGGCGCCCTCGCCGCCATGGGGGCCAAGGCCGAGGAGGCCATGGCCCGCATCAAGGACTGGTTCAGCTGACCGGCGGGACCAGGGCCCGCTCGAACTGACGGGCCGCCGTGGCGAAGACCCAGTCGTGGCCCCACCGGGCGACCGGTGGGGCCAAGCGCGCCAGGAGCCGGGCCGGGAGCCGCCGGGCCCGCAGGTGGGACGTGATGCGGGCCTCGGTGTGCGGCCCGGCGTCGGTCAGGTCGAGGCGGGCGTCGCCGACGATGTCGCCGTCGAGCTGGGCGACGACCAGGGCCGGGGCCTGCACGGTCGTCAGCTCGACCGTGCAGCGCAAGACGTAGGGGAGCGGCGGCCGGATGGCGCACCGCCAGACGTCGCCCTCGTCGAGCCCGGAGGCCTCGAACCGGCGGAGCCAGGGCCACCAGGTGCGGTAGTCGCAGACGGCGCCCAGCGCGTCCCAGACGGCGGGCCGGGCCGCGGGGAGACGGAACGTGTGGTTGGAGCTGATCTCCATACCGCTCCTACCGGGCTGCTAGGGCCGCCGGATTCGGGTAGCACTCGTGGGTGGGATCCCATTATCCCGAGGGGCAGGAGCCCTCCGACGAACAGATCCAGCGGACGCTGGCCGAGGCGATGGCGGGGCTGCGCCGGGCCGACGTGCCGTTCGTGCTGATCGGCGGCATGAGCACCGCGGCGTTCGCCCGGCCCCGGGTGACCGACGACGTCGACGTGTTCGTCCGCCCCGACGACGCCCACCGGGCGCTCGACGCCCTGGCCGCTGCCGGCTTCCGCACCGAGGAGACGAACCCCCATTGGATCTACAAGGCGTTCAAGCACGGCGTGCTGGTCGACGTCATCTTCCGCTCGACCGGGGACCTCTACCTCGACGACGAGATGCTGGGCCGGACCGAGGAGCAGGACTTCCGCGGGGTCCGGGTGCCGCTGGTGGCGCCGGAGGATCTACTGGTCATCAAGGCCGTGGCGGCCGACGAGGAGAACCCGCACCACTGGCACGACGCCCTGTCGGTCATCGCCCGCTGCGACCTCGACTGGACGTACCTGATCCGCCGGGCCCGGCAGGCGGGGCCCCGGCGGGTGCTGAGCCTGCTGCTGTACGCCGAGTCGATCGACCAGGCCGTCCCGGCCGAGGTCATCGAGGAGCTGTTCGAGGTCGTCCACCCGACCCGGGAGGTGACCCGGTGACCACCGAGCCGTACCTGGTCCAGCACATCCAGGACGCGCTGGCCGCCGACCCCCGGGCCCGCGAGCTCGGCGTCGACGCCCAGGTCGTCGGCGGCCAGGTCGTGCTGACCGGCACCGTGGCGACGCCCGGGCTGCGGGCAGCCATCGGCGAGGTCGTGGACGAGGTCGTCGCCCGCGAGGTCGGCCCCGGCCTCCAGGTCGTCAACGAGGTGGCGGTGATGGCGTCCGGCGACGACGGTCCGGCGGAGGAGCTGTCGTGACCCGCGTCGCCGCCGTCGGGGACATCCACGTCGGCACCGACTCGGTCGGACGGGTGGCCGCCGGCCTGCGCCGGCTGGGCGAGCGGGCCGACCTGCTGCTGCTGGCCGGTGACCTGACCCGATGCGGTGAGGTGGCCGAGGCCCGGATCGTGGCCGACGAGCTGCGGGACGTCACCGTCCCCACCGTGGCCGTGCTCGGCAACCACGACCACCACGCCGACCAGGCGGGCGCGGTGGTCGACGTGCTGGCCGACGCCGGGGTGTGGGTGCTGGACGGCACCGCCACGACCGTCGAGGTCGACGGCGTCACGGTGGGCATCGCCGGCGCCAAGGGGTTCGGCGGCGGGTTCGCCGGCGCCTGCGCCAGCGCCTTCGGCGAGCGGGCCATGAAGGCGTTCGTCGAGGAGACCGCGGGCGAGGCCGAGCGGCTGCAGCGGGCCCTCCTCGGGCTCGACACCGACCACCGGATCGCCCTGCTCCACTACGCGCCGGTCGAGGAGACGCTCCGGGGCGAGCGGCTGGAGATCTACCCGTTCCTCGGCAGTCACCTGCTGGCCGAGGCGGTCGACGCCGCCGGCGCCGACCTGGTCGTGCACGGCCACGCCCACCGTGGCAGCGAGCGGGGCGTGACCCCGGGCGGGATCCGTGTCCGCAACGTCGCCCAGCCGGTCATCCAGCAGGCCTACCGGGTCTACGACCTGCGCGACCCGGCGGCCCGGGTGGCCTGACCCCCACCCGGGCCGCCGGTCGCGGTCCATCGCCGCCGGCTGGGCGCCGGCTGCCGAGTCGCCGGCTCAGGCCGCCGCCGGCTCGGCGGGCTCCGACGGTTCGGTCGGCTCCGACGGCCCCGTGGGGCCGGCCGGGTCCGACGCCGGCTGCAGCGCCAGGTCGAGCACGGTGGCCACGTCGTCGACGAAGTGGAACGTCATCTCGTCGCGCACCTGCTCGGGCACGTCGTCGACGTCGGGCTCGTTGCGGGCCGGCAGCACGACCTCGCGGATCCCGGACCGGTGGGCGGCCAGCACCTTCTGCTTGACGCCGCCGATGGGCAGCACCCGGCCCTGGAGCGTGACCTCGCCGGTCATCGCCACCGTCTCGCGCACCGGGATGCCCTTCAGCAGGCTGACCAGGGCGGTCGTCATGGTGATGCCGGCGCTCGGCCCGTCCTTGGGCACCGCCCCGGCGGGGAAGTGCACGTGGAACCGCGTGTCGTCGAACGCCGACCGGTCGATGCCGAGCTCGTCGGCCCGCGACCGCACGTAGGACAGGGCGATCTGCGCCGACTCCTTCATGACGTCGCCGAGCTGGCCGGTGACGGTCATGCCGGTCTCGCCCGGCATCGACGTGGCCTCGACGAACAGCACGTCACCGCCCACGCCGGTGACCGCCAGGCCGGTGGCGACGCCCGGCGTGGAGGTGCGGTCGGCGATCTCGGGGTGGAACTTCCGCCGCCCCAGGTAGGTGCGGACGTCGCCCTCGTCGATGACGATCGGCGTGGCCTCGCCCCGGGCCACGGCGGTGGCCGCCTTCCGGAACGCCTTGCCGAGCTCGCGCTCGAGGTTCCGCACGCCCGCCTCGCGGGTGTAGCCGCTGATGATCTCGCGGATGGCGGCGTCGGTCACCGTCACCTCGCCCTCCCGCAGGCCGTTGCGGCGGCGCTGGCGGGGGACCAGGTGGTCGCGGGCGATGGCGAGCTTCTCCTCCTCGGTGTACCCGTCGAGCTGGATGACCTCCATGCGATCGAGCAGCGGGCCGGGGATCGTCTCGAGCACGTTCGCCGTGGCCAGGAACAGCACGTCGGACAGGTCGAGGTCGATCTCGAGGTAGTGGTCGCGGAACGTGTGGTTCTGCTCGGGGTCGAGCACCTCGAGCAGGGCGGAGGTCGGGTCGCCCCGCCAGTCCGCGCCGAGCTTGTCGACCTCGTCGAGCAGCACGACGGGGTTCATGGTGCCGGCCTCGGTCAGCGCCCGGACGATGCGGCCGGGCTGGGCGCCGACGTAGGTGCGCCGGTGGCCCCGGATCTCGGCCTCGTCGTGCACGCCGCCCAGGGCGACGCGGGTGAACTTGCGGCCCAGGGCCCGGGCGATCGAGGCGCCGAGCGAGGTCTTGCCGACGCCGGGCGGGCCGGCCAGCGCCAGGATGGCGCCGGGCTTGCGGCCCCGCGGGTCGGGGGCCTCGTCGATCTCGCCCTGCGCCGCCCGCTCGGCCAGCAGCTTGCGGACGGCCAGCATCTCGACGATGCGCTCCTTGACCTCGTCGAGGCCGGTGTGGTCCTCGTCGAGCACCCGGCGGGCGTCGTCGATGTCGAGGTCGTCGGCGGTGCGCTCGCCCCACGGCACGTCGAACACGGTGTCGAGCCAGTTGCGGATCCAGCCGTGCTCCGTGGCCTGCTCGGGCGTGCGCTCGAGCCGGTCGATCTCGCGCTCGATCGCCTTCTGGGCGTCCTCGGCCAGGGCGCCGGCCTCGACCAGCTGGGACAGGCGCTCGCGGTAGCCGGCGATCAGCTCGTCGTCGCCGTCCTCGCCCAGCTCCTTGCGGATGGCCTCCATCTGCTGGCGGAGGAGGAACTCGCGCTGGCGGTCCTCCAGGCCCTCGGAGACGTCGTTGCGGATCTTCTCGCTGAGCTGGCGCTCGGCCAGCGCCTCCTTGACCCAGCCGAGGACGAGCCGGAGCCGCTCGTCGAGCTCGGGGGTCTCGAGCAGGGTGACCTTGCGCTCGACGGTCAGGTCGGGCCACCAGCCGATCAGGTCGGCCAGGGCCGACGGGTCGTCGGCGCCGCGCAGCACCTCGGCCAGCCGACGGCCGCCCACCGTCTCGAGCAGCGCCCGCAGGGCGGCGCGCAGCTCGGTGGCCAGCTCGTCGGTCTGGTCGGTGGTCTCATCGGAGACGGGGGTCACGTGGAGCCACAGGGCTGACGTCTCGCCCACGACCCCGGTGCCCACCTCGGCGCGGACCGTGGCGCGGATGATGAGGGCCGGGATACCGCCCGGCAGGTTGCCCCGGTTCTCGATGCGGGCGATGGTGCCGACGCGGGCGTAGCGGCCGCCCTCGAGCCGGGGGAGGAGCAGCAGGGTGTCGCCGGAGCGGCGGGCCGCCTCGGCGGCCGACCGCGCCTCCTCGGTCTCCAGCGCCAGCGTCACCACCATGTGCGGCAGGACGACGTCGTTGTTGAGCGGGAGGACCGGGAGCGTGAGGGTGTCGAGATCAGCCATGGGCGTATTGGCTCCTCACTCAGGGAGGGATTGACTGAGGACGTCAACCATACGGGCGGCCCCAACATTCCCCAACAAAGGAAACTTGAGCGTTGGTCGCGCAGGTTGACGTGGCATACGGTAACGCCCGATGTCCGTGATCCAGCAGGCCGACGATCTTGAGCGCGCCTGTGGTGCCGAGCCGTCGTGGGTGTGCGAGCGGGTGTGGGAGGCCACGGGCAGCCGCGCCTGGTCGGAGACGATCGACCTGCTCGTCGGCCGGCCGGCCAAGATCCTGCTCATCATCGTGGTCGCGTGGGTGGCCAACCGCCTGGTGCGCCGGGCCATCCGGCGCCTGACGGCGGGCATCGCCGACCCCGGCTCCCAGGAGCGGATCCGCCGGCTCCGGCGCCGGGCGCGCTGGCTCCGCCGCCCGCGGCGAGCGCAGGCCCAGGGTCAGGTCGACACGGGCCCCATCTCGCTGCGGGCCGCGGCCCGGGCCGAGACGCTGGGCCACATCCTGCGGTCGGTGGCCAGCATCGTCATCTGGGCGATCGCCCTCATCACCATCCTCGGCGAGCTGGGCGTCAACCTGGGGCCGCTCATCGCCAGCGCCGGCATCGCCGGCGTGGCCCTCGGCTTCGGCGCCCAGAGCCTGGTGAAGGACTTCCTGTCCGGCGTGTTCATGTTGGTCGAGGACCAGTACGGCGTCGGTGACATCATCGACGTCGGCGAGGCCAGCGGCACGGTCGAGGCCGTGAGCCTGCGCACCACCCGGCTGCGCGACGTCGAGGGCACGGTCTGGCACATCCCCAACGGCGTCATCGAGCGGGTGGGGAACAAGTCGCAGCAGTGGGCGCGGGCCGTGATCGACGTCCAGGTGGCCCAGGGCACCGACGTCGACGAGGCGCAGCGGATCATCGAGAAGGTGGCCGACGAGCTGTACCGCAGCCCCGAGTGGCGGGGGAAGGTGCTCGACGCGCCCGAGGTGTGGGGCATCGAGGAGCTGAAGGGCGACGCCGTCGTCGTCCGGCTGGTGGCCAAGACCCTGCCGTCCGAGCAGTTCGGGGTGAGCCGCGAGCTGCGCCGGCGCGTGTCGGCCGCCTTCGCCCGGGCCGACATCAAGATGTCCTCCTAGGGACGGCGGACCAGGGACGGGCAAGAAAGGCGGGCCGCCCGCTGGTGCCGGGGCGGCCCGCGCCCATCACTGCGGCCTGACGACCGTGCCCTGCGGGGTGTCCTCGACCAGGTAGCCGGCGGCCTTGATCTGCTCGCGCAGGGCGTCGGCCGCCGCCCAGTCGCGGGCGGCCCGGCGCTCGTCGCGCTGGCGGGCCAGCGCCAGGATCTCCTCCGGCACCTCGCCGCCGCCGGCCCGGGTCTCGAGGCCGAGGGCGCCGCAGATCTCGCGCACGGCCGCGGCCAGCGGGGCGGCGCCGGCGGCGTCGCCTGAGCCGAGCAGGCCGTTGGCCTTGCGGACCAGGTCGAACACCAAAGCGGTGGCGGCCGGCGTGTCGAGGTCGTCGTCCATGGCGGCCCGGAACCGGTCGAGCGCCTCGGGATCGGGTGGGGCGTCGAGGTCCGCGGTGGCCCGGGCGAACGTGTCGAGCCGGTCGAGCGCCGCCTCGGCGTCGCGCAGGTTGTCGTCGGACACGTCGATCGGCGACCGGTAGTGCGACCGCAGGACCAGCAGCCGGTAGGCGCGGGGGTCGTACTGCTCGACCAGGTCGAGCAGGTTGCGCACGTTGCCGAGCGACTTGGACATCTTGGTGCCCTCGACCTCGACGAACCCGTTGTGCAGCCACGTCCGGGCAAAGCGCTTGCCGTCGGCGATCGCCTGGGCGCGCTCGTTCTCGTGGTGGGGGAACGCCAGGTCCTGCCCGCCGCCGTGGATGTCGAAGCCCTCGCCCAGCAGGTCGAGCGACATGACCACGCACTCGGTGTGCCAGCCGGGTCGGCCGGGGCCCCACGGCGACGGCCACGTGGGCTCGCCGGGCTTGGCCTTCTTCCAGAGCGCGAAGTCGACCGGCGACCGCTTCTCCTCGCCGGCCTCCACCCGGGCGCCGGCCCGGAGGCTGTCGAGCGACTGGCGGGCCAGCAGGCCGTAGTCGTCGACCCGTTCGGCCTGGAAGTAGACGCCGTCGCTCGTCTCGTAGGCGGCGCCCCGCTCGACCAGCCGGCCGATCAGCTCCACCATCCGCTCGACGTAGTCGGTGGCGTGGGGGTCGTGGTCGGGCCGCTCGACGTTGAGGGCGTCCATGGCCCGGTACCAGACGTCCTCGCACCGGGTGGCGATCTCGCGCCAGTCGCGGCCCTCGCGCTGGGCCCGGTCGATGATCTTGTCGTCGATGTCGGTGATGTTCGAGACGTAGGTGACGTCGTAGCCCGACCACCGGAGGTAGCGGCGGAGCACGTCGAACACGAGCGAGAAGCGGCCGTGGCCCATGTGGGGCGGCCCGTAGACGGTCGGCCCGCAGACGTACATCGACACCTTGCCCGGCTCGCGCGGCTCGAAGGGGACGACGGCCCCCTTGGCGGTGTCGTGCAGGCGCAACATGGCCAGCGAGGGTAGCGGTCGGGGGGTCGGGGGCAGAACGACTATCGGCGGACGACTATCGGAGGCCCGAGCCGGTCGCCTCGGGCTCGGCGTAGCCCAGCTCGGCGAGCTTGGCGCCCATCACCTCGTGCATGATCCGCTGCTCGGCCGCGGTCATGTTGGTCCGCCAGCCGCCGGGCTGGGCCGAGCGGATGAACTTGTCCTGGCCCTTGTCGGACGGCGGCACCCGCTCGTAGTCGTGGGCGGCGGCCGCGGCCGCCAGCGCCCGCCGGGGGCTGGGCACGGGCAGCACCTCGCCGATCCGCTCCAGCTGGCGCACGGGGTCGGCCACCAGGTCCTCGTAGCGGACGAGCACGCGTCGCTCCGGCGGCAGGCGCTCGAACGTCCGCTGCACCACGTCGGTGCGGAACGCCCACACCGCCGACTGCCAGCGCACCAGCGACTCCCGCCCCTCCGGCGTGGCGGGGAACGCCCCCTCGTCGAGCGCCCACGAGCCGGGTCGGTAGGCGGCCAGCCACGAGTCGACCACGTCGCGCCCGTCCCGCAGCAGGAAGATGACCCGCGACCCGGGGAACAGGTCCATGACGTGGTCGGCCACGTGCGAGCCGGGCTCCTTCACGACGACGGCCGGCGGCCCGGCGGCGCCGGCCACGGCCAGGCGGTCGCGGGCCTCGGCGTCGAACCGCTCGACGATCAGGCGGCGCAGCGCCGGCGCCCAGGCGTCGCGGTAGCGCTCGCTGAAGAAGTAGCTGTCCTTGTCGTGCTTGACCCGGTCGAGCGTGGTCAGCTCGGGCGGGTGCTCGGCCGCCGCCCAGGCCAGCGCGATGGGGCGCCACACACCGAGGTGGTGGCCGAGGTGGGGGTCGTCGATGGGGACGATCCGGTCGACCATGGCGAGCATGCGCAGCAGCCAGGTGCTGCCGCTGCGCGACGAGCCGAAGATCCAGACCAGGCGGTCCTCGGCGTCGTCCAGAGAGAACGCCTCGGGACGGAAGGGACGGATCATGGGTGCCTCCCCCCTCGCTCGGGGTGCCGCGGGTCGGGTACCCGCCGCTCCGCGCTTTGAAACGGGTCCTCTGTCACGCCGCGGCCGTCATGGCGCCGCGCCGCATCGGCGCAGGCCCGGAAGCCGTTTCCGGAGGCCTCGCGGGCCTCACTACCCTTGAGCCGTGAGCACGATCCCCAACAAGCCCAGCTTGGACGGCCTGGAGGCCCGCTGGCGCGCCCGGTGGGAGGCCGACGGCACCTACCGCTTCGACCGGACGAAGTCCCGCGACGAGGTCTTCTCGATCGACACGCCGCCGCCCACCGTGTCGGGGACCCTGCACCCAGGGCACGTGTGCTCCTACACCCACACCGACTTCATCGCCCGCTACCAGCGGATGCGCGGCCGCGAGGTCTTCTACCCCATGGGGTGGGACGACAACGGCCTCAACGTCGAGCGCCGGGTCCAGCTGCTGACGGGCACGCGCTGCGACCCGTCGCTGCCCTACGACCCCGACTTCCGGCCGCCCGAGAAGGTCGGCAAGAAGGACAAGCCGATCCCGGTCAGCCGGCCCAACTTCGTCGAGCTGTGCGGCCAGGTCGTCGAGCAGCTCGAGCAGAGCTACTTCGAGCTGTGGTCGACGATCGGCCTGTCGGTCGACTGGACGCAGACCTACCGGACGATCGGCCCCCGGGCCACTCGGGCGAGCCAGCGCAGCTTCCTGCGCCTGCTGCGGCGCGGCCTGGCCTACCGGGCCGAGTCGCCCACGCTGTGGGACGTCGACTTCCGCACCGCGGTCGCCCAGGCCGAGCTCGAGGACCGCGAGCTGCCCGGCGCCTACCACAAGCTGCTGTTCACCGGGCCCGACGGCGACACGCTGCCGATCGACACCACCCGGCCCGAGCTGCTGCCGGCCTGCGTCGCCCTCGTCGCCCACCCCGACGACGACCGCTACCGTCCGCTGTTCGGGCGCACCGCCCGCACACCGCTGTTCGGGGTCGAGGTCCCGATCGTCGCCCACGAGCTGGCCGACCCCGAGAAGGGCACCGGCATCGCCATGATCTGCACGTTCGGCGACACCACCGACGTCACGTGGTGGCGTGAGCTGGGCCTGCCCGTCCGGGCCATCGTCCAGCGCGACGGGCGGCTGCGGCCGGTCACCTGGGGCTCGCCGGGGTGGGAGTCCACCGACCCCGACAAGGCCCAGGCCTACTACGACGAGCTGGCCGGCAAGACGGTCAAGCAGGCCCAGACCCGGATCGTCGAGCTGCTGGGCGAGGCCGGGGTGATGGAGGGCGAGCCGCGGCCGATCAAGCACCCGGTCAAGTTCTGGGAGAACGGGACGCGGCCGCTCGAGATCGTCACGTCCCACCAGTGGTTCATCCGCTATCCCGACAAGGAGGCCATGCTCACCCGGGGCAAGGAGCTGGCCTGGTGGCCCGAGTTCATGCGGGTCCGCTACGAGAACTGGGTCAACGGCCTCCAGGGCGACTGGAACATCACCCGCCAGCGGTTCTTCGGCGTGCCGTTCCCGGCCTGGTACCCGATCGACGAGGACGGCACGGTCGACTACCTGTCGCCGATCCTGGCCGACGAGGACGACCTCCCCGTCGACCCCACGACCGACGTCCCCGCCGGCTACACCGAGGAGCAGCGCAACCAGCCGGGCGGGTTCGCGGCCGATCCCGACGTGATGGACACGTGGGCGACGTCGTCGCTGACGCCCCAGATCGTCACCGGCTGGGTCGACGACCCCGACCTGTTCGCCCGCACGTTCCCGATGGACATGCGGCCCCAGGCCCACGAGATCATCAGGACCTGGCTCTTCTACACGATCGTCCGCTCGCACTACGAGCACGACACGCTGCCGTGGCACAACGCCACGATCTCGGGCTTCGTCTTCGACCCCGACCGCAAGAAGCTGTCCAAGTCGGCCGGCAACGCCCCCGACGACCCCAACCGCCTCATCGAGCGCTTCGGCGCCGACGCCATCCGCTACTGGGCCGCCGGCGGGCGCCCCGGCATGGATCTGGCGCTCGACCAGGGCCAGATGAAGATCGGCCGCAAGCTGGCCATCAAGCTGCTCAACGCCTCGAAGCTGGCGCTCGGCAACCTCGAGTCGACCACGAGCGGCGAGGTCACCGACCCGCTCGACCGCTCGATGCTCACCGCGCTGGCCGGCGTCGTCGACGAGGCCACGGCCGCGTTCGACAAGTTCGACTACGCCCGGGCCCTCGAGCGGACCGAGGCCTTCTTCTGGACCTTTTGTGACAACTAC
Organism: Acidimicrobiales bacterium; assembly: GCA_036563805.1. Classification (GTDB taxonomy): domain Bacteria; phylum Actinomycetota; class Acidimicrobiia; order Acidimicrobiales; family VFJN01; genus DATCLS01. The sequence goes on along the minus strand of DATCLS010000060.1, from coordinate 14,980 downwards.
CTCGAGCTGGTCAAGAACCGGGCCTACGGGTCGTCGGGCGAGGCGGGCCAGGCGTCGGCCCGGGCCGCCCTCGGCTTGGCGCTGCGGACGCAGCTCAAGCTGTTCGCCCCGTTCCTGCCGTTCGTCACCGAAGAGGTCTGGTCGTGGTGGCAGGAGGGCTCGATCCACCGGTCGTCGTGGCCCACGGGCGACGAGCTGCGGTCGGCGGTCGGTGGCGACGCCGACCGCGCCGTCCTCACCGTGGCCGGCGAGGTCCTGAGCACGGTCCGCAAGGCCAAGAGCGAGGCCAAACGGTCGATGGCCAGCGCCGTCGACCGCGTCGTCGTCACCGACACGCCGGCGCGCCTGGCCCAGTTGGCCCAAGCCGAGCAGGACGTCCGCAGCGCCGGCCACATCGCCGAGCTGACCACCGTCGAGGGCACGTCGTTCTCGGTCGACGTCACGCTGGCCGCCGAGGCCTGACCCGGCCCGGCCGGCGCCCGACCCCGCCCCCGGCGCCGATGCGTCGCCGGCGGGCGGGCAGGGCTGGGACGCGCCCTAGTTGCCCCCGCCGATCTCGGCCAGCGTCTCGGCGTCGACGCACTCGAGCATGGCGTCGGTGACCGCGATCTGCTCGTCGGTGGTCAGGTTGGCGAAGGCGTTGCCGCCCTGCCCGCTGATCTCGAGGATGCGGTCGCGGCCGAGCGTGTCGACCATCTGCTCGGCGATGCAGACGGCCTGGTCCTCGGTGAGGACGTCGCCGCCGCTCTGGAGGACGCCAGTGGCCAGGGCGTCGACCAGGATGTCGTCGCTCAGCTGGCCGGTGGGCTGGTTGGAACCCCCCGTCGTCTCGATGGTGGTCGTCGTGGTCGACGGCTCGGTGGTGGTCGTGCCCTCGGTAGTGGTCGTGGAGGCAGCCGTCTCGCCGTCGCCGTCGTCGTCATCGCCGCCGCTCGCCACGATGACGGCCACGCCGACGATCACGGCCAGCAGCAGCACCCCCACGGTGACGAGCAGGGCCGGCGACGGGCCGGACCGCGGCGGCCGGGACGGGGGCGCGCCGTACGGGCCACCGCCATACGGATCGCCGCCGGGCGCGCCGCCGTGGGGCCCGGTGCCGGGCGCCGCCCCGGCGTAGGGGCCGCCGGCCGGCGGCGGCCCGCCGTAGGGCGCGTCGCCTACCGGCGTGCCGTACGGGGTGGTCGGGGGAGCGGCCGCCTCGACGACCGTGGGCGCGCCGGCGGTCGGCGCACCGCCGGCCGGGCCCGAGAAGGCGTCGACCGACTCGTGCCCGTGGTCGGCGACGTGGTCGGTCCACTTCGCCCCGTCCCAGTAGCGGTGCTGGTGCCGACCCGTCGGGTCGGGCTGCCACCCGGCCTGGCCCGGGGTGGGGGACCAGCCTCCGAGGGCCGGGTCGCTCGGGGGGAACTGTGTCATGGCTCAGCCTCGGGAGAAGGGGATCACCCGAGACTAGGCCCGGTCCGGCCCTTGTGGGCCGCGCCGTCAGCGGGTGTCGGCGGGGGAGCGCTCGCGGTCGCGGAGCGCGGCCCTACTCCGGCGGGCGCGGCGGCCGCGACGGACGAGGTCGGCGTCCCGGCGCAGGTTCCGCTGCCGGTCGAAGGTCAGTGCGGAGATCGTCGTGAAGTCCATGCCGTCATGGTCCGCCCGGACGGCCCCTGGCACATCCGTGCTCACCACGGAACCACCACGGATTCCCCACGGAAACGGCCCGGGCGGGGCACGGACGCGCCCGGAAGTCCGTGGGGTTCCGGGCCGTGCTGCGGCAGACTCCCTTTGGTGCCCGCGTCACAGGTCCTCTCCGCCGCCGGCGTCTCGGCCCGCGAGGCCGAGATCCTGGCCGCGCTCGGCGAGCGCCTGACCAACGCCGAGATCGCGGCCCGCCTCGTCATCTCGGTCCGCACGGTCGAGAGCCACGTGTCGTCGCTACTGCGCAAGCTGGGGGTGTCCGACCGGCGGGCGCTCGCCCAGCTGGCCGCCGAGCTCGGCCCCGAGCTCCGCGGCGCGGCCGGGGACCGGGGCGCGGCGGCCGCGACCGAGGAGGCGGCGGCGCCCCCGGTGCTGCCGGCGCCGCTCACCTCGTTCGTGGGGCGGGCCGCCGAGCGGGCCGCTCTGGCGGCGGCGTTGGGCGAGGACCGGCTCGTCACGGCCGTCGGCCCGGGCGGCGTGGGCAAGACCCGCCTGGCGCTGGCGGTGGCCGCCGACCTGGCCGGCCGCTACGCCGGCGGCGTCTGGTACGTCGACCTGGTGCCGGTCACCGACCCGGCGATGATCGCCCCGGCGGTGGCCGCGGTGCTCGGCCTGGGCGGCACGTCGGCCCGGCCGGCGGCCGAGATGGTCGAGGCGGCGCTGGCCGACCGCGAGGTCCTGCTGGTGCTCGACAACTGCGAGCACCTCGTCGACGGCGCAGCCGTCTTCGTCGAGCGGCTGCTGGCCCGGTGCCCCCGCGTGACCGTGCTGGCGACGAGCCGGGCCCGCCTGGTCGTCCCGTTCGAGCGGGTGTTCCCGGTGCCCGGCCTGTCGGTGGGGTCGGACGGCGCGGGCGACGTCGCGGCTGGCGGCGCCCGCCGCGGCGGCGCCCGTGCCCCGGACGGCGGTGCCGCGGACGGTGACGGCTCCGACGGGGCGGACGGGGCGGGCGACGGGCTGGGCGACGCCGAGGCGCTGTTCCTGGCCCGAGCGGCGGCCGTGGGGGCCACGGTCGACGGCGCCGAGCGCCGGCGGGTGACCGCCATCTGCCGGGCGCTCGACGGCATGGCGCTGGCCATCGAGCTGGCTGCGGCCCGGCTCCCGTCGCTCGGCCTCGACGGGCTGGAGGCCGGGTTGGCCGACCGCCTGCGCCTGCTGGCCGGCGGGTCGCGGCTCGACGAGCGCCACCGGTCCCTGCGCGCCACGCTCGACTGGAGCTACGAGCTGGCCGAGCCGGCCGACCAGGCTTTGCTGCGGCGGCTGGCCGTGTTCGCGTCGTCGTTCACCGTCGAGGAGGCGGCGGTGGTGGCCGGGTTCGCGCCGGTAGCGTCCAGCGTCGAGGCCGTGGCCGACGCCCTGGCCCGCCTGGCCGAGCAGAGCCTGGTCACGGTCGTCCCCGGCCCGCCCGCCACGTGCTACCGGGTGCTGGAGTCGATCCGCCAGTACGGCGTCGACCGGCTGGACGAGGCCGGCGAGGGCGACGCCGTGCGCGAGCGCCATCTGCGCTGGGCCGCGTCGGTCGCCGACCGGCTGGGCGCTCTCTCCCAGGCCGGCACCGGGCCCGAGGCCTGGACCGACGACGGCTGGTGGGCGGAGTTCGACGCGGTGGCGGCCGACATCCGGGCCGCGCTGGGGTGGGCGCGCGGCCGGCCCGAGCGCCGGCGCGACGCCCACGAGCTGGCCCTGGCGCTGGCCGGCCTCGCCTACCGGCGGGGACTGCTCCGCGAAGCCCAGCACCGCTACGAGGAGGCGGCCGAGTTGGCCGCCGGCCGCCCGGCCGCCGAGGCCCTGCACCACGCGGCCAACGCCGCCGCCTGTCGCCAGGCGGGCGACGAGGCCGTGACGCTGTACCGGAAGGCTGCCGACGCCTACCTGGCCACCGGCGACGGCCCGACCGCCGCCCGCGACCTGGCGCTGCTGGCCATGCTGATCAACCGGGGACCCGGCATCATGCGCCGGTTCCCGCCGCCGGTCGACGTGGACGAGCAGCTGGCCGAGGCCCGCCGGCTGGCGGCCGGCGACCCGGTGGCCGAGGTGGCGGTGGCGATCGCCGAAGCCTTCGGCCGCGACGAGTCCACGGGCGAGGCCCGCGAGCTGGCCCAGCGGGTCGTCGCCGACGCCCGGGCGGCGGGCGAGCCGCTGATCGAGAGCGCGGCCCTCGACGCCCTCACGGTCACGTACACCGCCCGGTCGGAGATGGCCGAGGCGACGGCCACGACCCGACGCCGCATGGAGCTGCTGAGCCGGCTGCCGTCGCACGTCGACCTCGGTTTCGAGCTGCACGACGGCTACCACATGGCGGCCGAGACCCACCTGGCCGCCGGCCAGCTGGCTGCAGCCCGCGACTTCGCCGCCCAGGCGCGCCGGCTCCCGGAGTTCCGCGAGGGGCATCTGGGCGCCATGCGACTGCTGATCGTCGAGGCCCTGACCGGCGACTGGGACCGGGTGCCGGCGCGGGCCGAGCGGTTCCGGCGCGACTGGGAGCGGGTCGGCCGGCCCACGATCGCGTCGCTGGCCGTGGGGGCGGCGGCCGCCGGCATGGTGTTCGGCCTCCGGGGCGACGAGGCCGACCGGGCCGAATGGTCGGCGATCGCCCAGGAGCTGCGGACCGGGGTCGCCAGGCACAACTTCAAGTGCAACGCCTGGACGCCGGTGCTCGACGCCCACGTGCTGCTCCACCTGGGCCGCTACGCCGAGGCGGTGGCGGCCCTGGAGACCGACCCCGACACGTTCACGAGCTGGAACAGCGGCCTGTGGCGCCCGTGGTACACGGCCCTGTGGGCCGAGGCGGGGGTGCTGGCCGACGCCGACGACGCCGCCGAGCGCCTCGCCCGGGCCCGGGCCGTCGTGGCCGGCAACCCGGTGGCCGGCCCGCTGGTCGAGCGGGCCGCCGCGCTCCACGCCGGCGACCGCGCCGGCCTGCTGGCCGCGGCCCGGGCGCTGGAGGCGGCCGGGTGCCGCTACCAGCTGGCCCGCACGCTCGTCCTGGCCGGCGGCGACGAGCGGGCCGACGGCGAGCAGCTCCTGGCCGCCCTGGGCGCCGCCCCCATGGCCCGGCCCGACCGGCCCGTGGCCTCGGGCTGACCGGCGGGGACAACCCGGGCGCCCGACCGTTCGCCGGTTCGCCGGCGCGGGGTCACGCCTCCTGCGGCGCCGGCTCGCGGGCGACGACGCCGTGGAGGTGACAGGCGGCCAGGTGGGGCTCCCCGGCACCACCGTCGCCGCGGGCGCCGTCGCCACCGCCGCGGGCCCCGTCGCCGCCGGCGCCGTCCCCGGCACCGACCCGCTGGAGGGCCGGGTCGACCTCGGGGCAGGGCTCGAAGGCGTCGGGGCAGCGGGTGCGGAACCGGCAGCCCGACGGCGGGGCGGCCGGGCTGGGCACGTCGCCGGCCAGCACGATCCGCCGGCGCCGCCGCTCGGCCGGCGGGTCGGGGACCGGCACGGCGGATAGCAGCGCCCGCGTGTAGGGGTGGGCGGGCGCGGCCGTCACCGCGTCGCGGTCGCCGGCCTCGACGATGCGCCCCAGGTACATGACCGCGATGCGGTCGCTGACGTGGTGGACGGCGGCCACGTCGTGGGCGATGAACAGGCACGTCAGGCCGAGGTCGCGCTGGAGGCCGGCGAGCAGGTCGAGCACCTGGGCCTGGATCGACACGTCGAGGGAGGCGATCGGCTCGTCGCACACGATCAGCTCCGGCTCGCCGGCCAGAGCCCGGGCGATGCCGACCCGCTGGCGCTGCCCGCCCGACAGCTCGTGAGGCCGGCGGTCGCGGAACGAGCCGTCGAGCCCGACCATCTCGAGCAGCTGGTCGATCCGGGCCCGGCGGGCCGCCCGGCCCGGGTGCAGGCGGTGGACCTCGAGCGGCTCGGCCACGGTCTGGCCGATCGTCCGCCGGGGGTCGAGCGAGGCGTAGGGGTCCTGGAACACCATGGCCGTCCGGCGGCGCAGCGCCCGCAGCTGGCGGCGCCGGAGCGCGGTGACGTCGGTGCCGTCGAGCACGACCCGGCCGCCGGTCGGCTCCACCAGCCGCAGCAGGGCCAGGCCGAGCGTGGACTTGCCGCAGCCCGACTCGCCGACCAGGCCCAGCGTCTCGCCCCGGCGGATCTCGAGGTCGACGCCGTCGACGGCCCGCACCGGCGGCCCGCCCCGTTGCGGGAAGTGGACCTCGAGCCCGGAGGCCCGGAGCAGCACGTCGCCGGCGGTCATGCGCCGCCTCCGGTCCCGGCGCCGCGCTCGATCGCGTCCGTCGCCTCCCCGCCCCGGGCGGCGACGGCGTCGTAGAAGACGGCGGCCCGGTGGCCGTCGGCGCCCACCGGGCGGAGCGGCGGCACCTCGGTGGCGCACCGCTCGTCGCCTCGGATCGGGCACCGGGGGTGGAAGGCGCAGCCCGGCGGCAGCGCCGCCGGGTCGGGCGGCAGCCCGGGGATGGCGGCCAGCGAGGCCCGCGGCCGGCCGAGCACCGGCAGCGAGTCGAGCAGCCCCTGGGTGTAGGGGTGGGCCGGCGCGGCGTACACGGCGTCGACCGGGCCCTCCTCGACGATGCGCCCGGCGTACATGACCGCCACCCGATCGGCGATGCCGGCGACGACGCCGAGGTCGTGGGTGATCCACACGACGGCCATGCCCAGCTCGTCCTGCAGCTCGGCCACCAGCTCGGCGATCTGGGCCTGGATCGTGACGTCGAGCGCGGTGGTCGCCTCGTCGGCCACGAGCACCCGCGGCCGGCACGACAGGGCGATGGCCAGCATCACCCGTTGGCGCATGCCGCCCGACAGCTCGTGGGGGTAGGAGGCCAGCCGCTCGCGGGGCGAGGCGATGCCGACCAGATCGAGCAGCTCGGCGGCCCGGTCGTCGGCCGCCTTCCGGTCGAGCCCGAGGTGGACCTCCATGCCCTCGGTGAGCTGGCGGCCGATCGTGAGGACCGGGTTGAGCGACGTCATCGGGTCCTGGAACACCATGCCGATCCCCGGGCCCCGGACCTTGCGCAGGGCCTCCTCGGGCAGGGCGATGAGGTCCTGGCCCGCGAACCGGGCCGTCCCGGTCACGGTGGCGGGCGGCCGGGGCACGAGGCCAAGCAGGGCCAGCATGCTCACGCTCTTGCCGCTGCCCGACTCGCCGACGACGGCCAGCGTCTCGCCCTCGGCCACCGACCACGAGACCCCGTTGACGACCCGGGCCGTCCCCCGCCGGGTGGCGAAGCGCACGGTCAGGTCCTCGACGGCGAGGACCGGCTCGCCGCCCGCGCCGGCCGCAGCGCCGGCGCCCCGGGCCTCCTCGGCGGTCATGCCGCCGCCCCCGTCGCTGACTCGACGGCCGAGCGCTGGCGCGGGTCGAGGGCGTCGCGCAGGGCGTCGCCCACGACGTTGAGCGACAGCACCACCAGGAAGATGGCCAGGCCGGGGAACACGGTGAGCCACCAGGCGTCCTGCACGTAGTCGCGGCCGTCGCTGAGCAGGATCCCCCATGACGGCTCGGGCCGCTGGGTGCCGAGGCCGAGGAACGACAGCGCGGCCTCGGCCAGGATGGCGAAGGCCAGGCTGATCGAGGCCTGGACGATGATCGGCGTGGCCACGTTGGGCAGGATGTGCCGGGTGACGATGCGCAGGTCACCGGCGCCCACCGACCGGGCGGCGCGCACGTACACCTCCTCGCGCACGCTCAGCACGCTGGCCCGGGTCACCCGGGCGAAGATCGGCGTGTAGACGATGCCGATGGCGATCATGGCGTTGCCGGCGCCCCGGCCCCGGATGGCCAGGATGGCGATGGCGAGCAGGATCGCCGGGAAGGCGAAGAGCATGTCCATCAGCCGCATCACCACGTCGTCGACCCAGCCCCGGTAGTAGCCGGCCAGCAGGCCGAGGGTGACGCCGGCCAGCAGAGCGATCCCGACCGCCACGACGCTGACCCGCAGCGACGTCTCGGCGCCCAGGATGACCCGGGAGAACAGGTCGCGCCCGTGCTCGTCGGCGCCGAACGGGTGGCTCCAGGTCGGCGGCTGGAGGCGGGGGGCGACCTGCTGCTCGTTGCGGCCGTAGGGGGCGATGGCGTCGCCGAAGACGGCCAGCGCCAGGAACAGCCCGAGCACCACCAGGGCGACCGCCGCCAGGCGGTTGCGGACCACGACGCCGACCAGGTCGCGCAGCCCCCTCACGGCAGCTCCCTCACGGCGGTGCCCCTCACGACCGGGAGATCCGGGGGTCGATGACGGCGTACACGAGGTCGACGGCGAGGTTGATGACCAGGAAGAACGCCGCGAACAGCAGCACCGCCCCCTGGAGGACCGGGTAGTCGCGGGTCTGGACCGCCTGCAGCGCCAAGCGCCCGAGGCCGTTCCAGGCGAAGACCTGCTCGACCACGACCACGCCGGACAGCAGGTAGGCGAGCTGGATGCCGGTCACGGTCACGATCGGCACCAGCGCGTTGCGCAGCACGTGCCGCTGCAGCACCACCCGCCGGGGCAGGCCCTTGGCCCGGGCCGTGCGGGTGTAGTCCTGGGCCAGCGCCTCGATGGCGCTGGACCGCACGAACCGGGTCAGCACCGCCCCCGACACCACGCCCACGGTCAGCGCCGGGAGGACGAGGTGGCGGGCCCACTCGACCGGGTCCTCGGTGAGCGGGACGTACCCGCCGGACGGCAACCAGCCCAGCGTGGCCGCGAACAAGAGGATGGCCATGATGGCCAGCCAGAAGTCGGGGATGCTGATGCCGGCCTGGCTGGCGACCGTGGCCGCGTAGTCCACCGCGCTGCGGGGCCGCACGGCCGACAGCAGCCCGAGCGGCAGGGCGATGACCAGGGCGACGACGATCGACGCCACCGCCAGCGACACCGTCGCCGGCAGCCGCTCGAGGATGACCGCGGTGACGGTCTCGCCCGACCGGAAGCTGACCCCGAGGTCGCCGACCAGCGCCGAGCTGGCCCAGTCGAGGTACTGGACGACGAGCGGCTGGTCGAGCCCCGCCCGCTCGACCAGGGCGTCGTAGGTGTCCTGGTCGAACCGGGTGCCCAGGGCCAAGCGGACCGGGTCGCCGGGCACCAGGTGCATGATCGAGAAGACGAGGACGCTCACGCCGAACAGCACGACGGCGGCCTGGGCCGTCCTCCGCAGCAGGTACCGCCTCACGACGCCGGGCTCACGAGATCGAGACGGTCTCCAGGTTGATGGCCTTGTCGGGCCGCACCTCGTAGCCGGACACGTCGGACGACCAGGCGTGCACCACGGCCGGGTTGTAGAGGTAGATGTAGCTGTTGGCGTCGACGATGCGCTCGGCGGCCTCGGCGTAGAGGTCCCGACGGGCGTCCTCGTCCATCTCGACCGCCGCCTGCTCGAGCAGCTCGTCGGTCTCGCGGTCGCAGTAGCCCTGGTAGTTGTTCGACCCCTCGCAGACGTGCTGCGAGTGGTAGTAGCCGTACGGGTCGATGTTGCCGAGCCAGCCGAGCATGAACGCGTCGAAGTCGCCGGCGCCCTGGCGGTCGAGCCAGGTGCTGAACTGCTCGGTCTCGATCGACACCGAGATGCCGACGTCGCTCAGGTTGGCCTCGATGACCTCGGCGACCTCGACGGTCTCGGGGTACTCGTCGGTCACCATCAGGCCCATGCTCAGGTCGCTCACGCCGGCGTCGTCGAGCAGCTGACGGGCCCGGTCGACGTCGCGCTCGTAGGGCGCGTAGTCGTGGTACCAGCCCGAGCTCTCGGGGATCGCCGTCTGGTTGACCTCGGCGAGGCCGAACTGGGCGGCGTCCGCGATGGCCTGGCGGTCGAGGGCGAGGGCGATCGCCTCCCGCACCTCGGGCCGGTCGAACGGCTCCTCGGCCAGGTTGGTGGCCATGTACCAGTAGTCGAAGCTCGGCACCTGACCGACCTCGATGTCCTGGCTCTCCAGGTCGTCGATGCGCTGGACCGGCACGTTGTCGGTCCAGTGGATCTCGCCGGTCTCGAGGCCGGTCACCGCGGTGGTCGCCTCGCTCACGAACCGGAACTCGACGGCCCCGACCTGCGGGCCCTCGCCCCAGTAGTCCTCGAACGCCTCGAGCTCGATGGCGTCGGCCGACGAGCCGGTCAGGCGGAACGGCCCGGTGCCGACGGCCTCGGTGGCCAGGTCGAGCTCGTCGGCGGCCCCCTCGGGCAGGATGGCCGTGCTCTTGTGGTTGCCGATCAGGTCGAGCAGGTTGGGCACCGGTCGGGCCATACGGAACTCGACGGTCGAGTCGTCGGTGGCGACGATGTCCTCGACCTCGGTGAACTTGTAGGCGTCGCCCAGCTGCTCGTCGATGATCCGGTCGAACGAGTAGACGACGTCGGCGGCGTCGAACGTCGAGCCGTCGTGGAACGTGACGCCGTCGCGCAGCTGGAACGTCCAGGTGCGCCCGTCCTCGCTGACCTCCCAGTCCTCGGCGAGCGACGGCTCGTACTCGGACCCGTCCGGGCTCGGCACGACCAGCGTGTCGTACACGTTCTCGAGCACCTGGAAGCTGGCGTACGCCGTCGTCTGGTGGGGGTCGAGCTGGTCGGGCTGGGCGCTGATGGCGGCGACGAACGTGTCGTCGCCGCCCGAGTCGCCCTCGACGGGTACGTCCTCGCCCCCTCCCGAGCAGGCGCTGGCGGCGACCAGCGCGAGCGGCGGCAAGAGCGCGAAAAGGCGGCGCATGGATGTCTCCCCGAGGTGGACGGCTCGGCGTGGTGTACCCGACCGGGCCGGTCGCCAAACCGCCCGATCGGCTCCATGGCTGTCTCGTGACGATTCCGCCGGGGTAGTGGCGCGGTGGTGAGATTTGTGGTGAAATAGTTACCGCTGGGTAACCATACTGACCGTAACCAGCGTCCATTTCACCGAGGGGCCATCCCAAATGAGCGAGTTCTCCCTCCGGCTCGACGAGGACCAGCAGCAGATCCAGAAGTGGGTGCACGACTTCGCGGAGACGGTCGTCCGACCAGCGGCGGAGGAGTGGGACGAGCGCGAGGAGTTCCCGTGGCCCATCGTCGAGGAGGCCGCCAAGATCGGCCTCTACTCCTTCGATTTCTTCGCCCAGGCGTCCCTGGGTGACCAGACCGGCCTCACCCTGCCCGTCGCGCTGGAGGAGCTGTTCTGGGGCGACGCGGGCATCGGTCTGTCGATCTTCGGCTCCGGCCTGGCCGCCGCCGGCATCGCCGGCACCGGCACGCCCGAGCAGGTGATGGAGTGGGTGCCGCAGTGCTTCGGCACCGCCGACCAGATCCAGCTCGGGGCCTTCTGCGTGTCCGAGCCCGACGCCGGCTCCGACGTCAGCTCGCTCAAGACCCGGGCCACCTACGACGAGGCCAAGGACGAGTGGGTGCTGAACGGCACCAAGGCCTGGGCCACCAACGGCGGCATCGCGGACGTCCACGTGGTGGTGGCCACGGTCGACTCCACGCTCGGCAGCCGCGGTCAGGCCAGCTTCATCGTCCCGCCCGGCACGAAGGGCCTGTCCCAGGGGCAGAAGTACAAGAAGCACGGCATCCGGGCGTCGCACACCGCCGAGGTGATCCTCGACGACGTCCGCGTGCCCGGCTCCCTGCTGCTCGGCGGCAAGGAGAAGCTCGACGAGAAGCTGGCCCGGGCCCGCGAGCAGCAGCGCACCGGCGCCAAGCAGCCGGCCATGGCCACGTTCGAGGCCACCCGCCCGGCCGTGGGCGCCATGGCCGTCGGCATCGCCCGCGCCGCCTACGAGTACGCCCTGGCCTACGCCAAGGAGCGGGTGGCGTTCGGCCGGCCCATCATCCAGAACCAGGCCATCGCCTTCATGCTGGCCGACATGGCCACCGAGATCGACGCCGCCCGGCTGCTCGTCCACCGGGCCGCCTGGCTGGCCCGCAACGGCGGCTACACCAACGCCGAAGGGTCGATGTCGAAGCTCAAGGCCGGTCGCGTCGCCGTGTGGGTGACCGAGCGGGCCATCCAGATCCTCGGCGGCTACGGCTACACGCGGGAGTACCCGGTCGAGCGGATGCACCGCGACGCCAAGATCTACGACATCTTCGAGGGCACCGAGCAGATCCAGCAGCTGGTGATCTCCCGGGCGATCTCGGGCCTGCGCATCGAGTAGCACCAACGCCCGCCACCACCTCCTCGATGCGCACGCGGTGCCATCCGCTCCGGCGGATGGCACCGCCGCGTCGGTGCGGGACGGGCCGGTCCCGGCGTCCGTCCCGGGCCGCGATGGGTTCGGGGCCCCAGCCTCGTCAGCATCGGCATGGCCGAACCGGCCGTTGAGCTTCCGGTTACGAGCGGATCGCGGTTGAACGCCGCGGCGAGGGGGTAGACGCCCGTGTCTACGAACCCAGCCAGGGGGTCCCCTGACATGCTGATGCTCACCGAGAACGCGACGAAGGTGATCGGCGCGCTGGTCGACAACCCCGGGATGCCCCCGGGAGCCGGCCTCCGCATCGCCACCGCCGAGGAGGGCTTGAGCGTCTCCGCGGCCGACGCGCCGGAGGAGACCGACCAGGTCCTCGAGGAGGAGAGCGCCCGCGTGTTCCTCGAGGCCAGTGCGGCCGCCACGCTCGCCGACCAGATCCTCGACGCCGAGGTCGACGAGGCGGGACGGGTGCAGTTCCTCCTCACGCCCCAGTAGCCGGCCCGCCGGATCCGCCCACCGCCCGAGGCGCCCTGGGACAGCCGGCCCCGGTCAGCCCCGCGTCTCGGTGCGGAGGCGGCGGTACGGGCACTGCCCGCCGCCCGAGGCGTGGAGCGGGCCGCCCGGCGACCACAGGCGCAGGCGGCCACGTGGCCCCCCGATCGGCTCAGATCTCCCAGCCCGGGCTGAGCGTCGCCTCGTGGCGGCCGTCGCCGCCCGCGGCCGGACCGCCGGATCACGGGCCAGATCCCCCATGGGCGGCCGGGCGGCCCTGCCGCCGTCGGCTCCGCCAGCCGTGCCGGCCGTCGCACCGGCAGGACGGTCGAGCCGCCGGGCCGTGCCGGGCGCGGCGGTCAGTCGAGCGGGTCGTCGGTCGGCCGGACGCCCCGCAGGCCCCGCCAGGCCAGATCGGCGAGCTGCTCGGCCACGGCCTCGGGGTCGGCGTCGCCGGCCTGCTTGAGCCAGTGGGTGCTCGCCCCGGCGATCATGCCGACGATGCCGTGCCCGAGCAGGCGCCGCTGGCCGGGCGTCAGGCCTTCGATGTCGATGAACCCGGCGACCAGCTCGGCGAGCGTGTTCTCGACCTGCTCGACCTGGCCGGCGAACTCGTCTTCGCGGGAGAAACCGATGCCGTAGAACAGGTTGAAGGCGTCGCGGTGGGCGTGGACGTAGCGGAAGTAGGCGGCGAAGCCGAGCGACACCATCTCGTGCGAGCTCTGGGCCGTGGTGACCGCTTTGGTGATGGTCTCCTGCAGCTCGTTGCCCACGTCGGACAACAGCTCGCCGAACAGCTCGCGCTTCGACCGGAAGTGCTGGTAGAGGACCGGCTTGGTGACGCCCGCCGCCTCGGCGATGTCGTTCATCGACGTCTCGTGGAACCCCCGCTCGGCGAAGACCTGGAGGGAGACGTCGAGCAGCTGCCGCCGACGGCGGGCTGCGGGTAGGCGTGGGCTCACGGGGCTCTCACAGGGCGCTGGGGTAGGGATCAGGGAGGGCTCACCATCGAGCCATTTGGTTACCCCACGGTAACACCTTTCGCACTTTTGGTGAGGGCGTTCCCACGCGATCCGTGGCCGCGCGGTCACGTGTCGACGACCGCGCTCCGCCGATCAGCCGGTCATCCGAGGCCGCGCTCGCGGTCCTCGCGCTCGGCGGCCCGCACCGCGTAGCCGAACACGATGGCCGGCGCCAGGACCACCGACCCGGCGAGCAGCAGCGCGATCACCGCCGTGCTCAGCCAGCCCGGGAAGCCGGTGGCGAACCCCACGACGAACAGGACCACCGCCAGCCCGAACAGCAGGTAGCCGCCCCGCTGGCCGGTCTCGGCCCAGCGGGCGATGCGGCGCCTGCGCACCAGGACGGGATCGTGCTCGGTCACGGGCCGCAACCTATCCGCGACCCGGCCCCGGACCCAGCCGGCGCCCGGAGGGGCCCGGCGGGCGCCGGCCGGAGCTGGGCGCCGGAGCTGGGCCGCGGGGCCGGAGCTGGGCCGCGGCGCCGGCGCTCCGTCGGCGCACGGTTGCTCAGCCGGCTCGGTTGCTCAGCCCGCCAGGCCGCTCGGCGGCGGCTCGGTTGCTCAGCCCGCCAGGCCGCAGTCGGCGGTCAGCGACTGGAGACGCTGGTAGTCGTCGGACGACATGGCGGGCGGGGCGGCCGAGCCGCCGCCGATCATGGCCTGCAGGCCCTCGGCCCCCAGCACGTCGTACATCCCCTGGGCCAGGCAGTCGGCCTGCTCCTCGGTCATCGAGCCCCCGGACGACTGGCGGAACATGGCGGCGGCGTTGTCGATCAGCTCCTGGTCGCCGCCGGCCTCGCCGCCGCGGCCTCCGCCGGCCCCGCTCCCGCCATCATCACCGCCGCTGCCCCCGCCACCGGGGGCGGCCGTGGTCGGCGGGGCCGAGCTGCCGGGGGCGCCGCCCCCGCCGGGCGCTCCGCCGCCGGCCGGGGTGGTCGTGGCCGTGGTCGCGGTCGAGGCGGTGGTCGACCCGCCCGCGTCGACGTCGCCGGCCCCGGCCTCGCCCCCGGCTTCCTGCTCGCGGCCGTCGCTGATCTCGGTCCCGCCGGCCGTCTCCCGGTCGTCGGAGTCGCCGAGCAGGACGAAGGCGAGTCCGGCGACCAGCGCCACCGCCACCAGGGCGAGCCCGAGCAGCAGGCGGGTCGAGGGGCCCTTCCGCGCCCGCTGGCCGTCGCCGTCCGCCCCCCACAGGTCGTCGCTCCAGTCGGTGGCGTAGGGGTAGCGCTCGTACGACTCCCAGCCGTCGGCCTGCTCCCACCCGTACCGGTCGTCGCCGGTGGCGACGGCCGTCCGGTCGGTGTACGTCCCGCCGTCGGGACCGGCCACGTACGTCTCGCCGGCGGGCCCCACGACGTAGGTGCGGTCGTCGGGCCTTGTCCCGTCGGCGCGGTCGGTGGGCCCGGCCCGCGCCGTGCGGTCGACGTAGGTGCGGTCGTCGGGCCTTGTCCCGTCGGCGCGGTCGGTGGGCCCGGCCCGCGCCGTGCGGTCGACGTAGGTGCGGTCGTCGGCCCCGGTGGGGCCGAGGCGGCCCCGGTGGCTGGCGTACCGGTCGCCGTCGTCGGGGTGGCGCCCGTCCGCGTACCCGTCGCCGGCGTACCGCCCGTTGCCGGAGCCACCGCTCCCGTACCGCGCGCCGTAGCGGCCGTCCCCGTCGCCCCGGTGGCTGTCGCCCCCGTATCGGCCG
>DATCLS010000001.1:0-37067 GCA_036563805.1 Acidimicrobiales bacterium | reverse complement strand
CTCGTTGGACTCGAGCTCGGTGATGAAGTCGAGCTGCCGGCCCAGCAGGTTCTGGTTGCGTCGCCCGAGGTTGACGAAGGAGTCGGCGATGTTGCGGCGCAGCACCGCCTGCTCCACCGCCAGATCCAAAGCCGAGTCCTGGACCGTGTTGAGGGCCTCGGCCACGTCCGCGACCTCGTCGCGGGTGCGCACGGTGATCGGCTCGACCTCGGGCACCTCGACGTCGTCGCCGAGCGGCGTTTCGAGGATGTCGAGCACGGCGTCGGGCAGGCGCCGCTCCGCCATCTCCTTGGCCTGCTCGGTGAGCGACTGCAGCGGCCGGGTGATCGACCGCGACACGAGCCAGGTGAGCACGACGGCCACGCCGAGGGCGAGCACGGCGAGGGCGCCGAACCAGACCCGGCGGTTCTCGGCGGCAGACTCCAGCTCGGCGGCCCGCTCGACGATCAGCGCGTGGAGGTTGTCCTGGTAGCCGGTGAAGGCCTCGTCGCGGGGCACGTTCACGGCGTCGAGGACGGTGCCGAGGTCGACGCGGCCGGTCGACAGCGCCATCTCGATCTGCTCGTTGACGCTGGTGACCAGGTCCTCGGGGTAGTGCTCGCGGATGAGCCGGGCGTAGGGCCCGGTGCCGTTGCGCAGGACGTCGGCGTAGCTCTGGAAGTCGGAGTGGAGCGCGGCGATGTGGGCGATCTCGGTCGACTGGTCGATGCCGCCCTCGGACAGCGTGGAGTCGACGATCACGGACCGGAGCAGCACCGACAGCGCCTCGATCTCCCGGGCCACGGCGTCGGCCAGCTCGGTGCCCTGGCGCAGCGTGGGGTCGTCGACCGCCAGCGAGATCCGGGTGGTGGCGCTGAAGAACGGCCGTATCAGGTCGGTGTAGCGGTCGAAGATCTCGCCCGCGAACTCGATGTTGTCGGGGGTGCGGGGCGCCGTGCTGGCGTCGATGTCCGCCCGGACCTCGGCCAGGCCGTCGAGGTTGGCGAGCGGCTCCTGGAAGACCTCGCGAACCGCCCGGCTCCCCGACTCGAGGTCGTCGCGGAACGACGCGATCGCGGCGTCGGTCTGCGCCCGCGTCTCGTCGTAGCCCCGGACCGGGACCTCGAACCCGTCCTGTTGGCCGATCAGCTCGACGGCCAGCCACGTGCGCTCGTTCTGGAGGGCGGTGATGATGCCGGAGGGCCCGATGGCCGCCTGCGCCAGCTCGGTCTGCTCACGGACGTCGGCGACGTCGGACGAGGTCTTGACGACCTCGAGCACGGTGACGGCCACCAGGGCCAGCAACGGCACCGCCAGCGCGACGGCCAGCTTCGTGCGGATGGGTAGTCGTCGCAACGTCGTCTCCCCTGTGAGCACCGAGGGGAGGGGCGCGACAGCGCCGATCGCCTAGGCGATCCCGGTGTCGTTGGCTCCCCAGCGGACTCGACCCCAGCAGATCAGCCCACCACCACCACGCTGATTCTTGCGCGCCGCACCGCGCGCGATCCAGACGCCGCGCTCAGCGGGCGCCGAACCTTGGTGGCTCAGCGCAGCTGAGCGCGCGCCTGGGCCTTGGCGACGAGGCTCTCCAGGAGCGTGAGCAGCACCATCTTCACCGACTCCTTGTGGCGGGCGTCGCACTCCACGATCGGGGTGTCGTCGCTCACGCCGACCGCCTCGCGGATCTCTTCGGTCGGGTAGCGGGGTGCGTGGTCGAAGACGTTGACGCCGATCACGAAGGGGATGGCGTTGGCCTCGAAGTAGTCGATGCCCGGGAAGCTGTCGGTGATGCGGCGGGGGTCGATCAGCACCACGGCGCCCAGCGCACCGAGGCAGATGTCGTCCCACATGAACCCGAACCGGTCCTGGCCCGGGGTGCCGAAGAGGTACATCACCAGCGTGTCGTCGACGGTGATGCGGCCGAAGTCCATGGCCACCGTCGTCGTCGTCTTGCCCTGGATGTGGCTGGTGTCGTCGATGCCCGTCGAGGCGCTGGTCATCGCAGCCTCGGTGCGGAGGGGCTCGATCTCGGAGATCGCACCGACGAACGTCGTCTTGCCGACACCGAAACCGCCGGCGATGACGAACTTGACTGACGTGATGCGCGTGGCGGTGCTTTCAGCGGTGGACTGCACGTCTCGGGACCTCTCGCAGGAAACTTGTGACAGATGCCGGCACTCAGATCGCCCGGACCCGTTCGATCATCTTCGTGAGCATCGAGAGCTCGATCTCGACGGGGTCGGTGTGGTGGACGTCGAGCAGGCCAGCTGAGATCAGATCGTCGGCCAGGATCATGACGACGCCGACGACGAGGTTGAGGTGGGCGGCTACCTCAGCCACCGAGAGGGCACGGTGGCACTGGTCCAGGACGAGCTGCTGCTCGTCGGGCAAGTAGGGCGGGATGTGGTCGCTCTTGGTCTGGAGGAGCGTCTCCACGCGTAGGTCACGCCTCTGGGCGCGGGTACGCCCACCCGTCATGATGTACGGCCGGACCAGATCGTGACCTTCGTTCATGCGACGACCCCCGCCTTCAACTCAGCGACCAGGGCGGGGGTGAGAACCTGGCCGGCTCGCTCGACGAGCAGGGTGGTCTGGTAACCGACGAGGCCGATGTCGCAGTTGCGCGTGGCGACGACCCCGAGGCAGCTGCCGTCGGAGATCGACGACACGAACAGGAACCCCTGGCGCATCGCCACGATGATCTGCTCGAGGCCGGCGAAGTCGAAGCACCGCGACGCGCCGTGCCCCAGGCTCACGAATCCGGAGATGATGGCGGCGAGCTGCTCGGCCGACGCTCTGTCGAGCGAGCTCGAGGCCGCCATCAGCAGCCCGTCGGACGAGACGGCCACGGCGTCGGTCACGCCTGCGGTCTGGTCGACGAAGCTGTTGAGCAGCCAGTTGAAGTTGCGTGCCTCGTCGCTGAGGGTCATTGCTCATCCTCCGGGGTCGTCGTGCTGCGGCGGGCTTCATCGAGGCCCCGTTGCACGCCTGCCGTGAAGCTGGACAGGAAGCTGTACACATCCTTGGCCGGGCTGTTGTCACCGCTGGCGACGTCGCCTCCCACGGCGTCGCCAGACACGGCGCCCCCGTTGCCCTGCGGTCGGCTGGCGCCGACCGCGTGACTTGGGGCACCGTGATCGTCGCGACCGTAATCGCGCCGCTCGGCCGTGGCATGTTCACTGCTCCGCCGGAGGGAGAGGGGCTGGGTGTTCGGCAGCTGCGCGCCCTTGACGCGGCGGGCGAGGCCGCTGGCGGTCGTGCCCCCGCTGGTCGGGTCGAGGCGGGGGCGGGGCGTCTCGGGCCCCGAGGGCGTGACAGGCTGGGGGCCGGTGTCGAGGCTGCCGAGCCCGGTCCATGCGGGGTTGCCGCCCGACGCCGGCGCCTGTCGGGCCGCCGGCGCAGGGGGCGCGGCGGGCGCCGAGGGCGGGGTCGGCGTCGACGGCTGGGCGGGAGCAGGACGAGGCGGCGCGGCCGGACCCGGCGTCGGGAAGCCCTGCGGCTGCGGGGGCGGCTGGTAGCCCTGGGGCGGAGCCGTCCGCATCGAGGACATGGGCCCGGGCGACCCGGGCAGGATCGGGTCGCGCCGCTTGGGCAGCGAGTTGGCGTAGTTGCTGAGCGTGGCCAGCAGGTCGTCGTCCGGCACGTTGGACGGCCGGGGACCGGCGGCCACGCGGGGCGAGCGCTTGACCAGGCCGCTCGCCGTGCGCTGCGGCGGGGCCGGCGTGGTGGGGGCGCCCGGCACCGCGCCGGCGCCCGGCCGGCCGATCCCGGCGGCGGTGGCGGCCGGGGCCATCGGCGCACCGTTCGGGGCGGGGGCCCCGGCCGCCGGCTGGGCGGTGCCGTGGTCGGGGCTGGCGTGGATGGGGGCGCCGTTCACGGCCGGAGCGCCCGGGCCGGTGGGGGCGCCCGCGGCACCGGCGGGGGCACCCGGCCCGACACCCTGGGCCCCGGCGCCGGCGGCGGCGGGGGCGCCCACCGGAGCGCCCTCGGGGCCGGTCGGGGCCGAGCCGGCGGCACCGTCCGCACCGGCCGCGCCCGTCGCGCCGTCGGGCGCCGGCGCCGCCACGGGCCGCGAGCCGTGGGGCGGGGTGATCGGGTCGCCGGCCGGCGCCTCGGTGGTCAGCAGCGACGGCGGCAGGTCGATGGTGGCGGTGATGCCGTTGCCGGGCGAGTTGTCGAGCTGCAGGTGGATGCCGTGGCGGGCGGCGAGGTTGCCGGCCACGTAGTGGCCCAGGTACTTGGACGGGGCGATCGTGAACGACTCGGCCCCGGCCAGGCGCCGGTTGGCCTGGGCGATCTCGTTGGGCGGCATGCCCAGGCCCGAGTCGATGACGGCCAGCGTGTAGTGGCCGTCGGGGCGGTGGCGGCCCCGGATGTCGACGTTCTGGTCGGGGGGCGAGAACGTGAGGGCGTTCTCGATGAACTCGGCCAACAGGTGGGCGAGGTCGGCGGCGGCCGATCCCAGGATGGTGGCCGGCTCGACGCCCCGGACGGTGACCCGCTGGTAGTCCTCGACCTCGCCGAGGGCGGCCCGGATCACATCGGTGAGCCGCACGGGCGCCGCCCACTTGCGGGGCGGGTCGATGCCGGCCAGGACCAGCAGCGACTCGGCGTTGCGGCGCATGCGCGTCGCCAGGTGGTCCAACCGGAACAGGGAGGCGAGGGTGTCGGGGTCGGTCTCGTTGGACTCGAGCTCGGTGATGAAGTCGAGCTGCCGGCCCAGCAGGTTCTGGTTGCGTCGCCCGAGGTTGACGAAGGAGTCGGCGATGTTGCGGCGCAGCACCGCCTGCTCCACCGCCAGATCCAGTGCCGAGTCCTGCACGGTGTTGAGGGCGTCGGCGACGTCGGCCACCTCGTCGCGCGTCCTGACCGTGACCGGTTCGATGTTGGGCACCTGGACGTTGTCGCCCAGCGGCGTCTCGAGGATGTCGAGCACCGCGTCGGGCAGCCGCTGCTCGGCCATCTGCTTGGCCTGCTGGGTCAGCGACCGGAGCGGCTGGGTGATCGACCGGGAGATCAGCCACGTGACGACGAGGGCCACCAGGATGGCCAGGACCGCCAGGCCCAGGTACCAGAGCTGGCGGTTCTGGGCCGCCTCGGTCAGCTTGTCGGCCTCGGCCTGCAGGACCTCGCCGGCCCGCTGGCGGAACCCGTAGTAGCTGAAGTCGGGGTCGATCGAGACCGACCCGAGGACCTCCTCGATCGGCACCTCGCCGGTGTCGAGCACCTCGGCCGCGATGTCGACGAACCCGGTCGAGTCGCTCTCCTCGGCCAGGCGCTGGGTGATCTCGCGGTAGGGCCCGGTGTTGCCGAGCGAGCGGATGGCCTCCTGGTTGGACAGGACCTCGCCGTAGACGGCCGAGGCGTCGGCGATCTCCTCGGGCGTGTCGAGGCCGCCGCCGAGGCCGGCCAGCAGGAACTCGCGGATGAGCCGGGCGATGGCGTCGGTCTGCCGGGAGGCCAGGTCGAGCAGCTCGGCGCCCCGCCGCAGCGTCGGGTCGTCGATGGCGAGCGCCACCTGCGTGTTCGCCTCGAACAGCGCAGTGATGATCTCGGTGTACTGCTGGAACATCGGGTCCGCGAGCGGCTGGTTCTCGGGGACCCGTTCGCCCTCGAACTCGGTGACGGCGCGGCGGATCTCGGGGAGCCGGTCGAGGGCCTCGAACGCCGGCGCGTAGATCTCCTCGACGTCGCCGCCCTTGGACTCGATGTCGCGGCGGAACGCCTCCAGCGACTCGTCGGTGTTGGACGTCGCCTCCTCGAAGTCCTCGACGGGGATCTCGACCGTCTGCTCGAACCCCATCAGCCAGACGCTGCCGTAGTTGCGCTCGTGCTGGAGGTTGGAGATCAGCCCACCGGGGCCGATGGACGCCTCGGCCAACTCGGTCTGCTCACGGACCTCGTTGCCCTCGTTGCGGCTCTGGACGACCTCCAGGGCGGCAACCACCAACAGCGCGGCGATGGGGATCGCCAGCGCGGCGGTGAGTTTGAGACGGATCGGCATGCGGTGAGGCACGGTGCATCAATCCTTGTCGAGTCAGCCGACCGGTCTCGGCTGCGCTCCGATCGGGGAGTCCCCGGACGTGCGGTCGGTCCTGTCCGGGACCGCCAACCGGGTCACCGTGCCGAGCTCCGGCGGCAGGCCGATCGCCCACCCCAGCACGTCGGGGTCGTCGGTGAGCAGCACGACGGGTCGCTGTTCGGTGCAGGCGACGAGCTCGTCGAGGAGGCGATCGCGGGACTCGGAGACCTCGGCGAACGGGTCGTCGAGCACGACGGGCGTCTCCCCGGCGCCCACCAGGTCGCCGACGGCGGCCACGAGGTCGTCCTCGCCGATGTCCTCGGTGGGCGTGACCTCGAGGTGGGCGTCGAGCGCCGCCTGGGACTCTTCGATGTCTCGGGTGGCCTGTTGGTGTTCCTCCTCGGCATCGGCGAGGGCGACCTCGGCGCGCTCGACCTCGGCCGCCAGTGTCTCGTGCAGGCGGGGGAGCTCCGCAAGCGGATCGTCGCCCGGGCGGGGCCGCAGCGCCGGCGGGAGGGCGTCGGAGATGCGGCGCAGCTTGCGGACGGCCTCGGCCAGCGCGTTCGTGGCGTGCTGGACCGCGCTCTCGGACGCGATCACGTCGGCCTCGGCCTGGGCCAGGGCCGCGTGGTACTCCTCGTTGGAGCGGTCGAGGGCGTCGGTGACCGCGGTGATCTGCGAGCGGAGCTGCTCGGCGGCGGCGATGCGCTGGAGGCGGCGCTCGTCCTGCGAGGCCCGGTCGACCATCTCCGACTCGTAGAGCTGGACCTTGTCGGAGGCGACCTCGACGTCGTGGGCGGTGGCCTGGACGTTCTCCATCACCCGCTGGGCCTGCTCGGCCGCCCGGGCGTCCTCCTCGTCGAGGGCGACCAGCTCGCGGTCGAGCCGCTCGATCTCGCGGCGGCACTCCTCGCGCTCCGCCAGCTCCTGCTCCTGCTCGGCCAGCACGGCCTCGGCCGCCTCGCGCACCGAGACGCCGACGGGCGTGACCCCGAGCTCGCCCAGGGCGTCGACCAGCTCCCGGACCCGGGCCGGGGGCACGACCGGGTGGGCGTGGAGCAGCTCGGCCACGTTGTCGCCCGGGTCGACGCCCAGCAGCTCGGTGGCCTCGCGGTGGATGCGGTCGCGCCGGACCCGCAGCGCCGTGACGATGGCCGGGGGCTCGGCCGCCGCCCGCAGCTGGGCCAGCGTCTCCTCGGCCACCCGGCGGGCCCGGAGGGCGTCCATGAGCTCGGCGTGGTCCTCGCCCTCGGGCGCCGGGCCGGAGAGGATCACGTCGAGGTAGGTCTCGTAGCCGTGCCGCTGCAGGACCGACTGCTCGATGTCGCGGGCCTGCTGCAGCTGGGCCACGGCTGCGTCGTAGTCGGGGGCCTGGTCGAGCTGCTCCTCGGCGGCGAGGACGGCCTCGTGGGCGGCCTCGATCTCGTCGCGGGCATCGGGGCCGAGGGCGGCCTGGTGGCTGGCCGCCTCGAGCTCGACGATGGTCGACTCGATGGCGTCGAGCCGGCGCTCGGCCGCCTCCAGCTCTTCGGGAGAGGGGGGCGTCGGCAGCGCGGCCTCGATGCGGCTCAGCTCCGCGTCGACCTCGTCCCACTCGCGGGCCAGCTCGCGGGCGACCAGGTCGGGCTCGTCGACCTCGGCCTCGGCGTCGAACGCCTCGAGCGCCCGCCGGAGGCGCCCGGTGTCCGGCATCGGGCTCTCGACGCGGGCGGCCAGCTCGTTGCGCTCGTACAAAACGTGCTCGCGGGCGGCGGCGCGGCCGGCCGCAGCCTGCTCGATGGCCCGGAGCGCGTCGTTGGCCTCGGCCTGGGCGGCCTCGGCGGCCCGCAGCTCCTGGCCGGCGGCCTCGAGCTCGCGCCGCAGCGCCGTCTCGTCGAGCTCGGCGGCCTCGAGGTAGCGCAGCTGGTGCGAGGCGTCCTCGATCATCTGGGCGGCGGCCGCCCGCTGCTCCTCGACGAGGCCGAGCTTGGCGTGGGCGGCCTCGACGTCGGCCCGGCGCTCCTCGAGCGTGCGGCGGGCCTCCTCGGCGGCGTTGGTCAGCTCGCCCGCCTGCTGGAGCAGCGCGTCGCAGTCGTCGAGGTGGGCGGACATGCGCCGCACCCGGGCTGCGGCCTCGTCGCGCCGGTTGGCGGTGACCGCCTCGAGCTCGCGGGCCCGCCGCAGCCGGGACGTCAGCTCGCCCCGGATGCGCTCGTGCTCCTCGATGCGGCGGAGCGCCGCCTCGCGGGCGGCGTCGAAGAACTCGGCCGGCCCCCGCACGAGGCCCATCTCACTGGGCGTGAGGTCGTCATCCCCGCCGAGGAGGTCGGTCAGGTGGTCGATCAGAGGGGCGCGCTCGTCCGCGCCTGCCTGGAGGACTGTCAACCTCTCGTGCAGACCGGTCGGGATCCTCGCCGAGCGTGTTTCCGTAGGCGTGTTCACAGTGCAGGCAAGCGGCGACCACCACGCCGGAGCCCCTCCGCCCGGACTGGTGACTGCCTGGTCACGACGATTGCGACGCGATGCATTGTCGCACGTGTTCTTGCGGCGCGCTCACTTAAGCGACACACGAATGCAAAATTCGAGCCGTCGGGCCAGTTCTACCGCCCTCGGCCAGCTAGTCCCGACCTCTCACGCGCTCGTTGCCGTGGCGAAACAGGCCGTTCATGACCGGCACGTAGCGTGATCGTCATGGCGACCTTCGTGATGCGCATGTGGCTCCCCGACCGTCCGGGGGCGCTCGGGGCGGTGGCCAGCCGCATCGGCGCCGTCCGGGGCGACGTCGTCGGCATCGACATTCTGGAGCGCGACGGCGGCCAAGCGGTGGACGAGCTGGTGGTGGAGCTGCCGGACGGCGAGGACCTCGTCGACCTGCTCATCTCGGAGGTCCGCCAGGTCGACGGCGTGGCCGTGGAGGAGATCCGGCCGGTGTCGGACGCCCTCCACGACCCCCGCCTCGACTGCCTGGAGGCGGCGGCCCAGCTGGTGGGCGCCACCGACGTCGACGAGCTGCTGACGGCCACGGTCATCCACGGTCGCCGGGTCATCGGCGCCTCGTGGGCCGCGGTCGTGTCGCTCGAGCCGCCCGAGGGCGACGCCGAGGGCACGCTCGTCGCCGACGCCGACGCCCCCGACCGGGGCTGGCTGGAGGCGTTCCTGTCGGGGAGCCGAGCGGCCGACGGCAGCCCGCGGCCCGCGGACGAGGGCGGGACGGCCGACGTGATCTGGGCGCCACTCCCGTCCAGCGGGCTGGCGCTCGTGCTCGGCCGCGACGAGATGGCCTACCGGGCCCGCGAGCGGCGCCAGGTGGCGGCGCTCGCCCGGGTCGTCGACACCCGGCTCCGGGAGCTGATCCGGATGAAGAGCCGGGCGCGCCATCCCTCGCGCTGATTTGGGCCCGTTTGGTCAGGACGCCCAGCCCCGCGACCGCTCCACGGCCCGCTTCCACTGCTCGTAGCGGGCGTCGGCGTCGGCGGGGTCGGAGGCCGGCCCGACCCGTCGGTCGAGCTGCCACCGGGAGGCCAGGTCGTCGGTCGACCACACGCCCTCGGCCACGCCGGCGACGTAGCCGGCGCCCAGCGCTGTCGTCTCCTGCACGAGCGGGCGCGCCACCGGCACCCGCAGCTGGTCGGCCTGGATCTGCAGCAGGACGTCCATGACCGAGGCGCCGCCGTCGACCCGGAGCTCGGCCACCGGCTGGCCCGACGCCGCGCACATGGCCTCGACCACGTCGCGTGTCTGGTAGGCCATCGCCTCGACGACCGCCCGGGCCAGCTGCGCCCGGCCCGTGCCCCGGGTGATGCCCACGATCGTGCCCCGAGCGTAGGCGTCCCACCACGGGCTGCCGAGCCCGGTGAAGGCGGGCACGAGGTACACGCCGCCGGTGTCGTCGCACGACTCGGCCAGCGGCCCCGTCTCGGTCGCCTCGCGGATGACGCCGAGCCCGTCGCGCAGCCACTGGACCGCGGCGCCGGTGACGAAGATGGCGCCCTCCAGGGCGTAGGTGGCGCCGGGCCGGCCCTCGACCGTCCAGGCCACGGTACCGAGCAGGCCCTCCACCGGGTCGGGACAGCGGTCGCCGACGTTCATGAGCACGAAGCTGCCCGTCCCGTATGTGTTCTTGGTCATGCCCGGCGTGACGCACGCCTGGCCGAACAGGGCGGCCTGCTGGTCGCCGAGGATGCCCGACACGGGCACGCCCGCCGGCACCGGCAGGCCGGATGCGGTGGTGCCGAACCGGCCGCAGGACGGCCGCACCTCGGGCAGGCAGGCGGGCGGCACGCCGAACAGGTCGAGCAGCTCGGGTGACCAGGCGAGCTGCCCGATGTCGTAGAGCATCGTGCGGCTGGCGTTGGACGGCTCGGTGGCGTGGACGGCGCCGCCGGTCAGGTTCCACAGCACCCAGCTGTCGACCGTGCCGAAGGCCAGGTCGGGCCCCGCCTCGACGCCGCCCTCGGTCAGCAGCCACTCGAGCTTGGTGGCCGAGAAGTAGGGGTCGAGGACGAGCCCGGTCGTCCGCCGGACCAGGTCGAGCCGCCCGGCTTCGCGCAGCTCGTCGCAGCGGTTGGCGGTGCGCCGGTCTTGCCACACGATGGCGTTGTGCAGTGGCTCGCCTGTGCGCCGGTCCCACACCACAGTCGTCTCGCGCTGGTCGGTGATGCCGATGGCGGCCACGGGCTCGCCGTCGAGCTTCGCCACCAGCTCGGCCAGCGTGCCGGTCACGCTGCGCCAGATGTCGCGAGGGTCGTGCTCCACCAGGCCGGGCGCGGGGAAGTGCTGCGGGAACTCTGCGTAGGCGTACCCCGCCGGCGTGGCATCCTCACGCAAGGCGAGGCAACGGACCCCCGTCGTGCCGGCGTCGATGGCGATGACCACGGCCATGCGGCGGGAAGGTAGTGGACAGAAGGCCCGGCTCTCCCACGGGCCACGGACTGTGAACAGGATGGACGTATGCGCGTGGCAATGCTCACGGGCGGCGGTGACTGCCCCGGTCTCAACGCAGTGATGCGAGCGGTCGCCCGGAAGGGCGAGGCCGTCTACGGCGACGAGCTCATCGGCTTCCGCGACGGGTGGCGCGGGCCCATCGAGGGCAACGCCCAGCCGGTGTCGATCGAGACGTTCCGGGGGACGCTGCCCCGGGGCGGCACCGTGCTCGGCTCGTCGCGGACCAACCCCTACAAGGTCGAGGGCGGCCCCGAGAAGGTGAAGCAGACGCTCGCCGACATGAACATCGATGCGCTCGTGGCCATCGGCGGCGAGGACACGCTGGGCGTGGCGGCCAAGCTGGCCGACGACGGCGTGAACGTGGTGGGCGTGCCGAAGACGATCGACAACGACCTGTCGGCCACCGAGCTGACGTTCGGGTTCGACACCGCCGTGCAGGTCTGCGTCGACGCCATCGACCGGCTCCACACGACCGCCGAGTCGCACGACCGGGTCATGGTCGTCGAGGTCATGGGCCGCCACGCCGGGCACATCGCCACCTGGGCGGCCATCGCCGGCGGCGCCACCATGGTCCTCATCCCCGAGCGGCCGTTCGACATCGACGAGGTGGCCGAGGTCATCCGCCGGCGCCACGACCGGGGCCGCTACGCCTCGATCGTGGTCGTGGCCGAGGGCGCCGTCCCCAAGGAGGGGACGATGAAGCTGGCCTCGAACGAGGTCGACGAGTTCGGTCACGTGCGCCTGGGCGGCATCGGCGACGTCCTGGCCAAGGCCATCGAAGAGCGCACCGGTTTCGAGACCCGGGCCATCGTGCTCGGCCACGTCCAGCGGGGCGGCACGCCGACGGCCTTCGACCGCGTCCTCGCCACCCGGTTCGGCATCGCCGCCATCGACGCC
Source organism: Acidimicrobiales bacterium (assembly GCA_036563805.1). GTDB lineage: Bacteria > Actinomycetota > Acidimicrobiia > Acidimicrobiales > VFJN01 > DATCLS01. The sequence continues at coordinate 25,246 of DATCLS010000001.1, read as the reverse complement.
GTCCACGACGGCGCCTTCGGCACAATGGTGGCGCTGCGGGCCGGCGACATCGTCAGGGTGCCGCTGGCCGAGGCCACCGCCGAGCTCAAGCTCATCGACCCCAAGATCTACGAGGTGGCCGAGGCGTTCTTCGGCTGATCGGCGGCGGGTGACGCACCGGCGGCCGGCCGGCCGCGGGCCCCGGCCCTGGCCCTTGCCGGCCGGTCAGCGACCCGCGCCGGCCACCCCCCCGTCCCGCCGATCAGCGGTCCCGCCGGTCGGGGTCGGTCGTGTCGGGGTCGTCCCCGTCGTCGGGCAGCAGCGCCGCGTAGTCGTCGCACCGGACCGGGCGGTTCGAGCTCTGGCCGGCACCGTCGAAGGCCCCCACCCGCTCGCCCTCGATGGCGAACTCGACCGCCCGGACGCCCTCGATGTAGTTCGCGGTGCAGACGACCTGGGCGTAGGCGTTGCGCAGGTCGTCGCCCGCCACCTCGAAGAACCCGGCGGACAGGTCGATGCGCAGGATGCCGCCGGGGAGCCGCTCGGGCGGGCTGGCCAGGCGCGTGGAGCGGGGGATGGCGGTCGTGATGCTCCGCTCCCGCTCCTCGGTCGTGGGGCCCTCGAGCAACAGGGCCTCGAGCACGGCCGCGTCGGTGGGGGTGCGGGCCACGTGGCGGGGGCGCGGCACGAGCTTGACCTCGCCACCCTCGTCGTGCAGCAGGAAGACCTGGACCTCCTCGCCCGGCTGGGCGGTGGCCTGGTTGGTCGTCGTCGGCTCGTCGAACGCGTCGGGCACGTTCGACCCGGAGATCTCCTGCGGCTGGTCGTCGGTGCTCACCCCGCACCCGGCGAGGACGCCGAGCACGAGCGTGAGCGCGAGCGCCACGGCGGCGGTCACGGCGCGCCTCATGCCTCGGTCGCCTCCTCGGTGGGCAGGGCGATGACGAACCGGGCGCCGGGCCGGCCGTCGGGCTTGTCCTCGACCCACACCATCCCGCCGTGGATGCGGACGTGCTCGGCCACGAGCGCCAGGCCCAGGCCGACGCCGTCGACGTCGCGGCGGCTCCGGGCCAACGAGCCGCGGTTGAAGCGCTGGAAGATGCGCTCGCGGTCCTCCTCGGGGACGCCGGGCCCGTCGTCCTCGACCGCGATGAGCACGTCGCCGTCGCGCTTGCGCAGCTCGACCCGGGTGGCGCCGCCGCCGTACTTGTTGGCGTTGTCGATGAGGTTGGCGATGACCCGGGCCAGCCGCCGCTTGTCGGCCTTGACCACGACGCCCGCCAGCTCGGCGTCGATGTCGAGGGGCAGGTCGGCCTCGGTGGCGGTGCCGATGGCGTTCATGACCAGCTCGGCCAGGCGCACGTCGTGCAGCTCCAGCTGGTCGACGCCCATGTCGAACCGGGAGATCTCGAGCAGGTCGTTGACGAGCTGCTGGAACCGCCGGATCTCGGCGTCCATCAGGTCGAGGGCCTCGTGGGCCTCGGTGGGCATGTCGTCGCGCTTCTTCTTGAGGATCTCGATGGCGGAGGTCAGCGTCGTGAGCGGCGACCGCAGCTCGTGGCTCACGTTCGACGTGAACTGAGAGTCGCGGGCGATGCGCTCCTGCAGGGCGACGGCCATCTCGTTGAACGAGTCGGCCAGCGGGGTCAGGTCGGGGTCGCGGCTGGCCTCGAGGCGGGTGTCGAGGTGGCCGGTGGCGATGGCCTGGGCGGCCTGGCTGACGCTGGTGAGCGGCCGGATCACCCGCCGCGACGTCCACCAGCCGAGGGCGGCGCCGGCGAGCGTCGTGGCCAGCGAGGCGCCGATCAGCGAGATGCCCAGCGAGTCCAGCTTGTCCTCCAGCTCGTCGAGCGAGACGATCTCGAAGTAGGCGGCGTCGACCGACTCGAGCGGGATGCCCACCGCCAGCTGGGTGCTGTCGAGGTACTCGTAGCGCATCCGGCCCGGGCGGCCCGAGCGGACCATCTCGACCAGCGCCGGTGGCAGAGCGTTCTCGCCGTATTGGGGCGTGACCGGGTACCACTCGTCGTTGAGCAGCAGCACCGGGTTGGAGCCCGATGGCGTGACCAGCGACGACAGCATGTCGATCGGGTCGAAGCGGGGCGTGATGCGGCGCTGGACCCGATCGGCGTTGGTGAACGCCTGGGCGACGGCGCCGGACTCCTGCTCGTCGAGCCAGCTCTGCTGGGTCAGCGCCCAGGTCGTGGCGCCGACCATCGTCGACAGCAGCAGGGCGCCCACGCCGAAGGCGATCGTGATGCGGGTGCGGAGCCCGAGGCGCGGCACGAACCGGGGCCGGGAGATGAACCGCAGCCGCTGCGAGAACCGCAGGCGGCGGAGGAACCGCAGGCGCCGGCGGAGGTGCTGCAGGGACGCCGGCCGCGGGGCCAGCCGCCAGCGTCCTGCCTCGGGAACGAACCTCGCCACGAAGGGGAGGTTAGACCTGCAGCTTGTAGCCCAGACCCCGGACGGTCACGACGTGGCGCGGGTTGGCCGGGTCGGCCTCGACCTTGGTCCGCAGCCGGCGGATGTGCACGTCGACCAGCCGGCCGTCGCCGAAGTACCCGTAGCCCCAGACCCGCTCGAGCAGCGTCTCGCGACTGAACACCCGGCCGGGCGAGGACGCCAGCTCGACGAGGAGGCGGAACTCGGTCTTGGTCAGGTGGATCTCTTGGCCCTCGCGCCGGACCACGCCCTCGTCGGGGACGATCTCGAGGTCACCGAAGCGCAGGTGGGTGCTGGTGGTATCGGAGCTACGGACCCGGCGGAGCATCGCCCGGATGCGGGCCGACAGCTCCTTGGGGGCGAACGGCTTGGTCAGGTAGTCGTCGGCGCCGGCCTCGAGCCCGGCGACCACGTCGTGGGTGTCGGCCCGAGCGGTGACCATGATGATCGGGACGTCGGACGCCCGGCGGATCGACCGGCAGACCTCGAAGCCGTCGATGCCCGGCAGCATGATGTCGATCAGCACGACGTCGGCCGGCTGGCGCTGGAAGGCGTTGAGGGCGTCCTCGCCCGTCTCGGCCTCCTCGACCGTCCAACCCTCGTCCTCGAGGGCCAGCTTGACCGCCGTGCGGATCCGCTCGTCGTCCTCGACCGTCAGGATGCTCGTACCCACGGCCACGATGGTGCCTCATCCGGCCGGCACGTGCCGACCACCCGGCGGGCCGGCGCCGTCGCCGGCCGTGTCGTCCCGGGGTGTCGGCGGGGGCGTCGGCGGCCTGTCGGCGGGCCGTCAGCCTTCCTGGTAGGCGGCGAGCAGGGCGTCGCGGCCGGGGCCCTTGCCCGTCCGGTAGTGGAGGCCCTCGGGCAGCTCGGCGCTGAGGTCGCGGCACGCCACCAGCGCCCGCGCCCCCTCCTCGGTGTAGCCGTCGATCGCCCGCAGGTCGATGTCGAGGCGGTCGGGCCGGGCGGCCAGCGCCGCCCTGGCGGCCTCGAGCAGCGCCTCGCCCTCCGGGGCGTCCAGCGTGTGCTCGACGGCGATCACGACGGTGGTCCCCTCGGTCGTGACGGTGATCGACGTGGCCCGGTCGCCCCGGTCGCGGGGCTCGGTGGTGGCGGCGGAGCCCGGGTCGTTGGCGTCGAGGTTGGGACGCGGCGGCGACCCGGCGGTGGCGGCGGTCATTGCGCCCAAGGATGACCGGGCCTCGTGACGACCCGCGGCATAAGTTCGTTGCAGTCCAGTGACGAGTGCCCCGGCGCCGCCCGTCAGGGCCCCGACCCGGCACCCAGGGCGGACAGGCGGTCACGGAGAGACGTGGCGATCCCCGGCGCCGCGGCCAGCACCGAGCCGGCGGTGAGCGGCCCGCCGTCGAGCGCCGTGACCACCGCACCGGCCTCGGCGGCGATCAGCGACCCGGCGGCCAGATCCCACCACGCCAGGCCCCGCTCGTAGTAGGCGTCGACCCGGCCGCAGGCCACCGAGCACAGGTCGACGGCGGCCGCGCCCATGCGCCGGATGTCGCGCACCTGGGCGATCAGGCCGGCCACGACTTGGGCCTGGTGCGCCCGCCGCTCGGGCCGGTAGCCGAACCCGGTGGCGACCAGCGACAGGGCCAGGTCCCGCTGGTCGGAGCAGGCGATGGGGCGGTCGTTGCGGAAGGCGCCGCCGCCCGCAGTGGCGGTGAACACGTCGCCGTGGACGGGGTCGAGCACGACGCCGGCGACGACCCGGCGCTCGCCGGCGTCGCCGTTGGGTCGATCGTCCGTGTCGCCGGCGGACCCGTCGTCGATCTCGGCTGCGATCGAGACCGCCCAGCCCGGGTGGGCGTACAAATAGTTCGTGGTGCCGTCGAGCGGGTCGATCACCCACCGCACGCCGGTCGTGCCCGCCCGCTCGCTGCCCTCCTCGCCGACGATCCCGTCGTCGGGCCGGTCGGCCAGCAGCGTCTCGACGATCAGCGCCTCGGACGCCCGGTCCATCTCGCTGACCATGTCGGTGCCGGTGGACTTGGTCTCGACCAGGGTGCGTCGGCGGTGCACGCCGTCGAGGAGCAGGTCGCCGGCGCGCTCGGCCGCCCGGCGGGCGAGGGACACGAGCGTGCCCGGGTCGGGGGAGGGGCCGGGGAGCGCGGACATGGCGGTCAGTGACGGTACCGTGCGGCCGATGGCGGTCCGCCAGGACAGGACGATCCCGACCTACTCCGTCGACCTCCGCAGCGACACCGTGACCCGGCCCACGCCCGAGATGCGGCGGGCGATGGCCGAGGCCGAGGTGGGCGACGACGGGTTCGGCGACGACCCCACCGTCAACCGGCTCCAGGAGGTCTTCGCCGAGCTGACCGGCAAGGAGGCCGCGTTGTTCCTGCCGTCGGGCACGATGGCCAACCAGGTCGCCCTGCGGGTGCTGGCCCCGCCGGGCTCGCTGGTCATCGCCGGCCGGCGCCAGCACGTCGTCACCCACGAGGCCGGCGCCTTCGGCCTCAACCAGGTGGCGCAGCTCCACACGCTCGACGACCACGACGGCACGATCGACCCCGCCGAGATCATCCACCTGGTCGAGGGGGCCGGGCACCGCTGGCCGCCGCCGGGCGCCGTGTGCGTCGAGAACACCCACCTGGCGTCCGGGGGCCGGGCCTGGCCGCTCGACCGGCTGCTGGCGGTGGCCGACGCCGGCGTCCCTGTCCATCTCGACGGCGCCCGCTTGTTCAACGCCAGCGTCGCCACCGGGGTCCGGGTCGCCGACTACTCGGCGCCCGCCACGCTCGTCACCTGCTGCCTGTCCAAGGGCCTGGGGGCGCCGGTGGGGTCGCTGCTCGCCGGCCCGGCCGACCTGATCGGGCGGGCCCGGCTGGAGCGCAAGCGGCTGGGCGGCGGCATGCGCCAGGTCGGGGTGCTGGCCGCCGCCGGGCTGGTGGCGCTCGACACGATGATCGACCGCTTGGCCGACGACCACGCCCGGGCCCGGCGCCTGGCCGAGGCCGTCGCCGAGCGGTGGCCGGCGTCGGGCTGTGACCCCGACGCCGTCGAGACCAACGTCGTGCTGTTCGAGCACGACGACCCGGCGGCGCTGCTGGCGTGGCTGGCCGGGGAGGGGATCGGGGCCGTGACCCTCGGACCCCGCCTGGTGCGGCTCGTGACCCACGCCGGCGTCGACGACGCCGGGATCAATCGGGCCATCGAGGCGATCCGGAGGGCACCGTGAGCGGAAACGGGGCGGACGACACAGGGATCAGTCGGGCGAGCGACACAGGTATCGACGCCGGAGGGGCCGGCCGGGCGAGCGCCCGGGACCGTCGGGCGACCGTCGGGGTCGGCCAGGGCCGCGAGGCGAGCCGGAGGGAGCGGTGACCGTGTACGGGGCGGCGCCCGCCGCCACCGAGGCCATGACCGAGGAACCGGACCGGGTGCTCGCCGTCTACGCCCACCCCGACGACCCCGAGATGTCGTGCGGCGGGACGTTGGCCCGCTGGGCCGAGGCGGGGGCCGAGGTGCGACTCGTGATCGTGAACGCCGGCGACAAGGGGTCGCCGCACGCCGAGACCGACCCGGCCGAGCTCACCCGGCGCCGGGCTGCCGAGGTGGACGCGGCGGCGGCCGTGCTCGGCCTGGCCGGGGTCGAGCGGCTCGGCCTGCCCGACGGCGAGGTGACCAACGACGTCGAGCTGCGGGGCCGGCTGGTCGCCCTCCTGCGGACCCACCGGCCCGACGTGGTGGTGGCCCCCGACCCCACGGCCGTGTACTTCGGCGACAGCTACGTGAACCACCGCGACCACCGCGAGGTGGGCTGGGCGGTCCTCGACGCCGTGGCGCCCGCCGCCGCCAGCCCGCTCTACTTCCCGGCGGCCGGCCCGCCCCACCAGGTGCGGATCATGCTGCTGTCGGGAACGCTCGAGCCCGACGTCGGGGTGGACATCTCGTCGGTGGTCGACAAGAAGGTGAAGGCCGTGCAGTGCCACGAGAGCCGGGTGGGCGGCGACCCGGCGCTGGTCGGCCGCCTCATCCGGGCCCGGACGGCCGAGGCCGGGGCGCCGCTCGGGGTGCCCCACGCCGAGGCGTTCCGGCGCCTGCGCTTCGGCTGAGGGCCGGGCCGCCGGGGGCCGGCGGCCCGGCCCGGCGGCTCGGCGGCTCGACGGTCAGCCGGGCTGGCCGGTTCGCCCGGGGCGTTCCGGTCGAGCGCCGAGCTCGTCGTCCTCGGTTTCCTCGATCGTGACCGAGCCGCCGCCCGAGACGCCGGCCGCGCCCCGCTCGATCCCGCCGCCGTTCGACACGGTCGTGTAGCGGCTGTAGTCGGGGTCGCTGGCGTGGCCGGCTATGGCGCCGCCGATCTCGCCCAGCGCCGCGGCCGCCAGGTCCGGGCGGTTCTGGGCCAGGGCCGCCAGCACCCGCTGGCCCGGGGGCCCGAGGGCCCGCAGCTCGTCCGCGTCGAGCTCGATCGTGACCTCGACCTTCTCGCCGGCGGTGGACTGGGCCGAGGCGACCGAGGTCGACAGGCCCGTGCCCTGCCCGGCCGACGCGCCGAGCGTCACGGTGACCGACTCGACGTCGTTGCGGGCGTCGGTCCTGACCTCCAGCGCCACCTCGCCGGCGGCCTCGAAGACGTCGGGGTCGGTCCAGGTCGCCCCGCCCGGGAGCTGGGCCCGGACGTCGGGCGGCAGGCCGTCGAGCACGGGGCCGGCGAGGCTCGCGCTGAGCTGGCCCTCGAGCCTGACCTCGTAGGACCGGTTGCCGTCCGCGTCGATGGTGACCTGGCCGGTGCCCCGGACCTCGGCCGCGCCGGCGGTCACCTGGCCGGCCGTCAGGCTGCCCTGGACGACCTCGCTCGCGCCGACCGTGACCGTCTGGGGCAGGGGGATCGGGGCGACGGCGCCCGACAGGCCGAGCGCCATCGGCACCGCCGGGTGCGACGCCGCCGACGCCCCGCCGGCCAGCGCCAGCAGCGCCACGAAGCGCGACGCCTCCCGCTCGTCGGCCACCAGCCAGCTCACGCCGGCCAGCGGCCCGGCCCCGGCGCTGATGCCCCCGGCCCCCGACGAGGCCAGCTCGCCGCCGAGCCGCACGTCGCCGCGCAGGCTGACCCGGACCAGTCCGTTGGCCAGGTACTCGACCACGAGCTGGGTGCCGGCGGCCACGTTGATGCCCTCGTAGGTGACGTCGCCGTCGAACGTGAACGTCACCCGCCGCTCGACATCGACGCCCTCGGCTCGGTCGAGGGGCACGGTGATCACCGGGTCGGTGAGGAAGCCGTCGTCGGCCGCCATGAAGCGGAGCGCCGCGGCGCCGAGCGTGACGCCGTCCATCCCGACGTCCCAGGCGGCACGGGCCAGGGACTGGTCGCCCCGCAGCAGGGCGACCTCCTGCATCCGGCCGAGCACCGCCCAGCCCCGCTCACCGGCCATGGCCAGGGCCAGCATTAGGCCCGGGGCGCGCACCGGGCCGCTGGCCAGCCGCACCGTGGCGTCGGCCGCCTGGAGGCCGGCCAAGCCGAACTGGGTGCCCACCGCGATCAGGCCGATGACGTCGGCCTCGGACGTGCCGGTCGCATCGCCCCCGCCGCCCGGGGCGGTCGTGGTGGTCGGGGCGGTCGTGGTCGGGGGAGCCGGGGCCGAGGCCGGCCGGGCGCCGGGTGCGGCCTGCGTGCGCGGCTCGGGGGGCTCTCTCATCGCAGTACCTCCAGGGTCTCGGCCAGGGCCCGGACCACGGCCTGCCCCGCCAGCGCCACCAGCTCGTCCCGGCCCAGGTCGAGCCGGCCCGGGGCCACGGTGTAGGTCAGCGTGCCGCTCATGGCGCGTACGGCCCCCGCGCCGCGTAGGGGACGCCGTAGGCCTCGGGCGTCTGGGCCTTCCGGGCCATGAAAGCGTCGACGTCGTACCAGGCCCGGCTCCTCGCCGAGGGCAGGTTGGCGCCGTTGAACGTCCAGTTGGTCGTGAAGTCGACGACGGCGTCGAGCGCGTCCTCGGCGTCCCGGACGGCGGCGCGGGCCCGGCGCTCGGCCTGGGCGAGCTCGTCGCTCCCGTCGCCGCCGGTCAGCTCGTCCAGCCCGGCCCGGACGACGTCGCCGACGGCGACCACCGCGTTGCCCAGGGCGCTCGTGGCGGCCCGGTGGGCGTCCCGGGCGTCGGCCAGCGCTTCGGCGGCCGCGTTCCGGGCGGCCGCGAACGCCAGCTGGACCTGGCTCAGGAAGTCGCGCACGGCCCGCTCGATGGCGTGGATCCACTCGATCTCGTCCCGGGTGCGGGACTGGACGGCGCGCAGGTCGTCGGCCAGGTCGCGCAGGTCGCGGGCCCGGTCGGCCAGCTGCGGCCGCCGGGTGCCCGAGAACTGCTGGCGGAACCGGGTGGCGTCGTTGCAGACCCACCGGAGGTCGTCGATCTCGCGCCCGAGGTCGTCGGCCATGACCCCGAAGGTCTCGGCGGTCCGCTCGAGCGACTGGATCGGCTCGTCGAACACGTCGGGCGTGGGCAGCGGCGTCCCTCGGTCGAAGCCGGGCAGGAGCGTCGGTGGGGGCAGGCGGTCGAGCACCTGTTCGACCCGCTCGGTCCAGTTGGTCCGGGCGTCCGCCGGTGCCGGGGCGGCGCGGCGCGGCGGCCGCGTGCGCGTCTGGGCGGGAGGCATCCGTAGCTCCTCCGTGTGAGGCGTCTCCGTGTGGCGTTCGGTACCCCCCTGTACGGGCGCCGGGCCGCTACGGTTCGCGCCGGATGGAGGCGCGCCCGATCCCGACCGGGCCCATCGACGCAGCGGACACCTACTTCGGCGCGCAGGTCGCCGCGCTGGAGCGGCTGCTGCGTGCCAACCCGTACGTGGCGTCGTTCCTGGGGCCCGGCCACTACGCGGCCAAGGCCGCCCGCTGGCGGGCGACCTGGCCGGGGCTCCGGGTCGAGCCCTGGTGAGTGGGGCCGCCGGGGGCTCCGGCGGCGCCGCCCTCAGCCGGTCGGGACGCGGGACACGCAGAACTCGTTGCCCTCGGGGTCCTGCAGCACGGTCCAGGCGTGCCCGTACTCGTCCTTGTCGGCGATGCGCTTGGCGCCGAGGCCGACCAGGCGGTCGATCTCGGCCTCCGGGTCCTCGCCGGGGGCGACGTCCAGGTCGACGTGCACCCGGTTCTTGGCGACCTTGGCCTCGGGGACCTTGGCGAACAGCCAGCTCTCCCGGGTCCGGTCGCCCATGCCGATGCTGGCGAACCAGGCGCTGGGGTCGGGGTCGAGCGGGCGGCCGAGAGCGGCCGACCAGAACGTGGCGACGGTGAGGGCGTCGTCGCAGTCGAACGTCACGTTGGCCAGGGTCACGGTCACGGGTCGTCCTCCTCGATGGGCTCGATGGGCCAGTGGATCTCGGTGCGGAACTGCTCGGGGTCGGCGGCCTCGCCGTAGCTCACGAGGTAGACCTCGCGGACGGGCGTGCCCGCGGGCCGGGCGTGGCGGCCGACCCAGGCCCCCAGCAGGCGGTAGGTCTCGTCGATGGTCTCGTAGGGGCCGGCGTGGACGACGACCGCCACCCGGGCGGCAGGCACCTCGCCGAGGGTCACCGGCCCCCGGTCGTCGGGCAGCGCCGCCGGGGCGGCGATCGGCACGAACGCCTCGACCGGCTCGGGCCCGTCGTCGGGGATCTCGGGCGGGTACAGGGCGCCGGACGGACCGGCGGCCTCCAGCCCCAGCCGGCCCAGCACGGCCCCGATCCGCCCGTAGGCGTCGCCCAGGAAGGCGGCGAAGTCGGCCGCCGTCACCTCGCCGCGCACCGCCAGGGTGTGGTGGGCCGGCGTCCGGCGGACGTGCACGGGGGTGTGCTCGGACGGGCGGGCCACGCCCTGCTGCAGCTCGGCCACGATCCGGGTGACCTCCTCGAGCCGCGCCCGCATGGCGGCCTCGTGGCGGGCCAGGACCCGGCGGGTCACGTCGGGGTCGTGGGCCTGGACGACCTCCCGCACCTGGTCGAGCGGCAGGTCGAGGGCCCGCAGCCGGCGGATCACCGCGGCGTCGGCCAGCTGGGACGGGTGGTAGGCCCGGTACCCGGTGCGGGGGTCGACCCGGGCCGGCACGAGGATGCCCGCCTCGTGGTAGGCGCGCAGGCTCTTCACCGACAGCAGGCAGGCTCGGGAGAACGCCCCGATCGTGAGCAAGCCGTCGTGTGTCTCGTCTCTCTCGTCCGTCGGCGAGCCGTCGTCCACGGCGGCCAGCCTGGGGCCTCCCCCAGGGGGAGGGTCAAGCCCTCGTCACGGGTTCGTGCCGCCCGGCGGGGTCACTGCGGGGTGCCGATGATGGCCCGGGTGCGGCGGAGCACGTCGGTCACGGCGGGCTCGCCGCTGAGGCGCAGCGCGGCCTGGCGGGCGGCGGGGAGGTTGTTGGACAGGAGCCGCCAGGCCTCGTCGGTCGTCATCGACAGGGCCGCCGCCTGGCGGGGGCCGGGCTCGGGCCGGAACGCCCAGGCGAGGCGGTGGGCGCCGGCCGTCCCAGCCGGTGCGGCGGGCTCGTCCGGTGCGGCCGGCTCGGCCACCAGGTGCCAGGTGACCGCGACCGGGCCGGTCACGGCGATCGTGACCGTGTCGCCCGGGGTCACCGACGGCAGGTCGGCCGCCTCCAGGCGGTAGGGGTAGGCCCAGCGCAGGCCGTCCAGGACGGGCGCCAGCACGTCGGCCCGCAGGTCGGGCGGGCGCCCGAGCGCCTCGAGGATCTGCTGGCGGTGGATCCAGTACTCCGACAGCTCGCGGACCTGGTCGAGCCACACCGGCACCGGGTCGGGCCCGGCCCAGGAGACGTGGGCCGTGCGGGCGGTCGGGTCCTGGAGGCGGAAGGCCTCGGCGATGCGGGGACCGGTCCAGGCGAGCAGCTCTATCGTGAGCCGGGGGCTGAGCCGGCGGGCGGCGTGCACCCACTCGATCTGCAGCTGGTCGAGCCAGGCGACGAACTCGGGCTCGGCGAGGCCGTCGGGGGCCGGGGTGCCGCGATAGCCGTCGCGGTGCCACGACAGCACCGAGACGTCGTCGCCGACGAGGTGGTGGCACAGCGCCAGCACCGACCACCCCGGGCACGGGGTCGGCAGCTGCCAGTCGCCGGGGGCGAGGCCCCGGAGCAGGTCGAGGAGCCGGTCCCGCTCGGTGACGAACAGGTCGGGGAGGCCGCGCGGCCCGGTGGCGGGCGGGGCGGTCACGGCGTGTGGGGCGGGCGGGCTGGCTCGTGCATCGGCCCAGCCTGCCTGGCCGGCAGGTCCCGGCGCATGCAGATTCGGGACGCGGGGTCGAGGCCGTGCGCCGCTCGGCCGCCATGACCGCCCGCAGCTCGGGGCCGATCCCGGCGGGCGCCAGCGTCCGGAAGCCGAGGTGGGCGTACAGCGGGGCGTTCCAGGGGGCCGCCGCGAACGTGGTCAGCGTGAGGGCGGGCAGCCCCTCCGCCGCCCGATGCCACCCCCGCCCGCCGGGATTCCGCCGGAGGGGCGTTGCCGGGCGGTACGACCGGCGGCGGGGTCTGGCGGGGGCGCACCCGCCGCAGGTGCGCCCCCGCGGTCGTGGCCCCGGCGAGGGCCGAGGTGGGGGAGGGGCTCAGACCGAGCCCAGGTCGGCGCCGAGCCACCGCTCGGGCCGCATGCGGACCACGATCTGGGGTCCGTGGTCGCGCTCGGCGTACGACATGTAGCCCTCGACCTTGTCGGCCGGCAGGTAGCGGGTGGCCAGGGTCACGAGGTGGTCACGGGTGCCGGGCACGGTGTCGACGACCGGCCCCTCGACCGACACGTAGCGGATCGTGGGCTCGATGCGCTCGACCATGAGGCTGAACCGGCCGGCCTTGGCGATGAGCTCAGCCTTGCGCGAGTCGCGGCCGGTCAGGACCCAGAGGTCGCCGCCCGGCTCGTAGTGGTACCAGACGGGCACGGTGAGCGGCGCCCGGTCGGGCCCGGCGTCGACCGCCAGGGCGGCGACGTGGGGCTCGGCGAGCATCTGCTCGCGGTCCTCACGGCTCAGGGCCATCGAACAGCCTCCTTGAGACAGAACGGATCGCAGGGGACGACGTCCATCCCTACGGCCGCCCTGTGACACCGGGGTGGCCCGGGGCCGGAGCGCCGAGGCCGCAGCCGGCCGCACGGACACCGTGGCCGACCGGCCCCACCCGCCCCGCCATTCCGCCCACCCCGCCACGCCGGTGGGACGGGTTCATGGCGGGCGGTCGCCTCGCCGTCCGCCTTCGGTCCGCCGGACGAGCCCGCCGGTCGGCCTCCGCCGGGGATGGACACCCCCCCGCTGGGGCGGACTCGCCCGCCGGGGCGGACACCCCCGCCGGGGCGGACACGGCCGCAGCGTCCGGCCTCTTCCCGCCGCCGTCCGAGCAGGCGGTGTCCGGGCTGCCCGGGGCCGCCCTGCGGCGCAGTGCGGGGCGTCTTGCGGCCGGGCGGGGCGGTCGCGACGGCCCGGATGGGCGCCGTCCCGGACGGCGGCTTACCGGCCCCGCGCGGCTGGCGCCAGACGGCCCGGGAACCGGATATTTCATATATCTTTGAGGGCAGCGAGGGGGGTTGTGATGGCCGAGCTGGTGATCCGGGGCGGAACCGTGGTCGACGGGACGGGGGCGCCCGGGCGCCCCGCCGACGTCGTGATCGAGGGCGGCCGTATCGCCGCCGTCGGCGAGGGGGTCGGCCGCGGCCGGAGCGGCGACGGCGCCACCGTCCTCGACGCCGCCGGGTGCGTGGTGGCGCCCGGCTTCATCGACATCCACACCCACTACGACGCCCAGGTGTTCTGGGATCCCCGCCTGACGCCGTCGTGCTTCCACGGCGTCACCACCGTGGTCGCCGGGAACTGCGGCTTCTCGATCGCCCCGACCCGGCCCGAGCACCGCGAGCTGATCGCCCGCACGCTGGAGAACGTCGAGGACATGGACCTCGAGACGCTGGCCGCCGGCGTGCCCTGGGACTTCGCCACCTTCCCCGAGTACCTCGACGCGGTCGAGCGCCGCGGCCTCGGGCTCAACTTCGCCTGCTACCTGGGCCACACCGCCCTGCGCCTGTTCGTGATGGGCGAGGACGCCTTCGAGCGGGCGGCCACCGAGGACGAGGTGGCGGCCATGCAGGCCGTCCTGGCCGAGGGGCTGGACGCCGGGGCCATCGGGTTCGCCACCAGCTTCGCCCCCACCCACCAGGGGGCGGACGGCAAGCCGGTCCCGAGCCGCCTGGCCGAGCGGAGCGAGGTCGAGGCCCTGCTGGCCACGCTCGGCGAGCACCGCCAGCGCCGGGGCCGGGGCCGGCTGGCCGAGTTCACGGTCGGCGAGAAGCTCCGGCCCGCCGAGCTCTACGACCTGCAGCCGGCGGTCGGCGTGCCGTTCACCTACACAGCGCTGCTGACCACCCCGAACGGCAACCACCGGCGGCTGGCCGAGCTGAACGAGGCGGGCTGGGCCCAAGGCGCCCAGGTGTGGCCCCAGGTCTCGCCCCGGCCGCTGCAGTTCTCGATGACGATGACCGAGCCGTTCACGCTCAACCCCAACCCCGAGTTCGCGGCGCTGATGTCGGCGTCGGTGGCCGAGCGGGTGGCGGCCTACGCGGACCCGGAGTGGCGGCGTCGGGCGGTCGCGGCGTGGGACGACGCCCGCCGCGGCTTCGTGCCCCGGTGGGACACCTACCGGGTCGCCGAGTCCGACACCGCCCCGGAGCTGATCGGCCGCACGCTGACCGACATCGCCGCCGAGCGGGGGACGTCGCCGTTCGAGGCGCTGTGCGATCTGGCCGCGGCCGAGCCGGGCATCCGGGTGGCCTGCTACCTGGCCAACGACGACCCGGACGAGGTCGCCCACCTGCTCGTCCAGGACCACGTCGCCTACGGGCTGTCCGACGCCGGCGCCCACGTCGGCCAGCTGTGCGACGCCTGCCAGGCCACCGATCTGCTCGGGAACTGGGTGCGCGAGCGGCAGGTCCTGCCGCTGGAGGACGCCGTCCACCGGCTCACCGGGCGCCAGGCCGACCTGCTGGGCTGGACCGACCGGGGGCGGCTCGCCCCCGGTCAGTGGGCCGACGTCGTCGTGTTCGACCCGGAGACCGTGGCGCCCGGCCCCATCCGCCGGGTGCACGACTTCCCGGGTGGGGCGTCCCGCCTCACCGCGGACCAACCCGAGGGGATCCGCCACGTGGTCGTGAACGGCACGCCGATCCGGCGGGACGGCGAGCCCGACCCCGCCCCCCGTCCGGGGCGGCTGGTGCGCTAGTGCTCGCGCTCGCGGGACCCGTCCGGGCCGTTGACCGGGGCGGCACCGTCGCCGGTGCCGTTGGTCGCCGCGCCGCCGGAAGCCGGGCGGGCCTCGGCGGAGGGCGTCCCGCCGGCGCGCCGGGCGTCCGGGCCCCGATCGCCCACGCCCCCCGTGCGGCGGCCCGCGCCCGCCGCCACCTGCTGGCGGTGCTGGATCGTCCGCCACTCGCCCATGGCCCGCAGCGCCAGCGTGGCCACGACGGCCACGCCCACGGCGCTGATGACCGCGCCGGCGAGCCCGGCCAGCCCGGCCGCCACGCCGCAGTCACCGTCGCACTGCAGGTCGACGAGCGACCACCCGATCAGGCCGCCACACAGGCCTCCGACCAGGATCGACACGAACGCCAACACGCGCGCTCCGGTCGAGGGCAGGGCGGTCGGGGAGTAGTCGGAGGGGGCGGGGGGCTCGGCCATCGCCGCCCAGATTAGGGAACCCCTGCCAGACTGGTGACCGTGCGCTCTGAGGGACGTGCCGATGCGTGACTGGCTCGTGGCCGGCGGCCTGATCCTGGGGCCGGAGGGCCTGCTTCTCGTGCGCAACCGCCGGCGTAACGGCACGTGGGACTGGAGCCCGCCGGGCGGGGTCATCGACGAGGGCGAATCGGTCCTCGACGGTCTGACGCGCGAGGTCACCGAGGAGACCGGGGTGATCGTCTCCGGCTGGCGGGGGCCCGTCTACCAGGTCCACGTCGAGGCCCCCGGCCTGGGGTGGCGCCTGCGGGTCGAGGCCCACGTGGCCACCGACTTCGCCGGCGAGCTGCGGGTCGACGACCCCGACGGCATCGTCGACGACGTCGCCTTCGTGCGGCTGGACGACTGCCAGGCCCGCCTCGACGGCTGCCACCCCTGGGTGGCCGAGCCGCTGGCCGCCTGGCTGGCCGAGCGGTGGACCGAGCCCGACTCCCGCTCGTTCCACTACCGGGTCGAGGGCGACTCGCTGGCGGCCGCCGTCGTCACCCGGGGGTGAGCCGGGCGGTGGCGCCCGCCGGGCCCGCCGAACCGGCCAGCGGCGAGCCGATGCCGGCGGGGCCCGCCCGCACCATCCTCCATGTCGACATGGACGCGTTCTTCGTGTCCGTCGAGCTGCTCCGCCGGCCCGAGCTGCGGGGCCGGCCGGTCGTCGTCGGGGGCGCCAGCGACCGGGGCGTCGTGGCCGCGGCCAACTACGAGGCCCGCGCCTACGGCGTCCACTCGGCCATGCCCAGCGCCCGCGCCCGCCGCCTGTGCCCCCACGCGGTGTTCCTGCACGGCGACCACGCCCACTACGCCGAGGTCAGCGAGCGGGTGATGAACATCTTCCGGGAGTTCACACCGCTGGTCGAGCCCATCAGCCTCGACGAGGCCTTCCTCGACGTGACCGGCGCCCGCCGGTCGGTGGGGGACGGGGTCGCGGTGGCCCACCGGATCCGCCGCCTCGTGCGGGAGCGCGAGGGCCTCACCTGCTCGGTCGGGGTGGCGCCGTCGAAGATGCTGGCCAAGCTGGCCTCCGAGGCGGCCAAGCCCCGGGCCACGCCCCGCGGCCCGGTGGAGGGACCGGGCGTGCACGTCGTGTCGCCGGGCGGCGAGCTGGCGTTCCTCCACCCCCTGCCGGCGCGGGCGCTGTGGGGCGTCGGGCCGGCCACGCTGGCCCGGCTGGAGAGCCTGGGGGTGCGCACGGTCGGCGACATCGCCGCCCTGCCCGAGGCGACGCTCGTGTCCCGCCTCGGCGCCGCCCACGGGCGCCACCTGAGCCGGCTGGCCCATGGCATCGACCCCCGGCCGGTCGTGCCCGAGCAGCCGGCCAAGTCGGTCGGCCACGAGGAGACGTTCCCGACCGACCACCACGACCGGGCGCCGCTCCAGCGGGAGCTGGTGCGCATGGCCGACGCCGTGGCCGGCCGCCTCCGCCGGCACCGGCTGGGGGGCCGGACGGTGACGATCAAGGTCCGGTTCGGCGACTTCCGGACCATCACCCGCTCGACCACGGTCGCCGTCCCGCTGGACGAGGGGCCCGCCATCGCCCGGGCGGCCCGGGCGCTGCTCGACGCCGTCGACATCGCCCCCGGGGTACGGCTGCTGGGCGTGAGCGTGTCGGGGCTGGTGGACGGCGGCGCCCGCCAGCTCACGCTCGACGAGGCCACCAGCGGGCCGTCGTGGCACGAGGCGAGCGCGGCCGTGGACGCCATCCGCCGGCGGTTCGGGCACCGGGCCATCGGCCCCGCCTCGTCGGTGGGGCCGGGCGGCATGCGGACCGGCCCGGGCGAGAACCCGTGGGGGCCGGGCGGAAGCTGAGCCCGGGCACCGACCGGGGCGCGGCCGGCGGCGCATTCGCCCGGCACGCGTTGTCGTTGGTGCGACCCTGTGGAACACTGGGATCACCGGTTGGTCGTGCCGGGGAAACAGGGGTGTCGAGTGCCGCTATCCGAGGACGAAGAACGCATCCTCCAGGAGATCGCACAACGCTTCTACGAGGATGATCCTTCGTTCGCCCGCGAGGTGAGCGAGACCACGCTCTACCGCCACACGGTCCGGCGCATGAAGTGGTCGATCGTGGGTGTGGTGGCGGGGGCGGTGTTCCTCGTGGTCATGCTGTCCAACACCCTGCTGGCGTTCGCCGGCTTCCTGCTGATGCTCGCCTCGGTGCTCGTTTTCGAGCGCAACCTGCGCAAGCTGGGCAAGGCCGGCATCGAGCAGCTGTCGCGGTCCGTGCGCGCCAACGGCCTGCGCGACGCCCTCGGCGGCGCCGGCCAGCGCATGCGCGAGCGCTTCCGTCGCGACTCCGACGACACGACCTGACCCGGCCTGCTTCCGCCCCGACCCGGCCCGCGGGCTCGGCGTCAGGACGCGGCTTCACGATCGGCGAAGGCAGGCGCGACGCAGTCGTCGAGCCAGGCACTGAGGACCTTGCCGCTCGGCGGGTCGCGGCGTGCGGTGAGCAGCACGCTGGCGCCCGCGCTCCCGAAGCGAGGTCACCGAGGGGAACACGAGGGCCGCCGGCACGCCTCGGGCTCCGTCGGCGACGCCTCGGTTCGCCGTGCCCGCCTTGGCCCTGCGCAGCTCGGAGACGGACGTTGGCGCCGAGGACGACCATCGGTCGAGGCGAGCTGGCTCGGCCGCCTCCGGCGATCGGGACCTCGAGGTCGACGTCGTCGACGCCGGGGGGACCGGCGAGGAGCTCGACGATGGCTGGTTCTGCGTGGGCCGCCTGGCGGTCGTCGAATCTGAGCACGACGCGCGAGACCCGACCGCGGTCGCCCGGAGGGGTCAGTGGTTGAGCGCCGGTGTGGGGCCGCTGTGGGCCTGGCGGCGGCCGGGGTGGTCCTGCCCCCGCCACAGCAGCCGCACGTCGAAGTAGCGCAGCACACGGGCCGCCAGCGGCTGCCGCTGGCGGATCTCGTCCACGACGGCGTCGCGGGCCGCCAGGGCCTGCTCGGCCTGGCCGGGCGACGGCTCCACCTCGGCGTAGGTCACGTGCTCCATGGCGGCGGCCAGGTGCCGCAGCGGGGTGGCGGCGCCGGGCACGGTGGCGCCGAGGCGCTCGGCCATCTCGCTGATGGTCAGCGACGCCGGCAGGGCGACGCCGGCGGCGCGGGCCCGGTCGGTGGCCTCCCGCCAGGCCAGGCGGACCTGGTCGGCGGGCGTCTGGGCGGCGCGGCGCCGGAGGCCGCGCTGGGCGGCGACGCCGGCGGGCACGAGCACCAGGTAGGCGAGGATGGCGATGCCCACCACCAGCAGGGTGGTGCGCATCGAGTCGGACATCTCGCCGCCCTGGTCGCCGGCCCTGGACGAGGCGCCGCCTCGGTCGCGGTCGGGGACGACCCCGGTCCGCTGCTCGTCGCCGGACGGCGTGGCCGCGCCCGGGCGGGGGGAGGGCGCGGCCTCCTCGCCCGAGCCCTGCCCCCCGAGGGGCGGCGGCGTCTCGGAGTCGGTCGACCCGCTGATCGGGCCCAGCCAGCGCTCGGCCTCGGGCGGCGCCCGCCCGGGCGTCGCCTCCACGATCACCCAGCCGAGCTCGCCCAGGTACACCTCGACCCAGGCGTGGGCGTTGCGGCCCAGGACGTGCCACAGGGAGGGGTCCTCGGCGTCCGGCACGCCGGGCGTGAACCCGATCACGACCCGCGACGGCAGGCCGATGGAGCGGGCCAGCACCGCGTAGGCGCCGGCGAACTGCTCGCAGTAGCCCCGCCGGGTCTCGAACAGGAACGCCATCAGGGCGTCGGTGCCGTGGCCCCGCGGGGCGTTGAGGTCGTAGGTGAACCGGGGCCCGCGCAGATAGTTCATCAGCGCCAGCGCCTTGTCGTACGGGGTGGGCGCCTGCTCGGTGATCGAGCGGGCCAGCGTCTCGACCTGGGGGTCGAGGTCGGGCAGCTGCAGGTACCGCTCGGCGATGTCGTCGGGCACCTCGCCGGTGGCGGTGCGCATCTGCTCGGCCGTCCAGTTGGGGACCTCGGACTCGACCGCGTACTCGAACCCGTCGGACGTGTCGAGCGAGCGGTCGACGATGAGCGTGCTCGACTCGGCGTCCCAGTCGACCTCGCTATCGCCCGGGTCGATGGCCACCGGCTGGTAGGCGGCCGGCAGCCAGGCGGCGGCCAGGCTGATGATGGCGAACTCCTGGCGGACGGTCTCGGACGGCACCGTCGACTCGAACTCCTGGGGCAGCGACCCCTCGGCGTCGTTGGTCTCGTAGGACGAGCCCCAGATCCGCCCGTCGAACTCGTCGAGCGCGGTGAGCCGCCAGTACTGCGGCTGGTCGGTGCGGACCGTGAACACCTCGACGTCGGGCTGGTCGACCAGGCGGGTCTGGAGGTCGACCATGGGGCTGAGCACGACGCGGGTGTCCTCCTCGTCGTCGATGTGCCGCCAGTCGATGACGCCGGGGGCGTCGGCCCCGGGCAGGTTGGGCCCGGCGACCGCTCCGGCGATCACCGTCAGGGCGACGAGCGAGGTGCCCGTCCCGAACAGCGGCCACCGCCCGCGGTTCCGGTGGGTCGCCGCCCACGCCGCGGTCAGCTCCTGGTTGAGCGTGCGCTGGACCAGCACGAACAGCAGGGCGCAGGCCGTGTAGAGCATGGTCCCCGGCACCCGGCCCCCGGGGGCGCCGAGGGCGGCGGCGAACAGGAACAGCGTGGCCGACGGCAGCAGCGCCTCGAACGTGGCCCCGGCCCGCAGCGCCGCCCAGTCGGCGATGAACACGATCACCCACAGCGCCGCGCCGCCGGTCAACAGGAAGCCGGTCTCGACCGGCGCCGGCGCCTTCACGTCCTGGAACAGCGTGTAGGCGGCCCGGAGGTCGTCGCCGGCCGCCCCCAGCGTCTCGCCGGTCGGCAGCAGCCAGATCGTCGTGCCGAGGTAGTGGACCCAGGTCAGCATCAGCACCCCGGCGGCCGCGGTGGCGGCCGCCGCCAGCCCCAGCCCGACCCCCCGGCGCCGCAGGAGCGCCACGACCAGGTGGGCGGCCGTCGCCTGGAGCACGAGAGCCGGGCGGTACGACCCGTCCTCGAACAGCCGGTGCATGCCGACGACGGCCGTGACCGTCACCAGCCACAGCGCGCCCTCGGAGAGCAGCAGCGTCCGCCCCCGCCGGCTCATCGCCCCCCGATCGCCCCGGTCAGCGGGCGGCCACCGGACCGCTGGCTGGCCACGAGGCGGTCCCAGCTGGCGGCGAACGCCGGCAGCGAGTCGGCCGCCACCACCGGCACGGCGCCCGACGCCCCGGCGACGCCGGCGACCCCGGCCCGCGTCCCCGCGGCGGCCGCCCCGATCCGGGCGGCGGCCCCGGCCCGGGCCCCGTCGGTCTGCACGATCGCGGTCCACCCGAACCGCTGGCGGAGTCGCCCGATGCCGGTCAGCTCGTCGGTGGTCGTCTGGGCCACCACGACGACCAGCGCCCCGCCCCCGGTCTTGTAGAGCACCTCGATCATCGTGCGCAGGCTGGCGCTCGAGGTGGTCTGGATCACGGCCAGGTGCTCGAGCAGGGCCTGGACGTGGGCGTGGCCCACGCCGTAGCCCGAGTCGGTGCCGTCGGTGGTGACGAGCCGGACCAGGTCGCGGCGGGTCCCGTTGGCGGTGACGATCGAGGCGGCGGCGGACACGGCGATCTCGAACGCCACCGGGTCGTAGGTGGCCCGCCGGACGTCGAGCAGCACCGTCGTGCGGCCCTGCCAGGGCTGCTCCTGCTGGCGGACGAGCAGCTCGTCGTGGCGGGCCGTGGACGGCCAGTGGATGCGGCGCAGGTCGTCGCCCACCACGTAGGGGCGCAGGGCGTAGAAGTCGTCACCGACCCGCCCGAGGGCGTGGGGGCGCTGGGTGCCCGCCAACGGGTCCTGGCCGGTCGTGAACGGGGCCGGCTGGATCTCCGCCACGGCCGGGTAGACCGTGACCTCGACCCGCTCGGCGGCCTGGACGGTGGCCTGCGCCAGCCCGAACGGGTCGCTGACGACCACGCCCAGCGGCCCGACCTCGAGGATGCCCCGGCGTTCGGTGGGCAGCCGGTAGCTGGCGACGGCCGCGGCCCCGGGGTCGAGGGGCGGGACGAGCAGCTCGGCGCCCGGGGTGCCGGTCACCGGCTCGGTCAGGCGGAGGACGGGCGTGTTCGCCAGCCGCAGGTTGCGGACCCGTACGTCGACCCGGCTCGCGCCCGAGGCGTGGACCCGGGCGGGGGAGACCGTGCGGTCGACCTCGAGCTCGAGCCGCTTGACGCCGACGTAGGCGGCGGAGAACAGCACCAGCACGAGCGCGCAGGCGCCGAACACGTACAGCTCCTCGATGCCGAACAGGCGGGCGAGGGCGAGCAGGACCACGCCGCCCCCGGCGACCAGCCACCCCTGCCGCGTCAGCACGCCGGACCCACGGGACCGCCTCAGTGGCCCCCGGGGACCGGCACGGCCCGGAGCACCTCGCCGAGCACGTCGGCCGGGCTCAGCCCCTGGAGCTGCGCCTCGGGCGTGACCAGCAGGCGGTGCGCCAGCACCGGCACGGCCAGGGCCTTCACGTCGTCGGGCGTCACGTAGCCGCGGCCCTGGGCGGCGGCGCGTGCCTTGGCCACCCGCTGGAGCGCCAGCGTGGCCCGGGGCGACATGCCCAGGGCCAGGTGGGGCGTGCGGCGGGTCGCCTGGGCGATCTCGACCAGGTAGGCCTTGATGCTCGGCGCGACGTGCACGCTGCGGGCAGCCTGGGCCATCGCCTGCACGTGCTCGGCCCGGATGACCGGCCCGATGTCGCGGTAGGCGTCGTGGTCACCGTGAGCGTCGAGGATCTCGATCTCGGCCTCGGGCGTCGGGTACCCGACCGACACCCGCATCAGGAACCGGTCGAGCTGCGACTCGGGCAGGGGATAGGTGCCCTCGTGCTCGATCGGGTTCTGGGTGGCGATGACCATGAACGGCCGGCTCAGCGGGTAGGTGGCGCCGTCGACCGTCACCTGCCCCTCGGCCATGGCCTCGAGCAGCGCCGCCTGGGTCTTGGGCGATGCCCGGTTGATCTCGTCGGCCAGGACGATGTTGTTGAACACCGGCCCGGGCCGGAAGTCGAAGGAGCCGTCGTTGCGGTTCCACACCGTGAGCCCCACCACGTCGGAGGGCAACAGGTCGGGCGTGAACTGGACGCGGCCGAAGCTGCACTCGATCGACGTGGCGAGCGACTTCGCCAGGCTCGTCTTGCCGACGCCGGGCACGTCCTCGAGCAGCAGGTGTCCGTCGGACACGAGGCACAGCAGCACGAGCTCGACCACGTCGCGCTTGCCCTGGATGACCTGCTCGACGTTGGCGACGACGGCGCGGTAGCAGTCGGCGAAGGTCGCTCCCCGGGTGGCCCCGGCCGGGGTCCCGGCCTGGGCCGTCTGCGCCGCGGTCTGGATGGTGGCCACCGGGACTGACTCCTCCGGTCGTTTGGCGAGCCACGCCAGGTTAGGCCGACACGCACCGTTGTCGTTACGCACCGTTGTCGTTGCGCACCGGGCCGGGCGGTACGGTCTCGGCCTCGTGAACGTCGCGCTGGCGGTGGACATCGGGGGGACGAAGCTGGCCGCCGGCCTCGTCGACCGCCGGGGCGAGGTCATCGTGCGCCGCTCGGTGGCCACGCCCCGTGGCCAGGACGCCGAGGTCCTGTGGGACGCGTTGGCCGGCCTCGTGACCGGCGTGCTGGCCGCGCCCGAGGGCGGCGCCGCCCCGTCCGTGTGCGGCGTCGGCTGCGGCGGGCCCATGGCGCCCGGCGGCGAGGCCGTGTCGCCGCTCAACATCCCGGCTTGGCGCGACTTCCCGCTGCGGCGCCGGCTGCGCGACCTCGTGGGCCTGCCCGTGTACGTCGACAACGACGCCAAGGCCCTGGCCCTCGGGGAGGGGTGGGCGGGCGCCGCTCGGGGCGTGGGCGACTACATCGCCATGGTCGTGTCCACCGGCGTGGGCGGCGGCATCGTGCTCGACGGCCGCCTGCTCGACGGCGCCGGGGGCAACGCCGGCCACATCGGCCACGTCATCGTCGAGCCCGGCGGGCGGACCTGCGGCTGCGGCGCCCAGGGCTGCCTGGAGGCCGAGGCGTCGGGGACCGCCATCGCCGCCGCCACCGGCGCGCCGCCGGCCGAGGCCGGCGAGGACGTGCGGCGGCGGACGGGAACGCTCGTGGGCCGGGCGGTGGCGTCGGTGGCCAACCTGCTCGACCTGCGGCTGGCCGTGGTCGCCGGCTCGGTGGCGCTCGGGTTCGGCGAGCCGTTCTTCGCCGCCGCCCAGGCCGAGATCGACGCCCGGTGCCGCATCGAGTTCGCCCGGGGGACGCGCATCGTGCCCGCCGGCCTCGGCGACGCCGGTCCGCTGGTCGGGGCGGCGGCGGTCGGCTGGCGGAACCTCGGCCGCCCGATCGGGATCCGCGCATGAGCGCGGGACGCGTCTCGCCGCGCGTGAGCCCGGGCTGGGCGGTTCGGGCGGCGCTGGCCGTGGCCCGCCGGCCGTCGCTGTGGGCGACCGCCGTGCGCCAGGTGGCGGTGCTGGCCGAGCCGGGCTGGTGGCGGCGGCCGCCGTTCCTGCCGCTCCCGGCCCCCGGCTACCTCCGGTTCCGCCTGCAGACGGCCTACGGCGGCGACGGCGAGCGGGAGCCGGAGCCCGACGACCTCGTGACCTACCTGCGGTGGTGCCGGGAGGCGCGCCACTGGCCCCACTGAGGGCACGGGGCGGCCGAGCGGCGGGCTCGGGGCGGGGCCAGCGGCGGGCGCGGCGCCGGCCCGCCGAAACGGTTGAGCCGCCGGGCGTCGGGGCCGAAAAATAGAGCCGACAGAACCAGTCGCAGTCTGAGTAGCGTTTACGGCCGATGGGAAGGGCGCTCGTGCTCAACGCCACGTACGAGCCCCTGTGCGTCGTCAGTGACCGCAGGGCGGTCGTCCTCGTGCTCAGCGAGGTCGCGGACGTCGTGCACCCGAGCGAGTCGGTCATGCGGTCGGCCCACCTGTCGGTCGTCGTGCCCGAGGTCGTCCGGCTCCGCCGCTACGCCAAGGTGCCGTACCGGTGGCGCACCCCGCTCAACCGCCGCTCGGTGTTCGCCCGCGACAACCACCGGTGCCAGTACTGCGGCGCGGCGGCCGAGAGCATCGACCACGTGGTGCCCCGCAGCCGGGGCGGCAAGCACAGTTGGGAGAACGTCGTCGCGGCCTGCCGGCCCTGCAACGTCCGCAAGCGCGACAAGCTGCTCCACGAGACCTCGATGCGCCTGCGCCGCCCGCCGTACTCCCCGAAGGGGATGAGCTGGCTCACGCTCGGCGTGAGCAGCGTCCCCGAGACGTGGACGCAGTACCTGCTGACCGCGGCCTGACCGCGGCCGACCGCGGCCCGACCGCGACGGAGCCGTTGCCCGGGGGGTGGGCGGTCCACCACGTCCTGGGCGATGCCGGGTCACTGCACCACCGGCCGGTGCCCGAGAGCCCGGGCCGGCTGGTCTGGGTCCTCGAGGCCGTGCGGCCCGCTCTCGTGTTGGGCTCGACCCAGCGGGAGGACCTGGTCGACCACGAGCTGGCCCGGGCGTTCGACATCACCGTGGTCCGGCGGCGCTCGGGGGGCGGGGCCGTGCTCGTCGTGCCGGGCAACACCGTGTGGATCGACGTGATCGTCCCTGCCGGCGACCCGCTGTGGGACGACGACGTCGGCCGGGCCACGCTGTGGCTCGGCGAGGCCTGGCGGGCCGCCCTGGCCGACCTGGGCATGGACGGCACCGAGGTGCACGACGGGGCGCTCGCCTGCGGGCCGCTGGGCCGGCTCGTCTGCTTCGGCGCCGTCGGCGCCGGCGAGGTGACGCTCGGCGGGCGCAAGGTGGTGGGCATCAGCCAGCGGCGGACCCGGGCGGCGGCCCGCTTCCAGACCGCCGCCTACCGGGAGTGGGACACGGGCCCCACGGCCCGGCTCCTGCGCCTCGACGAGGCCGGCCGCGCCGCCCTGCGCGACGCCGCCGTCGGCACCGGCCACGACCCGGCCCGGGTCGTCGAAGCCTTCCTCCGCCACCTCCCCGCCTGACCCTCCCCGCCTGAGCCGCCGCTGGCGGGCGCCCGGCTCCGCCGCCCCATCCGGCCGGCCCGCGCAGCGGGCCTCGCCGCGCCCCGGCGGCCCCGACGCGCCCACGCGCCCGCCCCACCCGGCTCCACCGCCC
>DATCLS010000039.1:0-102233 GCA_036563805.1 Acidimicrobiales bacterium | reverse complement strand
CGCGGGGCCTGCCCGCCGTCGCCGCCCGGCCTGGCGGGGGCGGGGCGGGGCGGGGCCGGCCTGGGCGCCTCGGGACGGCTCGGCGCCTCGCCCGCGGGGGCCGGAGCCGACGCCGCCGGCTGCTCGGCGGCCGGGCGGGCCGGCGCGGCCTTGGTGGACTTCTCGGCCTTGGCCGCCTTCGTGGCCTTCTCGGCCTTGCGGGCGGCCGACTTGGAGGTGACGGGGGCCTGCTCGCTGGACGCGGCCTGGCGGCCCGACGTCTTCGCCGGCGCGGCGCCTGCAGTCTCGGAAGGTTGCTCAGGACGGGTCAGACCGTCGCGCTGGGCGCGCCGGCGGACCCGGTCGGCCTGGGCTTCCTCGATGCCCGACGAATGCGTCTTGACACCGATGCCCAACGACAGACACAGGTCGAGGCATTCCTTGTTCGTAAGCCCGAGCTCCTTGGCGAGCTCATGGACCCGGATCTTTGCTGCCAAGTTCTCTCTGACCAGCCCTTCGTCGTTCGATGGGCGCGGTACGCGCACATGGTGGGCGACCGCGGTCCCCTATTCTCGCGCACCCCGGTCTACCGGGACGAACGGTCTTGCGGGCAACGCTGTGCGGCTCGGCCGAAACGTCAGCTCCGGCCCGGTCGTCTTCTGCCGGTCCGGAACGCCCGGGAGAACGCCTTACGCCGTTCGGCCAGTGCCCGACAGCTGTCGAGCGAGTCTCGGCAGAGCCACGCCCCGCGTCCGGGCAGTGTACGGCCTTCGACCGGGTTTCCGTCGGGACCCAGCACGAACCGGACGAGCTCGGATTGGGGCGCCCGGCGCCGGCACCCGATGCACATGCGGATCGGCTCGCGGGACCGGCGGCCGTCAGGGCGGGGCCTCGTCCTTGCCTCCCTCGTCGCCGGCCCCGGCGTCGACCGCCACCTCGGCCGGCTCGGCCGGCGGGTCGGCCGCCGGCCCCTCGCCGGTCTCGGTGCCGTTGGCGGGCGTCGCCTCGGCGTCGCCAGCCGGTGCCTCGGCCGCCGGCGCCTCGCCGGCCGATGCGTCGGCGGCCGCCTCACCCTCGGGGGCGTCGGAGACGGCGGCCTCCCACTCCTCGGCCGACACGGCGGGGCCGCCCTCGGCCGGCTGCCAGACCTGCTCGCCGGTCTTCGGGTCGACGACCCACTCGCCCTCGGCCCACTCCTGCTGGCCGTAGGCCTCTTCCTCTTGCAGCTGGGTCTCGCTCTTGATGTCGACCCGCCACCCCGTCAGCCGGGCGGCCAGGCGGGCGTTCTGGCCCTCCTTGCCGATGGCGAGCGACAGCTGGTAGTCGGGCACGATGACCTCGGCGACGCCCGTCGCCTCGTCGATGCGCACCTCCTTGACGTTGGCCGGGGAGAGCGCCTTGGCGACGAACTCGTAGGGGTCGTCGGAGAACGGGACGATGTCGATCTTCTCGCCCCGCAGCTCGTTGACCACCTGGCGGACCCGAGCGCCCCGGGCCCCGACGCAGGCGCCGACCGGGTCGACGTTGGCGTCGTTCGACCAGACGGCGATCTTCGTGCGGTGCCCGGGCTCGCGGGCGCACGCCTTGATCTCGACCACCCCGTCCGCGATCTCGGGCACCTCGAGCTTGAACAGCTCGAGGATCAGGCCCGGGTGGGTGCGGGACACGACGATCTGGGGGCCCTTGGAGGTGCGGCGGACCTCGACGATGTAGGCCTTGAGCCGGGTGTTGGGCTCGGGCCGCTCGTGCGGGACCTGCTCGGCCTGGGGCAGCAGCGCCTCGACCGGGCCAAGGCTCAGCAGCGTGTAGCGGCTGTCGCCCTGCTGGACCGTGCCGGTGACGATGTCGCCCTCGCGCCCGGCGTACTCCTCGTAGCGGAGCTCGCGCTCGGCCTCGCGGATGCGCTGGGTCATGACCTGGCGGGCCGTCTGGGCGGCGATCCGGCCGAAGTCCTTGGGCGTCACGTCGAGCTCGGGCCCGTAGGGCTCGCCGTCCTCGTCGATCTCCTGCGCGTAGACCCGGATGTCGAAGTTCGTGGGATCGATCGTGACCCACGCGTACTCGTGGGCGCCGGGCATGCGCTTGTACGCCGACTCGAGCGCGTCGGCCAGCGCCGCCAGCAGGGCGTCGACCGAGATGCCCTTCTCCGCGGCCAGCGCCTGGAGCGCCTCCATCATGTCGGGATTGCTCATGACCTGCGTTCCCTCTTCTCGTCGCGGGCGGCCGGGCCCCATTCGAATACCGTGCGCGCCCGCACGACGTCGTCATACGCCAGCCAGCGCACGTCGGCCTCGCTCTCCCCCGTCCGCAC
Source organism: Acidimicrobiales bacterium (assembly GCA_036563805.1). Lineage (GTDB taxonomy): Bacteria > Actinomycetota > Acidimicrobiia > Acidimicrobiales > VFJN01 > DATCLS01. Next base: position 99,943 of record DATCLS010000039.1, on the reverse strand, counting down.
CGCGATGCCATCGGCACCGGCCTCGGTGAGGACGCCCTGGATGCGGCGCTCCTCGACGCCCGGCGCCGTCTTGATCTTGACCGTCTCGCCGATCGCCCGGGCGAAGTGCTCGGGAGTGCGCAGCGTGCGCTCGAGGCCGGGGCTCGTCACCTCGAGCGTGTAGCGGCCCGGGATCGGATCGGCCGCGTCGAGCGCCCGCGACACCGCACGGGTGGCGTCGCTCAGGGCGTCGAGGTCGAGGCCGCCGTCGCGGTCGACCACGACCCGGAGCACCCCGCCGGCGTGCTCGACGTCGTACAGCTCGAGCTCACGCTCCGCCAGGATGGGCAGCACGAGCTCACGCACGCGGTCTGCGACGCTCACCCTGGCTGCACCTCCTCTTCTCACACGAAAGGCGTGGGCGGGAGCCCACGCCTTCCTTCGACAAACCGAACGGAACGGACGCTGCAGTATAACCGCAACCTCGCGCGCGGAGCGCGACGTTCCGCGACCGAAGAGTCAATAAGCGCGCCCGACGATGGCCACCAGGTCGGGCTCGTCGTCGGCCTCGGGCAGCGAGCCGTCCGCCCGCTGGAGACAGCGCACGGTGACGCCCTCGACCGCCAACCGGGCCTCGCCCTCGGGGCCCAAAACGTCCCACGGGACCCGGGCGAAACCGGTCTTGGCCGCCTCGACGGCGGCGTCGAAGTCGGCGACCTCCGCGATGCGGGCGTCGCGCCGCTCGGTGGCGGCCGCCAGCAGGTCGCCCTGCATGCGGCCGAGCACGTCCTCGACGTGGGCCCGCACCCCGGTCAACGGCACCTGAACCTTCTCGCCCGTGTCGCGCCGGACCACCGTGACCGCGTCCTGGGCGAGGTCGCGCGGCCCGACCTCGATGCGCACCGGCACGCCCTTGAGCTCCCAGTTGGTCGCCCGGCGGCCGAAGCTCTGCGCCACCTGGTCGTCGAGCCGCACCTTGAGCCCGGCGTCGCCCAGCTCGGCGGCCAGGCGCCGGGCCGCGTCGCCGGCGCCGGCGTCGTCCTTGACCAGCAGGACGACCGCCTCGATGGGGGCCACGCGCGGCGGCACGACCAGCCCGTCGTCGTCGCCGTGGGTCATGATCAGGCCGCCGATCATGCGGGTGGTCGACCCCCACGACGTCGTCCAGGCCAGCTGCGTACGCCCCTCGGCGTCGGAGAAGTCGATCTCGAACGCCCGGGAGAAGTTCTGCCCCAGCTCGTGGCTCGTGCCCATCTGCAACGCCTTGCCGTCGCGCATCATCGCCTCGAGCGTCATCGTGTTGATGGCCCCGGCGAAGCGCTCGCTGGCGGTCTTGCGGCCGACCAGCACGGGGATGGCCAGCTCGTTGACCATGAAGTCTTCGTAGACCTCGCGCAGGATGCGCAGCGCGTAGGCGGCGGCGTCCTCACGGGTGGCGTGCGCCGTGTGCCCCTCCTGCCACAGGAACTCGGTGGTGCGCAGGAACAGGCGGGGCCGCAGCTCCCACCGCACCACGTTGTTCCAGCTGTTCAGCAGCAGCGGCAGATCGCGGTACGACTGGATCCACTTGGCCATGTACTCGCCGATGACCGTCTCGCTCGTGGGGCGGACGACGATCGGCTCGTCGAGCTTCTTCCCGCCGCCGTGGGTGACGACCGCCAGCTCAGGGCTGAAGCCCTCGACGTGCTCGGCCTCGCGCCGGAGGTAGCTCTCCGGGATGAACAGCGGGAAGTAGGCGTTCTCGGCCCCGCAGGCCTTGATGCGGGCGTCGACCTTGGCCTGCATCCCCTCCCACAGCGCGTAGGCGTAGGGGCGGATGACCATCGTGCCCCGCACCGGACCGTTGTCGGCCAGCTCGGCCTTGGCGAGGACGTCTTGGTACCACCGGGGGAAGTCGTCGGCCTGCGACGTGAGGACCTTGGCCATGAACGTCGCATGGTACTGCCCCGCCGACCCCCGGCCGGCGGTTCAACAATGGCGGCCGATGCGACGGCAACCGATGCGGCCGGCGCGCACCCGGTGCCGGCCGCGCCCGGTGCGGCGCGTCCGGGGCGGCGACTACGAGGCGGGCGTCACCTCTGGCTCGCCGGCGACCAGCTCGCCGTCCTCGAGCGCGTAAGGCACCTGGGCCTGGCCCGACGGGCAGCACCGAGGATCGCCCTCCTGATAATGCGACCAGGTCACGACCACCTGGTCGCCGACCACCTCGGCGGCCTGGACGGCGGGCGGCAGCTCGCTGTCGAGCGAGTCCGGCGGCTCGTCGATCGTCGCGGCGATGACCGGCGTGTCGCCCTCGAGGGCGTAGACGTCGATGGTGTCTTCCGCACCGTTCGCGCCGTAGGTGCAGGTCACGTGCACGACGGCCTCTTCGATGCCGTCGCCGTCGAGGTCGCCGTAGGCGACGTCGTCGTCGACCACGAGCTGCGTGAGCTGGGCCAGGTCGAGGATCTGGCTGCGGCCCTCGGAGACCGGGATGCGGCCGGGCGGCGTGAACCGGAGCCCGCTCTCGCAGGTGGATCCGGGCTGGGCCAGGCTGCCGAAGTCGACCGACCGGATGGCCTGGGGGTCGGAGGGCGGTGCGGCGCGACCCGCCGCGCCGACGGGCGAGGCGGTGGTCGCCCCGCCGGAGATGGACGCCGCGATGGCGAGGGCCCCCAGCCCGGCCAGTGCGAGTGGTGTGTTGTGGGAACGCTTACGTGGACGCACGACGCTGTGGATCACTTTCGCATCGACCGTTGACGGCCGGAACGATAACGCGCAAGGACGTTACGAAACGGTTACGTCGCGAACACCCTGCTCACCCGCGCCGGGCCCGATGAGCGCGACGCGGCGGCGCCCCTAGGTCTTGTCGCGGGTGCCGACCAGCACGACCCAGGCGATCACCGCGAACAGGGCCACGAACAGCAGCATGCGGATCAGCGAGAAGACGACTCCGACCAGCGCGTTGAGCACCCACCAGAGCACGATGACGACGACGAGCCCCACCAACAGGCGGGTCGTCCATCCCGTGGAGCGCTCAGCGGGTCGGGCCATCTGCCTCAGATTACGGCGACCCGACCCGCTCGCGGCGTCATCCCGCCGTCCGTTCCGCCGGGTCCCGCCGCGGGCGGGATTCCGCCGGGATCGCGCCCGCCGTCCCGCCGGGATGCCGCGGCTCAGCCCAGCTTGCGGATGACTTCGACGCGCTGCTCGCTCTGGTTGGCGTCCGCGCCCTTGGCGTCGAGCAGCGCGGCCCGATCGCGCTCGGCCTCGCGGCGGGCTTGCTCGCGGGTGGCGGACGCCCGCTCGAGCGCGGCGTCGACCCCGTGCTCGTGGATGTAGGTGGCCCACTCGACCAGCGTGTCGACCATCTCGTCCTCGGGGACGACCGCCACGTTCTGGCCGCGCACGAACAGGTGCCCCTTGTTGCGGCCGGCGGCGATGCCGAGGTCGGCGTCCTTCGCCTCGCCCGGGCCGTTGACCACGCACCCCATGACCGCCACCTGCAGCGGGATCTCGCGGTCGCCGAACGCGGCCTGCGCCTGCCGGGCCACCTCGATCACGTCGATCTCGGCCCGGCCGCACGACGGGCAGGCGATGAGGTCGACGTTCTTGCGCTCGCGCAGGCCGAGCGACTCGAGCAACGTCCGCCCGGCCCGGGCCTCCTCGACCGGGTCGGCGGTCAGGCTGTAGCGGATCGTGTCGCCGATCCCCTCGGCCAGCAGCGTGGCGATGCCGGCCGTGGCCTTGATCAGCCCGCCCGGCGCCGGGCCCGCCTCGGTCACGCCCAGGTGCAGCGGATGGTCGACCGTGTCGGCCAGCAGGCGGTAGGCCTCGACCATCAACGGCACCGACGACGCCTTGACCGAGATCTTCACGTCGTCGAAGCCGACCTCCTCGAAGTAGGCCAGCTCCTGCTGGGCGGACTCGACCATGGCCTCGGGCGTCACCCGGCCGCCGTACTTCTTGTAGAGCGCCGGGTCGAGCGACCCGCCGTTGACGCCGATGCGGATGGGGACGCCCCGGTCCTTGGCCTCCTGCGCCACCGCCTTGATGTGCTCGGGCTTGCGGATGTTGCCGGGGTTCAGCCGCAGGCAGTGGACCCCGGCCTCGAGCGCGGCGAGCGCCATGCGGTACTGGTGGTGGATGTCGGCCACGATCGGCACCGGCGACCGGGGGACGATCCGGGCCAGGCCCTCGGCGGCCTCGATCTCGTTGCAGGTGCAGCGGACGATGTCGCACCCGGCCATGGCCAGGTCGTAGATCTGCTGCAGCGTGCCCTCGACGTCGGCCGTCTTGGTGGTCGTCATCGACTGCACCGTGATCGGCGCGCCGCCGCCGACCGGCACCGACCCGACCATGATCTGGTGGGTCTTCCGGCGCGGGTACGAGGACTGCCCGAGCTCCATTGCTCTCCTTCCTCAGACGGCCTGGCGCACTAGAGGTTGATGGGGTTCACGATGTCGAGATACAGGGCCGTGGCCCCGAGCACGACCAGCACGAGCACGACCGCGTAGGTCAGCGGCATCAGCTTGGCCATGTCGACCTGGTAGCGGCGGTTTCGGCGCGAGCGGATGCGCTCGTAGATGGCGACCGCGGCGTGCCCGCCGTCCAGCGGCAGCAGGGGCAGCATGTTGAACAGGCCGATGAAGACGTTGATGCCGAAGAAGAACACGAGCAGGGCCCCGATGCCCTGGTCGCTGACGTCGGCCGCCAGGCGCACGGCCCCGACGATCGACACCATGCGGTTGCCCTCGTCGCCGCCGGTGCCCCCGCCGCCGCTCGGCGCCGGCTCGTCCTCGCCGCCCCGGGTCACGTTCTCGGCGTAGTTCTCCAGACCGCTGGGGCTGAAGAAGCCGACGATCGCGGCCACGCTCTCGCGGATGAACCCGCCCATCTCGCCCGGCGAGCGCACGATGGCCTCGCCCAAGCCGATGGCGTCGTTGTCGTAGACGGTGCTCGACGACACGCCCAGGAAGACCGACCCGGGCTCGCCGCCGCCGGCGCTGGCCGGCCGCTCCCCCAGCTCGGCCCGCAGGTCGCGCTCGCGGCCGTCGCGCTCGACCGTGAACGTGAGCTCGTCGCCCACGTCGTGGGTGCGGATGATGTCGGCCAGGTCGTCGCCGCCGTAGGCCGACACGGGCTCGCCGTCGATGGCCACGATGCGGTCGCCGTCCTCGAACCCGGCCCGCTCGGCGGCGCTGTCGGCGACCACGGCCGCCACCGGGAACGCCTCGATGTCACCGCTGTCGGGGTCGGTGACGCTGCCACCCGGGATCCCGAACACCCCGATGGCCAGGACGAGCAGCACCCACGCCTGGACCATGTGCATGATCGAGCCGGCGGACACGACCAGCAGCCGCTTGGGGAACGACTGCTGGCGGTAGGTGCGGGGCTCGTCGGCCGGGTCGTCGATCTCGTCGAGGTTGTTCATGCCGACGATGCGGACGTAGGCGCCGGCCGGGATCGCCTTCAGCCCGTACTCGGTCTCGCCCCGGCGGAACGACCAGATCTTGGGCCCGAAGCTGATGAAGAACTCGGTGACCTTCATGCCGGTCCACTTGGCGGTGGCGAAGTGGCCCAGCTCGTGCAGGAAGATCATCACGACGATGCCGAGCACGATCCACACGTAGATCCACCCGGCCGCCACGCCGAGGACCAGCAACAGGCCGACGATGGCGGCCAAGCCGAGGCGCCCCGCGGTCTTCTCGTCGACCAGCTCGGGACGGGGCGGCCCGCCGGGCCCGCCCGACGGCGCCGGAGGCGGAGGCGGCGGTGGAACGCCCTCGTCGTCGGCTCGGTCGGTCTGGGTCATCGGGTCCTTCCGATCTCGTCGATCCGCAGCCGGGCGCCCTCCCGGCCCCGACGATCGGCCTCGATCACGGCCTCCACGCTGTCGGCTCGGCCTCCATCATGCCGGTGAAGCACGGCTTCGAGAACGTCGGGGATGCCGACCCAGGGGATGCGCCCGTCGAGGAAGGCGGCCACGGCCTCCTCGTTGGCGGCGTTGAGCACGGCCGGGGCGGTCTCGCCGGCACGGCCGGCCGCGTAGGCGAGGCCCAGGCACGGGAACGCCTCGTGGTCGGGCGGCTCGAAGTCGAGGCGGCGCAGCTCGGACCAGTCGATGCGCCCGAACGGCGTGCCGATCCGGTCGGGCCAAGCCAGCGCGTAGCCGATCGGCAGCCGCATGTCCGGCAGCGACAGCTGGGCGATCGTCGAGCCGTCGGACAGCTCGACCATCGAGTGCACGATCGACTGGGGGTGGACGACGACCTCGATGCGGTCGTAGTCGGCGCCGAACAGCTCGTGGGCCTCGATGACCTCGAGGCCCTTGTTCATGAGCGTCGACGAGTCGACGGTGATCTTGGGGCCCATCGACCAGGTCGGGTGGGCCAGGGCGTCGTCGACGGTGACCTCCGCCAGCTCGGCTCGGCTCTTCCCCCGGAACGGCCCGCCGCTGGCGGTGAGCACGATGCGGGACAGGCGACGGGCGTCGCCGGTGACGTTGGCGGCCAGGCACTGGTGGATGGCGCCGTGCTCGGAGTCGACCGGCACGATGTGCCCGGCCCCCGGCCGGCCCAGGGCGGCCTGCACGACCGGGCCGCCGGCGATCAGCGACTCCTTGTTGGCCAGGGCCAGCCGGCGCCCGGCCTCGATGGCGGCCAGCGTGACCCGCAGGCCGGCGAACCCGACCACGCCGTTCACGCACACGTCAGCCACGCCGCCCAGCTCGGCCAGGGCGTCGACGCCCGCGGCCACCTCGGTGCCAGGCGGCACCCGCTCGGCCAGCTCGCCCGCCCGGCGCTCGTCGCCGATGACGACCAGCTTGGGCCGGAGCTGGTGGGCCTGTTCGGCCAGCCGGTCGACCGACGACCAGGCGCCGAGGGCCACGACCTCGAACCGCTCGGGCTCGGCGTTGACGACGTCGATCGCCTGGGTGCCGATGGACCCCGTGGACCCGGCGATGGCGACGGTCGTCACGGCAGCGGGACCCACGCCCTGAAGACTAGGGCCTGTCCCGTGCGCCATGGCGCACGCCTCTCCGGCCAGACCCGCCGCTGGCCGCGTCCTCCTCCATCGCCTGTGCTGATGACAGGCTGCGTCGTCGATCCTTGCCAGCGAGGAACCTGGCTCGGAGATCCGCACACCGGACGTACGGGACAGGTTCTAGGTGAGGAAGAAGTCACTCAGGCGGGAGAGGTACCAGATCGCCGGCAGCACGAACAGCATGGCGTCGAAGCGGTCGAGCAGGCCGCCGTGGCCGGGCAGGATCGAGCCCATGTCCTTGACGTCGAGATCGCGTTTGATGAGCGACTCGGCCAGGTCGCCGATCGGCGCGGCCAGGGCCGCCACCAGGCCGACCTTGAGCCCGTCGCCCATGCCGGCGAACGGCGTGACCTCGACCATGGCGAACACGACGCCGGCCACCACGGCCAGGAACATCCCGCCGGCCAGGCCCTCGATCGTCTTGTTGGGGCTGGCCGACGACAGGGCGCGCGAGCCGGCGCTGCGCCCCACGAACAGGCCCCCGATGTCGTAAGCCACGGTGGGGATCACGGCGGCGAGCAGGAAGGCGACGCCGTGGGTGGGCACGCTGAGCAGCAGGCCGGCGAACGAGCCGAACACGCCGATCCACACGACCCCGAGCAGCGTCACGCCGATGTTGGCCGCCGGCCGGTCGCCGCCCGCGTTGACCAGGTACCACAGGAAGCAGACCGCGGCCGTCAACACGAGCACGAGCGGTATCGCCTGCTCGCCGTAGTTGTAGGCCACGATCACCGACGCGGCCGTCGCGGCCACGCCCACGGGCAGCAGCGGCTGGAACCCGGCCCGGTGCACGGCCACGAAGAACTCGTAGGAGGCGTAGGTGATGACCGGGACGGCCACCACCATGCCGCCGAGCGGGCCGGCGAAGGCGAACAGGGCCAGCGCCACGGCCGCGAACAGCACGCCCACGCCGACCGCCGACCGCATGTCGCGGTCGCTGCCCCGCCCGCCGGCGCGGCGGCGGGCCCGCGCCGACTGGCGCACGTCGCCCGCCACCGGCGGGCCGCCGGGGTCGCCCGGCACGTCCGCGTAGCCCGGGTCGGCCTCGTAGTACTCGTCGTCGTAGCCGTACTCGTCGTCGTACGGGTCGACCTCGGGATCGACGCCCCGGCCGGGGCCGGGCACCGGTCCCGGCGGCGGGGGCGGGGGGACAGCCACGCCGTCGTCGTAGGCGGCGCCGTAGCCGTCGCCGGCCGGCGCGCCGTAGGGGTCGTCGTCGTAGTCGTCGTAGGCGCCCGGGTCGTCGGGCACGTCCGCGAACACCGATCGGCCGGCCGGCGCGTCGACCGGGTCGTCGTAGCCCACCGGGCCGGGCTCGGGCGGGGCCCAGGTACGCGTGGCCGGCTCCACCGGCTCGTCGTCGCGCCAGCGGGGTTCGGGCTCGCCGTAGGGCGACCAGGCCCCGTCGTCGGGGTCGCGGGGGTCGCGCCGGCTCATGTTGGGGACCTCCTCGGCGGCTGAGCCCGCCCAGTGCGAGAGCTCGGGAGCCTGCGTGCGGGGTTGCACCGGCTGGGTGGCCGGCCGCTCGAAGCTAGCCGGATCGTCGTTGGTGAGCGGGAACCGGAGAGCCGGCCGGGGGCCGTCGACCGGGGGCTGGGGCGGGCGGTCGCCGAAACGGGGCTCGTCCTCCGACAGCCGCCTCCGGACGTCACCGCGCTCGAGCGCCTCCGCCGCCTCGTCGGCACCGATGATGCGCACACCTTCGGTGGGGTCGCGTTGCGGCTTCTCGTGGCGCTCGTCCCAGTCGCTCACATCGATCTCCCTCCGTCGGGCCCACCCCGCGGTGTCGTCAGCGTCTCCTTCGGGTCCATCCTGCACGCGCCACCGGCCCAGGTGGTGGCATAGCTCGGTTTCGGCCCGCCCGGGCTCGGACGCTCAGACCTCGAGGAGCTCCTGCTCCTTGAGCTCCAGCGCCTTGTCGACCTCGGCCTCGTGGCTGTGGGTGAGCTTGTCGAGCTCCTTCTCGGCCCGGGTCAGCTCGTCGGCCGAGATGTCGCCGTCCTTCTCGAGGGCCTCCAAGTCGTGGCGGGCGGCGCGCCGGGCCTGGCGGATGCTCACCCGCCCCTCCTCGGCCATGTTCCGCACGAGGCGGACCAGCTCCTTGCGACGCTCGGCCGTCAGCGGCGGGAAGTTGAGCCGGATGACGTTGCCGTCGTTGCTCGGCGACAACCCCAGGTCGCTGTGCTGGATGGCCTTCTCGATGGCGGCGAGCGAGTTGCGGTCGTAGGGACTGATCACCAGCGTGCGGGCCTCGGGCACGCTGAAGCCGGCGACCTGCTGCAGGGGCACCTCGGCGCCGTAGTAGTCGACCGGCAGCTTCTCGACCAGGGCCGGCGTGGCCCGCCCCGTACGGACCGTGCCGAACTCGGCCCGGGAGTGGCTGACCGCTTTCGCCATCTTGTCGCGGGCCTCGTCCAGGATCATCGAGATCATGTCGTCGTCGGTCACGGGAGCCGCTCCTCGTCGATGCGTGGGGTCCGAGGCAACCGGACCCCACCGGCAGGCGCCTAGCGGATGAGCGTACCGATCGCCTCACCCTCGACGATGGCACGAACGTTGCCCTTGCCCAACAAGTCGAAGACCACGATGGGGAGCTTGTTGTCCATGCAGAGGGTGATGGCGGTGGAGTCCATCGCCCGGAGGCCGCGGTTGAGCACGTCGAGGTAGCTGACCTCGTCGAGCTTCGTGGCCTCCGCGTTGGTGCGGGGGTCGTCGGTGTACAGGCCGTCGACCCCCGAGTGGGTGCCGCGCAGCATCACGTCGGCCTCGACCTCGACGGCCCGCAGCGCGGCCGCCGTGTCGGTCGTGAAGAAGGGGTTGCCGGTACCGCCGGCGAAGATGACCACCCGGCCCTTCTCGAGGTGCCGGATCGCCCGGCGTCGGATGTAGGGCTCGGCCACCTGCGCCATGTGGATCGCCGTCTGCACGCGGGTGGGCTGGCCCAACCGCTCGAGCGTGTCCTGCAGCGCCAGGGCGTTGATGAGCGTGGCCAGCATGCCCATGTAGTCGGCCTGGGCCCGGTCCATGCCGGCGCCCGCGCCGGTCATGCCCCGCCAGATGTTGCCCCCGCCGACGACGACGGCGACGTCGACGCCCGTCGACTGACGGACGTCGACGATCTCGCTCGCGATGAACTCGAGGACGCCGCCGTCGATGCCGTAGCCCTCGTCCCCGGCGAAGGCCTCGCCGGAGAGCTTCACCAATACCCTGCGGTAGCCGGTGCTCACTTTGGTGGACACCGGCCCTCCCCTCACCCGCCGATGAACAGCTGGCCGAAGCGGACGATGGAGGCGCCGGCGTTGCCGACGAGCTGGCCGACGGTCTGCTTCTCGTCGCGGACGTAGGGCTGGTCGACGAGCACCCGCTCCTTGTACCACCCCGTGAGCCGGCCTTCGACGATCTTCTCCCAGGCGGCCTCGGGCTTGCCCTCGGCCTTGGTCAGCTTGAGCAGCGTCTCGCGCTCCTCGGCGACCGTCTCGGCGGGCACCTCGTCGCGGGTCAGGTACTCCGGCTTGGCGAAGGCCACGTGCACGGCGACGTCGTGTGCCAGCTCCTCGGAGCCGCCCTCCACGACCACCAGCACGCCGTTGACGCCCCGGCCCTCCTGCTGGTGCAGGTAGGTGCCGAGCGACTGGCCCTCCTCGACCGGGAGGACGACGACGCGCCCGACGTCGATGTTCTCCTTGAGGGTGACCTTCAGGTCGTCGACGGCGTCCTTGTGGTCGTCGACACCGGCCTCGCCCTTGGCCGCCACCGAGTCGGCGAGCTGCTGGGTGAGGTCGACGAACCGGTCGGACTTGGCGACGAAGTCGGTCTCGCACTTGAGCTCGACCAGGGCGGCCGTGCCGTCGGACACGCCGATGGCGATGGCGCCCTCGGCGTTCTCGCGGTTGACGCGGTCGCTGGCCTTGGCCAGGCCCCGCTCGCGGAGGAGCTTCTTGGCCTGCTCGAAATCGCCGGCGGCGTCGGTGAGCGCCTTCTTGGCGTCCATCATCCCGGCGCCGGTGGCCTGGCGCAGGGTCTGCACGTCCTTGGCGGTGAAGTCGGCCATCTGGCTCAGGACTCCTGACTCTCGCTGGGTTCGGGGGTGTCGGCGGCGGCCTCGGCGGCCGCGGGCTGGGCCTCGGCGGCCGCGGGCTGGGCGTCGGCGGCGGGCTGGGCCTCGGCGGCCGCGGGCTGGGCGTCGGCCTGGGGGGCGCGGCCGCGGCGGGCGCCGCCAGCGGCCAGCCGGGCCTCGCGCTGGCGGGCCTCGGCCAGGGCCTGGCGGCGGGCCTCGGCCTGCTCGAGGGCGATCCGCCGCTCGTCGTCGGCCGACCGGGCCGGGGCCGAGCTGCGGAGCGACGCCATGTGCTTGCCCTCGATCACCGCGTCGGCGACGACCCGGCACAGGAGGGTGCCGGAACGGATGGCGTCGTCGTTGCCGGGGATGACGTAGTCGATGACGTCGGGGTCGCAGTTGGTGTCGACGACCGCCACGACCGGGATGCCGAGCTTGTTGGCCTCGGTCACCGCGATGTGCTCCTTCTTCGTGTCGAGCACGAAGACGGCGTCGGGCAGCTTGTCCATGTTGCGGATGCCGCCCAGGTAGCGCTCGAGCTTGTCCAGCTCGCGGCCCAGCAGCAGGGCCTCCTTCTTCGGCATGGCGTCGAACTCGCCCGAGTCGCGCATGCGCTCGTACTCGAGCATCTTGCCGACGCGCTTGTTGATCGTCTGGAAGTTGGTCAGCATGCCGCCGAGCCAGCGCTCGTTGACGTACGGCATGCCGCACTTCTCGGCGTACTGCTGGATCGGCTCCTGCGCCTGCTTCTTCGTGCCGACGAACAGCACGGTGCCGCCCTTGGCGACCACGTCGCGCACGAACGTGTAGGCGGTCTCGATGCGGCTCAGCGTCTGCTGGAGGTCGATGATGTAGATGCCGTTGCGCTCACCGAAGATGAACCGCTTCATCTTCGGGTTCCAACGGCGGGTCTGGTGGCCGAAGTGGACCCCGGCCTCCAGCAGCTGCTTCATGGTGACGACAGCCACGTTTCTCCTCTTTCCGTCCCATCGGTTTGTCGTCGCCGGCCCGGCGCCCGAGGGCGACCGTGGGATGGACCGGCTGCGGCGTAGCGCACAAGCTTACCGCTCCCGGTGAGGGGCTCGAATTCGGGGGGTCGGGGCCCGGGGGCCGTGGGTGGGCCGGCGGGCCGGACCGGTGCCGGGCACGGGCCGGGCTGCGCCGGGCCTGGTCACGGTGTCGGGACCGAGACGGCGGCGCCGGCGGCGTCCTCGACCGCCGACAGGCCGTGGCCCACTAGGACGTCGGCCACCACGTCGCCCGCGCTCTCGCAGGCCGGCGGCCGGCCGGCCAGGGCCCGGGCCAGGGCGTCGGTGGTGGCGTCGGCCGCCACGAGGTCGCCGTGGGCGTCGCGCCCGATCACCGGGACGGTGACGTTGGTGGCGCCGGGCACCACCGTGTTGGGGGCGGCCACCACCCAGTCGCCCCGGGCGGCCACCGACAGGACCGGGACGCCGTCCGGCACGCCCCGGCGCCGCAGCTCGGCCACGAGCTCGGACGTCTCGGCCAGCTGGGCGACGGCCAGCGCGTCGGGGTCGATGCCGGTGCCGACGGCGTCCTCCAGGCGGTCGAGGGCCCAGTTCGTCACCGGGCGGCCGTTGGCGGCGACGACGGCGGTGGCCAGGTCCGCGCCCCGATGGGGCGTGCCGATCGTGGCGAGGATGCCGATGCGCTCGAGGTGGGCGCCGCGGTCGGCGTCGCGGTCGCCCTGACGGGCGCCGTCGGCGGTGCGGCGGGCGCCGCGGTCGGCCAGGTCGAGCAGCGCCAGCCGGGCGACGACGCCGCCCTGTGAGTGGGCCAGCAGGTCGACGGTGGCCGCCGGCTCGGCCGCCAGCACGGCGACGACCAGGTCGGCCAGCCGCCGGCCTGCCACCCGCAGGTCGCCCTGCGTGTCGGCGGAGGTGTAGTCGCGGGCCGGGACGTCGATGGCCGCGCCCGTGCCCGGGACCTTGCCGCCGGTGTAGCTGAACCGCACGACCCGTTCGTCGTCGTAGCCGAGCTCGGCCGTGCGCAGCTCGTCGATCGAGCCGGTGGTGCTGCTGGAGCCGAGGCCGGCGACGGTGATGGCCACCCGGTGTCGTCCGTCGGGCCCGGCGGCGGCCGGCCGGCGGGGCGGGGGCTCGTCGGAGCAGGGGCCGGGGAACAGGAGCCGGCGCCCCAGGTCGACGGCGGCCAGCGCCCCGGTCGCGGGGACTCGGGACGCGTAGTGGGCCGCGGTCGCCGCCCTGTCGCGCAGCCACCGGGTGACGTCGCCCGGGCCGGGGAGGCCGGGGCCGGATTCGCCGAGCGCCAGCTGGAGGAGCGCGTCGCGCTCGGCCGCCGGCGACGACCCGGGCGGGATCTCGAACGGCACCAGCTCCACCGCCACCGGGTCGGCGCCGAACAGCAGGGCGGGATCGAAGTAGGCGTCGCCCATCCGGGCGCCGAAGTGGAGGCGCTCGCCCGCCGTCCCCAGCCGGTCGCCCTGCTCGACCCGCTGCCCGAGGGCGACGGAGATGGTGGCCAGGTAGGAGTAGCTGGTGCGGACGCCGTCGGCGTGGCGGACGGTCACGTGCCGCGACCCGGCCACCGGGCCGGCGAACACGACCGTGCCGGCGGCGCTGGCCCGCACCGGGGCGCCGGGCTCGGTGTCGTACTCGAGGCCGCGGTTGCCCGGGCCGTACGGCCCAGGAGGCGGGCGGAACGGGTCGACCACCGGCCCGTCGACCGGGGGCACGTGCCGGATCACCAGGCCCCCGCCCGGGGGCACGGCCTGGCCCCGCACCCCGCCGCCGGGCGGCCCGTGGCGGGTCCTCCCCTCCCCTGCGCCCGCCTCGCCGCCCCCGGCGCCACCGGCGACGGGGCGCCGCTCCCCGGCAGCGAGCGCCGCGGCGTGGGCGGCGGCCCGGCCGACCGGTGCCGAGGTATCGCCGAGGCCGTGACCGACGCCACCCCCACGCACCGCCGCCCGGCCCGCCAGCGCCGACGCGCCCCCGAGCCCGTGACCGACGCCACCCCCACGCACCACGGCCCCGCCGGCGAAGCCCGGGCGGGCGGACGCCGCGGCCGGGGCGGTGGGAGCGGCGACGGTGCGACGGTGACCGCCGACCCCAGAGGCCGCAGCCTGCGCGGCGACGGCCGGGGCGGCGACGGCCAGAAACGCCAGGGCCACGGTGACGGCGGCGACGGCGGTGGCCGCCAGCCGCCGCGGCGGAGGCCAGCGGCGGGGCCGGTGGTGCCGGCGCCGCGGCCGGAGGCGGAGCCGTGGGCCGACCCGGATCCCCAGCTCGCCGCGCCGCCGCAGCGCGCCGCCGAGGCTGGTCCGAGCACCACCCGCCGCGGTCGGCCCTCGGCCGGGCGCGGCCCGCCGGAGCGGCGGGGCCGGCCCGAGTCCGGGCCCGGGGCGGGGCGCAGGGTCGGGTCGAGCACGGAGCGGCGGCGCCGGCCCCAAGGCACGTGCGGGGGCGGAGCCGGCTGGCGGGCGGCGGGACAGGGAGCGGGGTCGGGCGCCCGCCGTGGGGCGGGCGGGGGCGGACGCTCGGGCGGCCAGGTCCATGGACATCCCCCTGGGGACGCGCGCGTGCAGACGCAGGGGGAAGTCAGCGACGGCCGGCCCGCCGGCCGGCGATCAGCTACCCGTCAGACGGGCTCGCGCTCGGCCGCGAGCATGCGCAGCCGCAGGTGGAGCACGGCCTTGCCGTGGATCTGGCAGGCGCGGCTCTCCGTCACCCCGAGGACCTCGCCGATCTCGGCCAGCGTGAGCCCGTCGAAGTAGTAGAGGCTCACGACGAGCCGCTCGCGCTCGGGGAGGCGCTCGATCGCCTCCGCCAGGTTCCGGCGCATCTCGGCCAGCTCGATCAGGTCGACGGGCCCGTCGTCGCCGTCGACGACCAGGTCGCCGACGGTCAGTGGCTCGTCGCCGTCGGCGGCCGCGCCGACCAGGGCGTCGAACGCCACCACGTTGATGAGCGACACCTGGGCCAGGGCGTTGCGCAGCTCCTCGCCGCTGATGCCGAGCGTCTCGGCCAGCTCCTCGTCGCTCGGCGACCGGTGCAGCTCGTTCTCGAGCTGGAGGCAGGCGTCCTCGATGACCCGGGCCTTGCGCCGCACCGACCGGGGCACCCAGTCGAACGCCCGCAGCTCGTCGACCATGTTCCCCTTGATGCGGGCGATGGCGTAGGTCTCGAACCGGTAGCCCCGCTCGGGCTCGAACTTGTCGATGGCGTCGATGAGCCCGAACAGGCCGTAGCTGACGAGGTCGGACCGGTCGATGCTGCGGGGCAGGCCGACCGCCACACGCCCGGCCACGTAGTGGACGAGCGGGGCGTAGTGCAGGATCAGCTGGTCGCGCGCCTCTCGGCAGGCGTGGCCCTTGTAGGCCTCCCAGGCTGATCGTATGTCGGCATCAAGGTGCGGCAACGTACGCTCCCTAGGCCCGTGGATGGGTAGCGTCGAAGACCGATCGCAGCCGTTCCTTGGACACGTGAGTGTAACGCTGGGTGGTTGCGAGGTCGGAATGGCCCAGTAGCTCCTGCACGACCCGCAGGTCGGCACCCCCGTCGAGCAGGTGGGTGGCGAACGTGTGGCGCAGGGCGTGCGGATGGGTCGGCGAGACGGCCCGGCGGTCGAGGATGCGGCGGACGTCGCGGGGGGTCAGCCGCCGGCCCCGCCCGTTGACGAACACGGCGCTCGGGGGCGTCGCCTCGGTCATGCAGGCGGCCCGGCCCTCGCGCAGCCACCGGCCGAGCGCGTCGGCCGCCGGCTCGCTGAGCGGGACGAGCCGCTGCTTGCCGCCCTTGCCCCAGACCGTGAGGCGCCGGCGGTCGAGGTCGACGTCGTCGACGTCGAGGCCGGTCAGCTCGGCGACCCGGAGCCCGCTGCCGTAGAGGACCTCGACGACCGCGACGTCCTGCAGCTCGCGGGCACCGGCGTCGGGGCCGCGCCGGGCGGCCCGGCCGACGGGCCGGGCGGCGGCGGTGCTGGTGGGGCCGGTGCCGGCGGCTGCCGGGTCGCCGCTGGCCGCAGGGTCGAGGGAGTCGACCGGGCCGACGGAGGTGCCGCTGGCGGGACCAGCGGCGGTCTCGCCGAGCAGCGCCCGCAGCTCGTCGGGTCGCAGGACCCGGGGCAGCCGGGCTTCGCCCTTGGGGGCGCTGAGGCCGGCCGACGGGTCCGCGGCGATGGCCCCGGTGCGCCGCAGCCAGCCGAAGTAGCGGCGCACGGCCGAGGCCCGGCGGGCGATCGTGCGCCGGGCCCGACCGCGGGTGGCGAGGTAGGCCAGGTAGCGGCGCAACGTCGTGCGATCGACCGCCTCCGGGCCGGTCAGCCCGAGCCGCTCGGCCCAGGTCACGAACGACCGAAGGTCGCGCTCGTAGGCCTCGACGGTCGCCGGTGCGGCACCGGTGAGCGACGCCCTGAAGGCCTCGAGCTGCCAAGCCATGAACGTCACCGTACTCCGTGTACCGCGCGGGGTTGTGAACCGGCGGCGGGCGTGGAACGTCTCGCAGGTCACGCGTCGCCTCCGATCACCCGCTCGTACCAGCCGCCGCGGCGGGCCACCCATCCGGCCGCCTCGAGGCGGTCGAGGGCGAGGACCAGGCGGCCGACGCCGAGCCCCGTGCGCAGCACCAGCTGGTCGAGCGTGGCCGGCTGCCAGCCGAGCGCATCGAGCACGGGTCGGTCGCCGTCGGCGGGGGGCATG
Source organism: Acidimicrobiales bacterium (assembly GCA_036563805.1). GTDB lineage: Bacteria > Actinomycetota > Acidimicrobiia > Acidimicrobiales > VFJN01 > DATCLS01. The sequence goes on along the minus strand of DATCLS010000039.1, from coordinate 83,204 downwards.
CGGCGCTCGGCGGGCGGGCGGTGTCGGCCGCCGCCCAGGCCCAGCGCGACGAGGATGTCGTCGGCGCAGGTCGCCGGCGCCCGCCCCTCGGCGAGCAGCGCGTTGGTGCCGGCGGCCGCCGGGTTCCGGACCGAGCCGGGCACCGCCATCACGTCGACGCCCCGGCGGTCGGCCTCGTCGACCGTGTAGAGCGAGCCGCCCCGGCGGTGCGACTCGACGACCACGACGACGTCGGCGAGGGCGGCGATGATGCGGTTGCGGGCCGGGAACCGCCACCGCTCGGGGCCGCAGCCCAGCGGCGTCTCGGACAGCAGCACGCCCGCACGGGTCACCGCCCGCCACAGCTCGGCCTGGCCCCGGGGGTAGACGACGTCGAGCCCGGTGGCCGCCACGCCGATGGGCGGCGCGGGCCCCTCTCCCCCGGCCCCGCCGTCGGTGGGGGCGCCGCCCGGCGGTGGGCCGGCGACCCCGGCGCCCAGGCGGTCGGGCGGCGCCGGCGCGGCGGCGGACGGGAGGCCGCCGGCCGCGTCGGGGCCGGCGTCGCCAGGGCCGGTCGCCGTCGCGACTCCGAACGGGCCGCCCGCCGGCGGGCGCGGGGCCGCGGCCGGGCCCGCCGGGTGCGGGCGGCCGGTGCCGGTCGCACCCGACGGCAAGGCCCGCAGGGCGTCGAGGCCGCCGGCACGCAGGAGATGCGGCCTCGGCTCTCCGCCGGGCGGCGACTCGCCCGGCGGCGGAGCGCTGGCGGCGTGCAGGCGGTGGGCGGCGAGGGCGCCGCGGTGGGCGGCGGCGTCGATGCCGGTGGCGAGGCCCGACACGACGGACACGCCGGCCTCGGTGAGGTCGCGGCCGAGCTCGACCGCCACGCTGACGCCGGTGGGCGTGCACTGGCGGGTCCCGACGATCGCCACCCGGGGGCGGCCGAGGGCCTCGGGCGAGCCTCGGTGGAACAAGATCGTCGGCGGCTCGATGTCGTCGGCCAGCGCCGGCGGGTAGCCGGCGCCGCCCAGCACGGCGACCCCGAGGCCGTCGGCGACGACCCGCCGCCAGACGGCGGCCGGGTCGACGGTGGCGGCCTCGGCCCGCCAGCGGGCGACCAGGCGGTCGTGCTGGGGCCCGAGCCGCCGGAGGACGTCGGGCTCGGCCCAGCCCCGGCCCGCGACGACACGCCGCCAGGCGTCGGCCGGGGTGTCGACCCGGAGGATGGCGGCCAGCCGGGCCGGCCCCATTCCCGCCAACCCGGCCAGGCAGGCGGCGAAGGCCTCACCCGGCAGCGGCTCCTCCCCCGCGCCCGGCGCAGGGGCCGGGACCGGTGGCGGTGCCGAACCCAGCGGAAACGCCGGCGTCGGCGGCGGGCCGTCGTGACCGTCGAGCATCCGCACGTCACGCCCCCTGCCCCGCCGCGACATCCACATCGGCCCGCCCGGCCAGGGCGCTGGCGCCGCGCCCGCCCACGAGCCGGACACAAGCGCCTGCCAAGCAGGCAGCGGACGCCGCGCCCGACAGCGGGCACCCGGGCGACGAAGCAGCCAAAACCAAGGAGGCCGCGAGCGAGACGAACGGGCCAACCCCCACGACACAAGCAACGGACACACGCTCGATCGGCGGCCGAACCCAGCCCGCCAGACAGGCAGCGGACGCCGCGCCCGACAGCGGGCACCCGGGCGACGAAGCAGCCAAAACCAAGGAGGCCGCGAGCGAGACGAACGGGCCAACCCGCACCACACAGGCGGCGGCCACGGGGTCGGCCGCGAGGCGCACGCGGTCGCCCGGCGGACAGGCGGCGAGCACCCGGGACGACAGGGATCGGCCGGCCGGGCAGGGCGGCGACGCCGGGGCCCGGGGCGGGACGGGGCGGCCATCGGGCGAGCCCATCTCAGGCCACCTGACCGGCGAGGCCGGACGGGTCGGCGCGGAGGGCGAGGGCGGTGGCGACGTGCTCGGCGGTGAGCCGATCGCTGCCGCCGGCCAGGTCGGCCACCGTGAGCGCCACGCGGCGCACGCCGCCGAGCCCCCGGCCGGACAGCCGCCCGGACCCCAGCGCCCGCTCGAGCAGCCGCGCCGCCCCGGCGTCGAGCGGTGCCACCTCGTCGAGGCGGCCGGCCGGCAACCGGCCGTTGGCCGGCACCCCCCGGCCGACCGCCCGGCGCCGGGCCGCGGCCACCCGGGCAGCCACGGTGCGGCTGGACTCGCCGGGCTCGGCCGCCAGCAGCTCGGACACCTCGGGCCGGGCCACCTCGACCCGCAGGTCGAACCGGTCGAGCAGCGGCCCCGACACCCGGCGGGCGTAACGGGCCTGGGCCGCCCCCGTGCACCGGCACGCGCCCGCCGGCCCGCCCCGGCCGCACGGGCACGGGTTCATCGCCGCCACCAGCAGCACCCGGGCTGGGAACGTGACCTTGGCGGCCGCCCGGGCCACCCGGATGACGCCCTCCTCCAGCGGCTGACGCAGGCTGTCGAGCACGGTCGGCGCGAACTCGCCCAGCTCGTCCAGGAAAAGCACCCCGTGGTGGGCCAAGGAGAGCTCGCCCGGCCGCATCGTGCTCGACCCGCCCCCCACCAGCGACACGGCCGACGCCCCGTGGTGCGGCGACCGGAACGGCGGGCGCCGCACGAGCCCGCCGGGCGGCAGCGCCAGCCCCGCCGCCGAGTGGATGCACGTCACCTCGAGCGCCTCGTCGGGCGTCAGGTCGGGGAGCAGGCCGGCCAGGCGGCGGGCCAGCATGGTCTTGCCCGCCCCGGGCGGGCCGACGAGCAGCAGGTGGTGGCCGCCGGCCGCGGCCACCTCGAGGGCGAACCGGGCGGCGGGCTGGCCCCGCACGTCGTCGAGGTCGGGGTCGGCGGGGGCGGCGGGCGGGTCGTCGGGGCGCGGCGGGTCGGGCCAGGGCGCCAGCCCGGCGAGGGCGGCGGCCAGCTGGGCCAGCGTGGCCACCGGCCGGACCCGGTGCCGCCCGACGAGCCGCGCCTCGACCGCGCACGCCGCGGGGACGACGACCTCGGGCTCGGCCAGGGCGTCGATGAGCGGCAGCGCCCCGGCCACGGGGCGCACCGAGCCGTCGAGCCCGAGCTCGCCCAGGAACGCCCGGCCGGCCACGCACGACCCTGGGAGCTGCTCGCTCGCCGCCAGCAGCCCGACGGCGATGGGCAGGTCGAGCCCGGCGCCCACCTTGCGGAGGCCGGGCGGCGCCAGGTTGACGGTCACCCGCCGCGACGGCCACTCGAGCGAGCTGGACAGCAGGGCGGCCCGCACGCGGTCGCGCGCCTCGCGACACGTCGTGTCGGGCAGCCCGACGATCGTGAAGCTGGGGATGCCCTGCGACACGTGGACCTCGACCTCGACGGGCCGGCCCAGGACGCCGAGGAGCGTCGCGGACGGGACGGATGCGTGCACGGGGCCCTCCTCACGGCAGGCGGATCGGCAGCGAGGGCACGGCCCGGCACGGCGAGGAGCCGCAGCGGGCCCGAGCGATCCGCTCCCGAGGGCCGGCAGTCACCCAGCGTGAGATCTACTAGAAGACACCCACAACCCTCACAGGTGCGTGAGAGCACTGTAGCCGCCCCGTCCCCCCCGCCGAAAGGGGCGATACTGGCGCCGTGGGCTTCAACCCGTTCCGCCAGCACCGCCGGTCGTACGCCGACTACCTGATGGTGGCCGCCGCCCTCGTCGTGTGCGCGGCGCTGGTGGCCTGGGCGGCCTTCGGCTAGGACGGCGCAGGCGGCCGGCAAGTGTCGGGCCGGCGCGCACCGCTCAGAACGCCCCCTCGATCACCTCGATGCGTCCGCCGGCGACGGCGGCGACGTCGAAGCGGATGGCGTCGCCCCGCCGGGCCCCGGGACCAGCGGCCTCGACCTCGGCCGACGCCAGGTACTGCGCCGCCAGCGCCCGTAACCGGCGCCGCTTGGCGGCGGTGACGGCCTCGGCCGGCGCGCCGAACCGCCCGGACGTGCGGGCCTTCACCTCGCAGAACACCAGCTCGCCCGGCCGGCGGACGACCAGGTCGATCTCGCCCTCGCGGCACCGCCAGTTGCGGGCCACGACGTCGTAGCCCGCCGCCCGGTACCAGGCGGCGGCCAAGCGCTCGCCGGCTACGCCGACCCGCTGGCGGTGCGGCACGGGATCGGACGCCGAACCCGACACCGAACCCGACACCCAACCCGGCTCCGGCCCCGTCGGGCGGCCTGGCGCCGACGCCTTGCGACGCGGCCCCATACTGCGCTCCCCTCGCTCAGAGTTCGCTCTTCGGGAGCTCCTCGACGTTCACGTCCTTGAACGTGACGATCCGCACGGACTGCACGAACCGGCTGGTGCGGTACATGTCCCACACCCAGGCGTCGTTGAGCTCGAGCTCGATGAAGGCCCGGCCACCCTGCTCGCGCACGGTCTGGGTGACCTCGTTGGCGAGGTAGAACCGTCGCTCGGTCTCGACGACGTAGGAGAACATCGGACAGACGTCCTTGTACTCCTTGTAGAGCTGGAGCTCGATGTCGGCCTCGTAGCGCTCGAGGTCCTCACTGCTCATCGGCCGCACCCTAGCGTCCCAGCCGACGGCGACCGCACGGGCCGTCGCCGCGCCGCCGCCAAAGGGGGTCGGAACCGGGGGCGTCGAGACCGGGACGGGCGAAACCGATCCGGTCCGCTCGCGGGACCGGAGACCGAGGCCACCGAGGGGCCAGGGACGGCGATCGGAAGAGCGCCGAGGGCCTCAGCCCTCGCGCTTCTCCTTGACCTTGGCGGCCTTACCGATGCGGTCGCGCAGGTAGTAGAGCTTGGCCCGCCGGACGTCACCGCGGGTGACGACCTCGATCTTGGCGATGGTGGGCGCATGGAGCGGGAAGGTGCGCTCGACGCCCACGCCGTAGCTCACCTTGCGGACCGTGAACGTCTCGCGGACGCCGGAGCCCGAGCGGGCGATCACGACGCCCTGGAACACCTGGATGCGCTCCTTCTGCCCCTCCACCACGCGCACGTGCACCTTGACGGTGTCGCCGGGGCCGAAGGCCGGGACATCGGTGCGCAGGCTGGTCTGATCGACGAGATCGGTGGAATGCATGGCGCGTCGCTCCGGGGGAGGGCGTCGTGGTGCGGACGTACGATGCTAGCCCCGCCGACGAGGCTCGCACAAAGCGCAGGTCACGGTGCGCCTGCCCCGCCGGGGCCCTGGTCACGGGAGCCCTCGCCAGGGGGCTCGGCGCCCCCATCAGGGTCCTCCTCGCCGAACTCGGCGAGCAGGGCCTCGTCCTCGGCGGTGAGGCCGCCGCGGGCCTCGATCAGGTCGGGCCGGTGCCGCAGGGTGCGCCGCAGCGCCTGGGCCCGTCGCCAGCGCGCGATGCGGCCGTGGTCACCCGACCGCAGCACCGCGGGCACCTCCCACCCCCGGAAGTTGGCCGGCCGGGTGTAGTGGGGGTACTCGAGCAGGCCGGAGCTGCCCGGGCTGAACGACTCGTCCTCGGCGGAGGCCTGGTTGCCCATCACGCCGGGCACGAGCCGGCCCACCGCCTCGATGACGACCATGGCGGCGACCTCGCCGCCGGCCAGGACGTAGTCGCCGATCGACAGCTCGCCGTCGCACAGGTGCTGGCGGACGCGCTCGTCGACGCCCTCGTAGCGGCCGCACAGCAGGCTGAACCCGTCGAGGGCGGCCAGCTCGCGGGCCACGGACTGGTCGAACCGGCGCCCGGCGGGGCTCAGGTAGTAGAGCGGCCGCGGCGGGTCGACGGCCTCGACCGCGGCGAACAGCGGCTCGGGCATGAGGACCATCCCGGCCCCGCCGCCGAACGGCGCGTCGTCGACGGACCGGTGGGGGTCGGTGGCACACGACCGCAGGTCGTGGACCCGGATGTCGAGCGTCCCGGCGGCCCGGGCCTTGCCCAGAAGGCTCCGGCCGGCGAAGTCGTCGACCATGTCGGGGAAGATCGTGAAGACGTCGATGCGCATGGTGTGGCGGTCCGCCCTCTCCCCCGTCACAGGTCGAACAGGCCGTCGGGCGGGTCGATGGTCACGCGGCCGCGCTCGTGGTCGACGACGAACACGACGGGCACGAGCGCCCCGGTGTCGAGCTCGAGCAGGTCGGCGGCGGGGTTGGCCATGACCGCCACGCAGGTGCCCACCTGCTCGCCGGCCACGGTCTCGACGCGGGAGCCCACCAGCTCGTGCACCCACAGCTCGTCGGGGTCGTCGAGCGGCTCGGCCCGCAGGACGCGGCCCCGGAGAGCCTCGGCCGCGTTGCGGGTGTCGTGGCCCTCGAAGGCGACGATCCAGCGGTCCTGGTGGCGCCGGGAGCGGGCGACGACCAGCTCGCCGGCGTCGGTGTACAGGACGGACCCGGGGGCCAAGCGCTCGTGGCGGTCGGTCGTGAGCCGGACGACGACCTCGCCGCGCACGCCGTGGGGCCGGCTGATCTGCCCGACGTCGAGGAGCCGGCCCCGGTGCTGGGCCCGCCCGGCGGGGCTCAATCTTCGAACTCGACCTCGACGTCGGTGCCGTCGCGCACGGCCGCGGCACGGACCACGGTGCGGATGGCCTGCGCCACCCGCCCCCGCTTACCGATCACCCGGCCCATGTCGGCGCGGCCGACGCGCACGGTGAGCCGGGGCAGCGACCGGCCCCGACCCTCCTCGATGCGCACCGCGTCGGTGTCCTCGACCAGCGAGGTGACAAGGTGCTCGAGGACCTTGTGCGCGATCGGGACCTCGGACGCACCCGAGGCGTCGGCCGACTCGGCGATGTCGGTCACCCGTCGTCCTTGGAGCCCGTGCCGGCGCCGGCGTTCGCCGCCGAGCGCGACGACGGCTTGCCGGTGAACGACTCCCAGGCGCCGGAGATCTCGAGCAGCTTGCGGACCGGCTCTGTCGGCTGGGCGCCCTTGCGCAGCCAGTCGACGGCCTTGTCGTTGTCGATGCGGACGGTCGACGGCTCACGCCGTGGGTCGTAGATGCCCACGATCTCGATGAACCGCCCGTCGCGGGGCGACCGGGAGTCGGCCGCGACGACACGGTAGGTCGGCTGCTTCTTCTTACCCATCCGCATGAGGCGGAGCTTGACGGCCAAGAGTCTCTTCTTTCGTGAGGGGGGCGCCGGGCGCGACCGAAGATGATGCGCGCGGCCGGCGACGACCTTTCAAACCAGGGACGTGATCAGGCTACTTGAGCCCGGGGAGGGTGAAGGGCTGCTTGGGGGTGACGCGGCCACCGCCGGGGGGCGTGACCCGGCCGCCGCCCTTGCGGCCCTTCTTGCCCTTCTTGCGCCCGCCACGGCCGCCCCGACCGACGCCGGGGAGGCCAGGCATGCGCTTCATGAGCTTCTGCATCTCGCGGAACTGCTTGACCAGCTGGCTGACGTCGGACGGCTGCGTGCCGCTGCCCTTGGCGATGCGGGTGCGGCGGGAGCCGTCGATGATCGTCGGGTCGATGCGCTCGGCCGGGGTCATCGACCGGATGATCGCCTCGACCTTGCCCAGCTGGCGCTCGTCGACCTCCGCGTTGCGGAGCTCCTTGGGCATGCCGGGCATCATGCCCATGAGGTTTTGCAGCGGCCCCATCTTGCGGACCTGCTGCAGCTGCTCGAGGAAGTCCTCGAGCGTGAACCGCCCCTCGACCAGCTTGGAGGCGGCCTCCTCGGCCTGGTCCTTCTCGTAGACCTGCTCCGCCTTCTCGATCAGCGTGAGCACGTCGCCCATGCCGAGGATGCGGCTGGCCAGCCGGTCGGGGTGGAACAGGTCGAAATCCTCGACCTTCTCGCCCGTGGAGGCGAAGGCGATCGGCTTGCCGACGACCTCCTTCACCGAGAGGGCGGCGCCGCCCCGGGCGTCGCCGTCGAGCTTGGTGAGGATGACGGCGTCGAGGGCCAGGGTGGCGTCGAACGACTCGGCCACCGTGACCGCGTCCTGGCCGGTCATGGCGTCGACGACCAGGAACGTGTAGTGCGGCTGGGTGGCCTCGGAGATGCGCCGGACCTGTTCCATCATCTCGGCGTCGATGGCCAGGCGGCCGGCGGTGTCGACGATGCAGACGTCGCGGCCCAGGCGGCGGGCCTCCTCGACGCCCGCCCGGGCGGTGGCGACCGGGTCTCCCGGCTGGCTGAACACCGGCGTGTTCACCCGCTCGCCCATCGTGCGCAGCTGCTCGACGGCGGCGGGCCGCTGGAGGTCGGCGCCCACCAGCAGCGGGCTGCGACCCTGCTGGCGGAACCACCGGGCGAGCTTGGCCGCGGTGGTCGTCTTGCCCGAGCCCTGGAGGCCGGCCATGAGGACAACGGTCGGCGGGCGCGGGGCGTAGGTGATGCGGATCGTCTCGCCGCCGAGCGCCTCGACCAGGGCCTCGTTGACCAGCTTGATGACCTGCTGGGCCGGGTTCAGCGCCTCGTGGATGCGCTCGCCCACCGCCCGCTCGCGGATGCGAGCGAGCATGGCCTTGACGACCACGAAGTTGACGTCGGCCTCGAGGAGGGCGATGCGGATCTCGCGGAGGACCTCGTCGACATCGGACTCGCGCAAGGTCCCCTTGCTGCGCAGCCGCTGGAAGATGCCCTCGAAGCGTTCGGACAGCGACTCGAACATGATCGTTCCAGCTTAGAGTGTCGGCCCGCCGCCAAGACCGGACGGGCGGACACGCCCAGCGGGGCGACCGCCCCGCCTGTCGGCCTACCGGCCGTCGCCGGAGCCGCCGACCACGAGCCGGTTGTCGACGTCGGCCACGCCGTCGACGGCGGCGGCCACGCGCTCGATCTCCTGCTTGCCGGTCTCGTGGGGGGCGGAGCCGGTGAGGACGGCCCGGCCGCCCACCACCTCGACCGCCGGCTGGGGCAGGTGCCAGGTGCGGGGCGAGTGCGACAGCTCGTGGCGGACCCGGTCGGCGATGACGTCGTCGGGGTCGGCGCCCCGCCGCTGCTCCCAGGCCCGCCGGAGCTGGTCGCGCAGCTCCTGGCCCGACATCGGGGCGATGAGCAGGCCGATGCCGATGCCCAGCGCCAGGGTCGCCATGCGCCGATAGCCGAGGGCGCGCCCGGCCCGGTACGTGCCGACGACGGAGGCCCGGCCCGCCTTGTAGCCCGACTTGGCCGACAGCTTGCCGACCCCGATGGTCAGCCGGGCGGGGAGCAGGATCGTGCGGAGCAACATGCGACCTCCCGTCACGCGAAGAGCGCTTCGACGAACTCGTCCGGATCGAACTCGACCAGGTCGTCGACAGTCTCCCCGAGGCCGACGAGCTTGATGGGGATGCCCAGCTCCTTCTGGATGGCGAGCGCGATCCCGCCCTTGGCCGAGCCGTCGAGCTTGGTGAGCACCACGCCGGTCAGGTCGACGGCCTCGGCGAACTGCCGGGCCTGGGCCAGGCCGTTCTGGCCAGTTGTGGCGTCGAGGACGAGCAGCACCTCGGTGACGTTGCCCGGGTCGCGGTCGGCGACGCGGCGCACCTTGCGCAGCTCCTCCATGAGGTTGGTCTTGGTGTGGAGGCGGCCGGCCGTGTCGCCCAGGACCAGGTGGTGGCCGCGGGCGGCGGCGCGCTGAACGGCGTCGTAGACGACCGAGGACGGGTCGCCGCCCTCGGAGCCGCGGACGATGTCGGCGCCGGTGCGCTCGGCCCACATCCCCAGCTGCTCGGCGGCCGCGGCCCGGAACGTGTCGCCGGCGGCCATGACCACCGAGCGGCCCTGGGCCCGCTGCTGGTGGGCGATCTTGCCGATCGTCGTCGTCTTGCCGACGCCGTTGACGCCGACGAACAGCCACACGTCGGGGCGGTGGCCGGTGGCCCCGCCGTCGGCGGCGTCCGCCGCGCCCTCGCCACCCTCGGAGACCTCGGCGCCCGCCGCGCCCTCGCCGACGGCGCCGTCGCCGCGGCCGTTGGGCGAGACGGCGGCCGCTTCGAGCCGCAGGGACCGGTCGCCGGCCGCCAGCTCGGCCTTGAGCTGGGCCTTCAGCCGGTCGAGCAGCTGGTCGGGGTCGGTGATGCCCTCGGCCTCGGCCACCGACCGCAGCTCGCCCAGGATCTTCTCGGTGGTGGTGACCCCGACGTCGGCCAGGATCAGGGCCTCCTCCAGCTCGTCCCAGGTCTCGGCGTCGACCTTCCGGGACCGGATGGCCGACATGTAGCCGCTCAACGCCCCCCGGGCCTTGGCCAGACGGTCGCGGAAGCTGGGCCGGGCCGGCGGGGCCTCAGGCGCGGCCGGCGGAGCCTCGGGCGCGGCGACAGCGGCGTCGGGCGCCTCGGCTGCGGCCTCCGGCGCCTCCGCGGCCGGGGCCTCCTCGGCGGGCGCCTCCGCCGGGCGGGGGGCGGCCTCGGTGCCGGGCGGCGGCTCGAGGGCGATGCTGCGCTCCCGCCGGCGGGTGACCACCAGGCCGGCGGTGACCCACACCGCCAGGGCGACCGCAGCGATGGCGACGACGAGGACGACGATCTCCATGGTGAGGGCTGAGCCTACCGGCGCGCCGGGACCGGGCCCGGATACGGGGCAGTCCCCGATGTTGACGGGGCACGCTGCGGTCGTACCCTCGGGGCGTGACCGAGTCCCGCGCCCTCACCGACGACGCCACACTCCTCGAGCACGCCCTGTTCGAGGTCAAGAAGGTGATCGTCGGCCAGGACCGCCTGGTCGAGCGCCTCATGGTGGCCCTCCTCGCCCGCGGCCACGTCCTCCTCGAGGGCCTGCCCGGCCTGGCCAAGACGCTGGCGGCCGAGACGCTCGCCACCGTCGTCGGCGGCTCGTTCGCCCGCATCCAGTTCACCCCGGACCTGCTGCCGGCCGACATCACCGGCACCCGCATCTACCGGGCCTCGACCGAGTCGTTCGACGTCGAGCTCGGCCCGGTGTTCGTCAACCTGCTGCTGGCCGACGAGATCAACCGGGCCCCGGCCAAGGTCCAGTCGGCGCTGCTCGAGGTCATGGCCGAGCACCAGGTCTCGATCGGCGGCACCACCTACCCGGTGCCCGAGCCGTTCATGGTGGTGGCCACGCAGAACCCGATCGAGTCCGACGGCGTCTATCCGCTGCCCGAGGCCCAGCGCGACCGGTTCCTGATGAAGGTCGTGATCGACCACCCCTCCCCCGCCGAGGAGCTGGAGATCGTCCGGCGCATGGGCGTCGACCCGCCCGAGGCCACCGAGCGGATCGCGCTGTCCGACCTGGTCCGCCTCCAGAAGGCCGCCCGCAACGCCGTCTACGTCGACCGCGGCGTGCAGGAGTACGCCGTCGACCTGGTCGTCGCCACCCGCGACCCGGCGCGCTACGGGATGGCCGACCTGCAACCGCTCCTGTCCTACGGCGCCTCGCCCCGGGCCAGCCTCGGCCTGCTGGCCGCGGCGCGGGCCCTGGCGTTGCTGCGGCGCCGGACCTACGCCCTGCCCCAGGACGTGTTCGACGTCGCCCCCGAGGTGCTGGGCCACCGGCTGGTGCTGTCGTACGAGGCGCTGGCCCAGGGCATCGAGGTCGACCACATCCTCAACCGGCTGCTGGCCACCGTGCCCGCGGCCCGCATCACCCCCACGCAGGACGCCACGGCCAAGCCGGTCCCGCCCGCCCCCAACGGCAACGGCGCCGGCGGCGCGTCGGCCGGCGCGGCGTCCCCCTCCGCCGGCGCGACCCGCGGCAGCACCGGGGCCGGCGGCCCCACCGGCGTCGAGCCGCCCTCATGACCGGGCCCCGCACCGCCTTCGCGCCGCCGAGCGTGACGGCCGGCTCGCCGGAGGCCGTGCTCCGGCGGCTGGAGCTGACCGTCGGCCGGCGCCTCGACGGCCTCCTCCAGGGCGACTACCGGGGCCTCGTCCCCGGCCACGGCAGCGAGGCCGGCGAGACCCGGCTCTACACGGCCGGCGACGACGTGCGCCGCATCGACTGGAACGTCACGGCCCGCATGCAGCAGCCCCACGTGCGGGAGACGATCGCCGACCGCGAGCTCGAGACGTGGCTGCTCGTCGATCTGTCGCCCAGCACCGACTTCGGCACCGCCCTGTGCACCAAGCGCGACCTGGCGGTGGCGGCGGCCGGGGCGGTGGCGTTCCTGACCGGCCGGTCCGGCAACCGGGTCGGCGCCCAGCTGCTCACCGTCGACGGCATCGAGACGGTCCCGGCCCGCAGCGGCGACATGCACGTGCGGGCGCTCATGCACAAGGTGATCGCCGCCCCCCGGGGCGACGGCGGCGGCACCACCGACCTCGAGGCCGGCCTGCGCCGGCTGGCGTCGCTGACGACCCGGCGGGGGCTGGCGGTGGTGGTGTCGGACTTCATCACCGACTCGCCCCTCGACCCGCCGTGGCGCAACACGCTGCGCATGGTCGTGGCCCGCCACGAGACCCTGGTGGTCGAGGTGATCGACCCCCGCGAGCTGGAGCTCCCCGACGTCGGCCTCATGATCGTCGTCGACCCCGAGACCGGCGACACCCGGGAGGTGGACACCGGGAGCGCCGAGCTGCGACGCCGCTACGCCGAGGGCGCCCGGGCCCAGCGCGAGGGCATCGCCCGGGCGCTGCGGAGCGTCGGCGCCGACCACCTGGTGCTGCGCACCGACCGCGACTGGCTGATCGACCTGGTGCGGTTCGTGGCCCTGCGCCGCCGCCGCATCGACCACCTGCGGCGGGCCCGGGCGGAGGCGGGCCAGTGAGCTTCCACGCCGCGTGGCGGCTCGTCCTGCTGCTCGGCGTCGCCGCGCTGGCGGCCGCCTGGGTGGCCGCCGTCCGGCGCAAGCGCCGCGACGCCCTGCGCTTCACCAACGTGGGCCTGCTCGACGTGGTGGCGCCCCGCAAGCCCGACTGGCGACGCCACGTGCCGCCGGTGCTGTTCCTCGCCGCGCTGGTCGTGCTCATCCTCGGGTTCGCCCAGCCGGTGCGGGCGGTGCAGGTGCCCGACGAGCGGGCGATCGTGATGCTGGCGGTCGACACGTCGCTGTCGATGGAGGCCGACGACGTGGAGCCGACCCGGCTCGACGCCGCCCGCCAGGCCGCCCACGAGTTCGTCGACGAGCTGCCCGACGGGATCGACCTGGGGCTGGTCTCGTTCAACGGCACCGCCACCGTGGCGGTCCCGCCGTCCGAGGACCACGACGCCACCCGGGCCGCCATCGACGCCCTCGAGCTGGGCGAGGGCACGGCCATCGGCGAGGCCATCTTCGCCGGGCTCGACGCCATCGAGGCGGCGCCCGGCGGCGCCGAGGGCGAGACGGCCCCGGCCCGCATCGTGTTGATGTCGGACGGCGAGACGACGGTCGGCCGCCCCAACCAGGAAGCGGCCGAGGCGGCCGCCGAGGCCGAGGTGCCGGTCTTCACGATCGCCTTCGGCACGCCGAACGGGGCGGTGACCGTGGGCGACGGGCTGGTCCAGCCGGTGCCGGTGGCGCCCGGACCGCTGCGCGACGTCGCCGAGGCAACCGGCGGCCAGGCCTACGAGGCCGAGTCGCTGCCCCAGCTCAGCGCCGTCTACGACGACATCGGCAGCGTGGTGGGCTACCGCGACGAGGACCGCGACATCAGCGGCTGGTTCATCGGCCTCGGCCTGCTGGTGCTGGCGGCCGCCGGGGCGGGCTCGATGGTCTGGAACCAGCGGCTCCCCTGACCGGGCCCCCGCCCTGCCGCCCGCTCGTGCCGAGCCGGGCCGGCCGGCCGGCGGAGCCGGGGGCCGCGGCTCAGGCGCCGGCCGAGACCCGCTCGCTCACCACCTTGGACGAGCCGCCCGGCTGCATGGTCACGCCGTAGAGGCAGTCGGCGGCCTCCATCGTGCGCTTCTGGTGACTGACGATGATCAGCTGGGCTTCGCTCCGGAACTCGGCGACCAGGTCGAGGAACCGATGGAGGTTGACGTCGTCGAGGGCGGCCTCGACCTCGTCCATCACGTAGAACGGCGACGGGCGGCTGCGGAACACCGCGAACAGGTAGGCCAGGGCGGTGAGCGAGCGCTCGCCGCCCGACAGCAGCGAGAGCTTCTTCACGTTCTTGCCCGACGGCTTGGCCTCGACCTCGACGCCGCAGTTGAGCAGGTCGTCGGGGTCGGTGAGCCGGAGCCGGCCCCGGCCGCCGGGGAACAGCATGGCGAACAGCTGCTCGAAGTTCTCGCTCACGTCGGCGAAGGCGGCGGCGAAGACCCGGACGATCTCCTCGTCGATGGCCCGGATCACCTTGGTCAGCTCGCGCCGGCTCGACTTCACGTCGTCGAGCTGGCTCTGGAGGAACTCGTGGCGCTCCTGCAGCGCCTCGTACTCCTCGAGCGCCAGCGGGTTGACCGGGCCCATGACCCGCAGCTCGCGCTCGAGCTCGTTGACCCGCACCGTGGGCGTCACGCCGTCGGGCAGGTCGGGGGCCGGGGCGGCGACGACGGCGTCGGGCTCCATGTCGAGCTGGGTGCGGCACCGCTCGATCGTCTGCTCGAGGCGCAGCCGCACCTCGGCCTCCTCGATCTCGGTGCGGCCGATCCGCTCGCGCAGCTGCTCGAGCTTGCGCTCCTCGGCGGCGCGGTCGCGCCGCAGGCCGTCGAGCCGGGCGGCCAGCTCGCGCTGGGCCTCAGTCTCTTGCCGGCGCCGCTCCTGCATCGCGGCCAGCCGCTCCTCGACCTCGCGCTGGCGGTCGGCGACGTAGTCGGCCAGGCGGTCGAGCGCCCGCTCGCGGCGGTCGAGCTCGACGCGCCGGGTCTCGGCCTGGCGGCGGGCCTCGACCGACCCGGCCAGCCGCTGCTCGACCTCGGCCAAGCGCCGCTGCAGGAACGTGCGCCGCTCCTCGAGCCCGTTGCGGCGGACCTCGAGGTCGGTGCGCTGGGACCCGACGGCCGCCGCCCAGTCGTCCAGCCGCTGCCGGGCCTCGGCCATGGCCCGGGCCCGCTCGGCCAGCGCTGCGTCCTCGGCTTCGAGCGCGGGCAGCAGCTCGGCCAGCTCCGCCGCCCGGGCCCGGTCGCGCTCCAGCCGCTCGGCGGCTTCGGCCTCCTGGTCGTCGTGGGCGGCCAGCTCGCCGAGCACGTCCTCGCGCTGGCCGGCCAGCCGGTCGCGATGGGCGACGGCGGCGGCCAGCTCCCGCTCGTTCTCGTCCAGCCGGCGGGCGGCCGCCGACTCGGCCCGGCGGGCCTCGTCGAGCTCGTCGCGGGCGGCGCGGTGGGCGTCGCGGGCGGCCTCGGCCCGGGCCCGGGCCTCCTCGGCCCGCTGCTGGGCCTCGTCGAGCGCGGCGCCGGTGGCGCCGGTGGTGGCCGTCGCCACCCGCCAGCCGGTCACGCCGAAGCGCCCACCCGAGCGGGTCACGACGACGGCGTCGGGATGGGCGAGGGCGGCGTCGACCGCGTCCTCCCACGAGCCGTCGACGCACACGGCCACGCCCAGCAGTGCCTCGAGGAGCGGGCCGACGTCGGGCCGGCGGGGGCGCACGTGCCGGAGCACCGGCTCGCCCACCGGCGGCATGACCGGCCGGGACACGATCGTGCCCGACCCGGCCCGGACGGCCCCGACGGCCAGCACGGCGCCGGACACGTCGCCCGACGCCAGGACCTCGAGCGCCCGGCGGCCGGCGTCGACCGAGTCGACCACCACCGCGGCCAGCGCCTCGCCGCAGGCGGCCTCGGCGGCCGCCTCCCACCCGGGGTCGATGTCGACCAGCTCCAGCAGCGTCCCCATGACGCCCTCGACGTCGGCCAAGCGCTCGGCGCCGGCCCGGGCCCGGGCCTCGTCGAGCGCCAGCGTCAGCGCCTCGACCCGGGCCGCCCAGGTGTTGTGCTCGGCGGCCGTCTCGTCGCGGGCCGCCTCGGCCTCGGCCAGGGCCCGCTCGGCCTCGTCGCGGCGGTCGCGGGCGGTCTCGGCCGCCGCGGCCAGCTGCTCGCCCACCGCCTCGGCCTCGGCGACCGTGCGCTCGGCGGCCGCGGCGTCGGCCTCGATGCGCTCGAGCTTGGTGCGGAGGGCGGCCAGCCGGCCGTCCGACCGCTCGCGCTCGGCGTCGGCCCGCTCGAGGGCCCGCCGCAGCGCGGTCAGCTCGCCCCGGACCTCGGCGGTGCGCCCCGACGGCGGCGGCACCCCGTCGGCCCACTCGGCCTCGAAGTCCTGACGGGCGGCCTCCAGCTCCGCCTCGGCCTCCGCCAGCGCCTCGGCCTCGGGGGCCAGCCGCTCGACGTCGGCCTCGACCTCGGCGATCTCCTCCCGCAGGCGGGCGGCGTCGGCCTCCAGCGAGGCGACCACGCCCTGGTCGACGAACGCCGACCGCTCGCGCTCGATGCCGCGGCGCCGCTCGGCGATGAGGGCGAGCTGGCCGCGGGCCTTCTCGCGCAGGGCGTCGAGCTGGCCGACCGCGTCGCTCAGGTCGCTGCCGCCGAGCACGCCCAGCTCGGCCTCGCCGGCCATCACCGCGGCGTCGAGCTCGGCCAGGTTGCGCTTGGCCAGGGCCTCCTCGTTGCGCAGCTCGGACAGCGCAGCCCGCGTGTCGCCCAGGCGCCGTTTGAGCGTGCTCAGCTCGCGGCCGGTCACGTACACCTGGAGGGCCCGCAGCTCGGCCAGCAGGTCGCCGTGGCGGCGTGCCGCCTCGGCCTGGCGCTCGAGCGGCCGCAGCTGGCGCCGCACCTCGCGGACGAGGTCGTTCAGCCGCAGGAGGTTGCCCTCGGTGGCGGCCAGGCGCCGCTCAGACCGGTCCTTGCGCTTGCGGTGCTTGAGGACGCCGGCGGCCTCCTCGATGATCAGCCGCCGCTCCTCGGGGCGGGCGTTGAGCACGGCGTCGATCTGGCCCTGCCCCACGATGACGTGCTGCTGCCGGCCGACGCCGGCGTCGCTGAACAGCTCCTGCACGTCGAGCAGCCGGCACGGCACCCCGTTGATGGCGTACTCGCTCTCGCCCGAGCGCCACAGCGTGCGGGTCACCGTGACCTCGCTGAAGTCGAGGCCCAGCATGCCGGCGCTGTTGTCTATGGTCAGGCTGACCTCGGCGCGCCCCAGCGCCGCCCGCCGCGAGGTGCCGGCGAAGATGACGTCCTCCATCTTCTGGCTGCGCACCGACGACGGCTTCTGCGCGCCCAGAACCCAGCCGATCGCGTCGACCACGTTCGACTTGCCCGAGCCGTTGGGCCCGACCACCACCGTCACCCCGGGCTGGAGCTCGAGCTTGGCCGTCTCCGCGAACGACTTGAAGCCCTTGAGGGTCAGGGCCTTGAGAAACATCGGGACAGAGGCTAAGCGCTCAGACCTGGCAGTTGGGGCACCAGTAGGTCGTGCGCCCCCCGCTGCGCTGCTTGGCGACCGTGCCGCGGCACCGGCGGCAGGGCTCGCCGTCGCGCCCCCACACCTCGAGCTCGTCCTGGAAGCTGCCCGGCTTGCCGTTCAGGTCGACGAACGGGTGCTCGTCGGTGGAGGTGCCGTGGTGCTTGGTCGCCTCGTGGAGGATCTCGACCAGCGACCGGTACAGGCGGCGGATCTCCATCGTGGAGATCGTGGAGACCTCGCGGTCGGGCCGCAGGCCGGCGTCGTAGAGGATCTCGTCGGCGTACAGCCCGCCCAGCCCGACGACGAACGTCGGGTCGAGCAGCAGTTGCTTGAGCTTGGCCGAGCGCCGGGCGACCAGGGCCTGGGCGAACGCCGTCCACGACACCGGCGCGGCCACCGGGTCGAGCCCCAGCTCGGCCAGCGCCGGGACCTCGTCGG
This sequence comes from Acidimicrobiales bacterium, assembly GCA_036563805.1. Taxonomy (GTDB): domain Bacteria; phylum Actinomycetota; class Acidimicrobiia; order Acidimicrobiales; family VFJN01; genus DATCLS01. Next base: position 65,628 of record DATCLS010000039.1, on the reverse strand, counting down.
CCAGCGCGTCGGGCGCCACGACGAACGCTTCGGCGGCGCCGTTGGCGTCGGCGAGGCGCAGCTGCCCGCCCTGGGTGAACGTGATGATCACCGAGGTGTCGGGATCGACCTCGTCCTTCGGGTTGGCCCGGGTCAGGCGGCCCGACTCGCCGACGTCGATCACCAGCAGGTCGCCGCTGTCGAGCGTCAGCACCAGCAGCGATCCCCGGCGGTCGACCGTCTTGATCTTCACGCCGTCGAGACGGGACTCGAACGCCTTCTTGGAGCCATTGCGCTGGACCGCCTTGGCCTCGCGCACCTCGACGGACTTCACCCGCCGGCCCACGGTCTCGCGCTCGAGACCGCGTCGCACGGTCTCGATCTCGGGCAGCTCAGGCATCGTCGTCGTCATTCCTCAACTCGGCGGTCAACGTCATGAAGGCGTCGCGGGCGGCCACCTGCTCGGCTTGCTTCTTCGACCGCCCTTCACCCTTGCCGCGGGCCACGCCACCGACCGAGACCGTCACGTGGAACCGGCGGGCGTGGTCGGGGCCCTCGGCCACCGTGTGGTACCGAGGGGTGTCATCGAACTCGCGGGCCGCCAGCTCCTGCAGGCGGCTCTTGAAGTCCTGGCCGCCGGGGCCGCCGGCGTGCGCCTCCGCCACCCGGCTGCCCAGCAGGCGCATCACCAGGTCGTGGGCCGCCTCCATGCCGGCCGCCACGTAGACCGCGCCGAGCACGGCCTCCAGCGCGTCGGCCAGGATCGACGGCTTCTCGCGCCCGCCCGACTGCTCCTCGCCCTTACCGAGCAGCAGGTAGCGGCCCAGCTCGAGCTCGTCGGCCACCTCGGCCAGCGTCACCGCGTTGACCACCGCCTTGCGGACGTCGGTCAGCTCACCTTCGCTCAGCGCCGGGTAGGCGTGGTAGGCGTGGTCAGTGATGATGACGCCGAGGACGGCGTCGCCCAGGAACTCCAGCCGCTCGTTGGAGTCGTAGCCGGAGTTCTCGGCGCACCAGGACCGGTGCACGAGCGCGGGAGCGAGGACCTCTGGATCGGGGAGGTCCACGCCGAGGCGAGCGGCGAGTCGGTCGAGGTCGCGGACAGGAAGTGGTATCGGAATCCCCTACAGCTTCGCGACCACGTAGTCGACGGCGTCGCGGACTGTCTTGATGTCTTCGAGGTCCTCGTCCTCGATGCGGAAGCCGACGCTGCGCTCCCCCACCTCCTCCTCGAGGGCCTCGGCCAGCTCGATCAGCGCGAGCGAGTCGGCCTCGAGGTCGTCGGTGAACGAGTCGCCCTCGTGGATGGTCGCCGGCTCGACCTCGAGGATGTCAGCCAAGCGGTCGCGGATCAGCTCGAACACCTGCTGGCGATCGAGCGGTCCGCGCTCGACATGGGTTTCAGCGGGCACGCTTTGCACTCCTATATCTGACCGGACCTTGTCTGACCGGAACGGCCGGCAGTGTAACGGGACCCCCCTTTGTGCGCTTGTGAAGCGCACAAAGCGGGGCCAGTCGGGGGTCAGCTCGCCGCCACGGCGGCCCGGAGCCGCTCGACGACCTCGGCGTCGACCATCTCGGAGGCGACGCGCACGGCGTTGACGATGGCGGTGGCCGACGACGAGCCGTGGCTGATGATGCAGACGCCGTCGACGCCGAGCAGCATGGCGCCACCGGTGGCGTCGGGATCGAGCGTCTCGTAGAGGGGCAGCAACGCCTCGATGGCGCGGTCGGCCACGTCGCTCTGCTTCAACGCCCCGAGCACCGCCTGGACGAGCGCCTTCAGGCCGCCCTCCAGCGTCTTGAGCACGACGTTGCCGGTGAAGCCGTCGGTGACGATCACGTCGACGTCGGGCGTCATCACGTCGCGGCCCTCGACGTTGCCGATGAAGCGGGCGCCCGAGGCCTTCAGCGTGTCGGCCTCGGCCAACAGGCCGTGCGCCTCCTTCACCAGGGCGTTGCCCTTGCTCTGCTCCTCGCCGATCGACAGCAGCCCGACGCGGGGCTCGTCGATGCCGTAGCGCTCGCGGGCGAACACGGCGCCCATCTGGGCGAACTGGACCAGCCACCCGGGCTGGCAGTCGGCGTTGGCGCCGGCGTCGAGCAGCACCGTGGGGGTCGAGTCGAGCACCGGGATGGGCGTGGCGATGGCCGGGCGGGCGACGCCCTTGATGCGCCCCATGCGCAGCAGCGCCGAGGCCATGGTGGCGCCGGTGTTGCCGGCCGAGACCATGGCCGCCGCCTTGCGGTCGCGCACGGCCTCGGCGGCCCGCACGAGCGACGAGTCCTTCATGCGGCGGACGCTGGCGCCGGCGTCGGCGTCCATGGCGATGACCTCGGACGCCGCCACCAGGTCGAGGTCGCCCCGGAGCGGGTCGACCTGGTCGGGCCGTCCCACCAGCACGACGGGCACGCCGAGCTCGGCCGCAGCCCGCCGGGCGCCCTCGACGATGGCGCCGGGGGCGTTGTCGCCGCCCATGGCGTCGACCGCGATCGGCAGCATCAGTGACCTCGTGCTCGGGGACCCGGACCGGCCGGGGCCCGGGTCAGTCGACCTCGACGGCCTGGCGGCCGCCGTACCACCCACAGTTGCCGCACACGACGTGGGGCAGCTTCACCGCGTTGCAGCGGGGGCAGAGGCTGCGGGATGGCCGCTCGACGCGCCAGGCGCTGGCCCGGCGGCTGCGGCTCTTGGCCTTCGACGTCTTCTTCTTGGGGACGGCCATGCGAACTTCCTGCAGCGTCTGGATGCGGGTAGGGGGAGGCCCGGACGGGCACGAACGCCAAAGACTAGCTGGTCGCCGACACCCCTCGAAACTCCGGGGTCGACGCGGGGTGGTCGGCCGCGGCCTGCCAGGGACTCAGGCGTCGAAGCGGAGCTGGTCGAGGGCCGCCCAGCGGGGGTCCCGCGGGGGCTCGCCGCCGTGGTCCGGCTCGTCGACGGGCCCGTCCTCGTCGGGCTCGACGGTCACCGGGTAGTCCCCCGGGTCGGGGCCGGCGCAGGCCTCGTCGCACAGCGGCGCCAGCGGCAGAGCCAGGGCCAGCGCCTCGCGCACGGCCGGCTCGAGATCCACGTGGTCGCGGGCCAGCGGGTAGGTCTCGCCCTCGACCGGGTCGGGCTCGAACACCTCGCTGAGCGGGGCCACCAGCTCGCCGCCGGTGGCCTCGAGGCAGCGGCGGCACTCCCCCGTCCACTGCCCGGCCACCGTGCCGGTGACGGTCACGGTCGCGCCTTGGGCCTCGAGCACGACGTCGACCGTGACGTCCTCGGTGCCGAGGCGGGACGCGGAGAGCGCGAGGTTCCGCACCGGCCCGGTGCGGACCACGTGCTGCCGGGCCCCCGGGTGGCGGGCGAGGTCGGCGGTCGCGACGACGAAGGAACTGGTCACCGCTCGGCCAGGTTAACGCCCGTCGTGCCGAGCCCCGCCCGGGTCGGCCGGTCGGGCAAGAACGTGGTGAGCGACCGGGCGTCGGGCCGCGGTCGGGGTCCGGCCGGGGCAGCGGTCAGACCCGGTCCTGGTCGAAGAACGGCGACGGCGGCGCCTCGTCGTCGGCCTCGTCGTCGCCGCGCTCGTCGAGGTCGGGGATCGGCCCCCGGAGCTTGGCCCGGCCGGCGGCGACAACGCCCAGGGTCCGCTCCAGCACCGTCTCGAACTGGGCCAGGCGCTGGTCGCAGAAGTCGTCGCACTCGTTGCGGATGCGGCTCGCCTCCTCGCGGGCCTCCTCGACGATGCGCCGGGCCTTGGCCTCGGCGGCCTTCATCACCTCGGACCGCTGCACCATCCGCTCGGCCTGGCTCCGGGCTGCGGCCAGGATGTCGTCGGCCTCCCGCTGGGTGCGGGCCAGGAACTCCTCGCGGTCCTTCATCAGCCAGCGGGCGGCGCGCACCTCCTCGGGGAGCCGCTCGATGGCCTGGTCGAGCAGGTCGAGCAGGTCCTCGCGGTCGACCTTGACCTGCGTCGAGAGGGCGGCGGGCCGGGCGGTCTCGACCAGCTCGTACACCCGCCGAAGCAGCGCCTCGACGTCGCCGCCGGGCGTGCGCTGGGCCACCCGGGCGTCGAACGAGCGGTCGGTGGGAGCCATCAGTTCCCGAACTTCTCGGCCAACCGCTTGGCGACGGGCTCGGGGACCATGCTGGACACGTCGCCGCCGTAGCGGGCGATCTCGCGGATGAACTTGGACGCCACGAACGAGTGGGTCGAGCCCGACGGGATGAACAGGGTGTCGACGCCCGAGACGGCCAGGTTCATCTGGGCCTGCATCAGCTCGGACTCGAAGTCGGACACGACCCGGAGGCCCTTGATGATGAAGTCGGCCTCGACCTCCCGGGCGAGGTCGACGACCAGGCTGGAGAACATCGTGACCCGCACGTTGTCGTGCTTGGCCACCGACTCCTCGATCATGGCCTGCCGCTCGGCCAGGCTGAAGAAGGGGTCGCCCTTCTGGGGGTTGCGGACCGCGGCCACCACGACATCGTCGAACAGACGCGCCGCCACGTCGATGATCTCGAGGTGGCCGTTGTGGATCGGGTCGAACGATCCCGGATAGAGGACCCTGGTCACTACGTGCGCTCCTGGTCGCTCGGCCGACGGACGAGTGCGCAGTTACGGTACCTCCGGTCGTCGTCCGACCCGCATTCATCGCCTCACACTGGGTGGTATCGGGCGTGTCGGCAGCGGGGGCGGCACGCGTAAGCCGGCCCGGACCCGCTCAGGAGCCGGCCGGCTCGGCGCTCAGGAAGCCGACCCAGGCGGCGCCGTAGCGGGCCTCCCGCACCAGCTCCCAGCCCTCGGGGACGGCGATAGGCTCGCCGGCCTCGGCCACCACGAGCGGCGCCGGCCGCGCCGCCAGCAACCCGGGCCAGCCGGTCCAGGCGTAGGGCGGGTCGCAGAACGCCAGGTCGAACCGCTCGTCCAGGCCGTCGAGGAACCGCTCGACCGGGGCCGTGACGACGGTGGCCCGGTCCGCGAAGCCGCAGGCGTCGAGGTTGCGGACGATGGCCGCCCGGGCGGCCCGGTCGCGGTCGACGAACGTGGCGTGGGCCGCGCCCCGCGACAGCGCCTCGATGCCCAGGGCGCCGCTCCCGGCGAACAGGTCGACCACCCGGGCGCCCTCGACCGCACCCCGGCTCCACAGGGCGTTGAAGATGGCCTCGCGCACCCGGTCGGCCGTCGGCCGCGTCCGGCCGCCGGCGGGCGCGACGAGCGGGCGGCCCCGCGCCGTGCCGCCGACCACCCGCATCAGGGTCGTCCGGGTTGGGGGCTGGGTCCGGGTGGCACCACGGCGGGGGACGCTACCGGGACGGCTCGGGCCCCACGGCACGGTCGAGGAGGCCGACCCGGCGACATCGTGGCGCTGGTCGACGCGGCCGACGTGCGGGTGGGCGCACGGCCGCACGGACCGACCGCCCGGAACGCCGCACGAACCGACCGCCCGGAACGCCGCACGGGCGCGACAGCGCCCCCGACCGGGGGTATGGGGGTCGGGGGCGCCTCGCGGTGAACTGCTCGGTGCGTACCTATCCCGCGGCTCTCAGCCCGCCGGATCGAGCTCGGACGGCTGCCAACGTCCGAGGGGCGGGACTGGTCGCCAGTCCACCGTCCTCTGCGGACCCGGGGATCAGTCCGCTTCGGTCTCGTCGAGCTTCCAGGCCGTCTCCGGCCAGGGGCGGGGCGGGCCGCCGCACCACAGGCCCCCACCGGGGGCGGAGATGGCGACGGCCGCGTTGCCGAGGACGCTGTCGAGGGCGGTGAGCCCGCTGGCCTCGCGCAGGTAGTCGTAGTTGTCCTCGTCGTCGATGCCGCCCATGGCGATCAGGGCACCTTCCAGCTCCTGCTGCTGACGCACGAGCACCGCGGCGTCGCTCAGAAGCTGCTGGGCCCGCTTGTACGCCTCGGCGATCTGGCGAAGCATGGCGGGCGGCAGGTCCTCGAGTTTGAGCGCGGGAGTGACTTCCGGTACCGCGGTTGCCTCGGTCACCAGCTTCATGGATCCTCCCTCGGAAGGTCGTCGTCTTTGACGCCCGTGTCGGTCCGGGACGTCCGCCTTTCACCCCGATGAGAGGGAGCCGGGTGACCGCTATGACGCGATCGCGGCGATTTTTCCGGAGGTTTCTGGCGGCACCCGTTACCTCGGGCGCCTCCGCGTCGTCATCACTGTCAGCGTTCGCCTTTTCACTCTTCGGGTTCTTCCAGCTCAGGGACGACGACGTCCCATCGGTCCAGGCAATCCTCGCACCGGTAGACCGCCAGGTCTCCGGGCTGCCAGTCACGCTCGGTGGGCGGGTACGAGATCAGGTGTGCCCGCCCACCGCAGTCGATGCACGTGATGACGCGGTCGATCTCCATCAGGCCCGCCGGGCCCGCTGGTGGTCGGTGAACCGCTCGACGGCTGCGCCGAAGTCGTCGGCGAAGATGACCTCGCGGCCCAGCCGGTCCTCGTTGGCCAGCGCCTCCTCCAGGCCGAGGCCCAGGCCCTCGTAGACCGACCGGCGGTCGCTGACGACGCACCGCCACGGCGACGCCGCGATCTGCGCCGCCAGCTCGACGGCCCGGTCGAGGGCGTCGCCGTCCGGCACCAGCCGGTCGACGAAGCCGATGCGCTCGGCCTCGGCCGCCCCGATCTCCCGGCCGGTGAGGATGAGGTCGAGGGCCCGGCCCAGCCCGACGATGCGGGGCAGGCGGTACGTGCCGCCGTCGACCAGCGGGACGCCCCAGCGGCGCTCCAGGCAGCCGAACCGGGCGCTCTCCCCCGCCACCCGCAGGTCGCACCAGGCGGCCAGCTCCATGCCCCCGGCCACGCACCAGCCCTCGATGGCGGCGATCACCGGCTTGGAAAGGGTCAGCCGGGTGGGGCCCAGCGGGCCGCTGTCGCGCAGGCGGGGCAGGTCGCGCAGGTTGGCGCCGGCGCAGAACGCCTCGGCGTCGCCGGTCAGCACGGCCACCCGGGCGCGGTCGTCCTCGTCGAACGCCACGAGCTCGTCGTGGAGGCGCTCGGCGGTGGCGCTGTTGATGGCGTTGCGCACGTGGGGCTGCCCGATGCGGACGACCCGGACGTGGTCGGCCTCGTGGTGGACGGTCATGGCGGCGAGCATGCCAGCCCGCGGCCCCGGCCGCGGCCCGGGCCGCGACGGACCGCCTACGCCGGCGGCGGGGGCGGAGGTGGCGGTGCCGGCGGCGGAGGCGGCGCGGGGGCCGGGGGCTCCGGCGCCGGGGGCGCCGGCGGGGCGGGCGGCACGGGGTCGGGCCACGCCGGGGCGGCGCCCGGTGCCGCCCCGGCGGGCGCGGGGCCGGGCGGCATCGGCGGGACGGGCGGCCCCCAGCCCCCCGGCGCCGCGGGTGCCCCCGGGGCGCCGACGGCCAGCGCCGGCGCCGGGCGGGGCCTGCGGGGCGTGAACCGGCTGCCGCCGGGCGTCATCTCGTCGGGCTCGTCGAACCAGGTGGCCACCAAGTGGGCGAGGCCCACGACGCACGCCCCCAGCACCATGGCCGCCACCCCGAAGCTCGTGGCGCTGTCCTCGGCGGCGTCGACGACGATGACCAGCGCCCCGAGGCCGGCACCGGCCGCCCACGTCCAGGTCGTGAACCGGCGCTCCCGGGTGGCGCCGTACACCGCCAGCACGCTGCCGAGCACGATCAGCAGGATGCCGGTGCCGACGGCCTCGAGGTCGCCGGCCAGGTGGGCGACGCCGGTCACGAGGGCGACGAACCCGACCATCAGGAACGGCGTGGCCAGGCCCCGGCGGTTCGACCGGTCGGCCCAGAAGGCGAGTGCGTAGTAGACGAGGCCGATGACCAGCGAGAGCCCGCCGACCGTCCCGGGGTCGGGCAGGGCGGGGACGTCCTCGTCGAAGGCCGACTCGACGGCGTAGATGCTCAGGCTGGCCGGCAGCGTCAGGAGGTACCCGGCCGTCCCCTCCTCCACCTTGTCGAGCAGGTACAGCCACAGTGTGAAGGCCGACAGGCTGAGGAACAGCGCGCGGCCCCGAGCGGCCGGCACCGCGAAGTACGTGACCAACCACGCCGCCAGCGACAGCAGCACGACGGCGTCGAAGGCGATGGGCAGCTCGAGGAACACGTCGGGCGACTCGTCGAGGTCGGGGTCGACGGTGGCGAAGACGAGCAGCATCGGCACGCCCAGCGCGACCGCCACGCCGCCGCCCGTGGCCAGCGGGCCGCCCCGGAACCGGGCGAGCAGGGCGTAGCCGGCCGCGATGACCAGCAGCGAGAGCAGGACGCCGACCGTCCGGTTCACCTCGCCGTCGCCACCGTCGCCCGACGAATCACCGCCCAGGGCGATGACGCCGATCACCACGATGACCGTCCCGACCCCGGCGAGCGCCACCCCCAGCCGCGGCTGGGGCCGCCGGACCACCCGGTCGCCCAGCCGGGCCAGCAGCCCCGCCAAGCCGCCACCGGCCGCTCGCCCACCTCCCGGACCCGGCGCCGCCGGATACCCCGGCGTTCCACCCCCGTACACCGTCATGCGGCGGCAGCGTAGAGGCGGCCGGTCACCCGGTGGGGTCGCCCCGCGGTCGCCGGTCAGCCCTTGAGCAGGAACTCCTGGTCGGCGTCGTCGAGGAACAACGCCACCTCGTCGGCCAGCTCGGGGTGGGCCTCGAGGCCGCCGTCGCCGTCCACGACCGCGAACGCCACCTCGCGGGCCGCGTCCACCCACGGCCGGTCGCGCCGCAGCGACGCCAGCTTGAGGTCGCTGCGGCCCTTCTGGCGCTCGCCCATGATCGTCCCCTCGCCCCGCAGGTCGAGGTCGACCTCGGCCAGCGCGAACCCGTCGTCGGAGGCGACGAGCGCCCCGAGCCGCTGCTCGGCCTCGGGGGCGTCGGACCGGCTGACCAGGTAGCACCACGACCGCTCGCTGCCGCGGCCCACCCGGCCCCGCAGCTGGTGGAGCTGGGCGATCCCGAACCGGTCGGCGTCGAGGATCACCATCACGGTGGCGTTGGGCACGTCGACGCCGACCTCGATCACGGTCGTCGCCACCAGCACGTCGAGCCGCCCGCTCCGGAACTGGTGGAAGGTCGCCTCCTTCTCGGCCGGGCTCAGCCGGCCGTGCAGCAGCCCGAGCCGGAGCTCCGCCAGCTCGCCGTTGGCGAGGCGCAGGTAGGTGTCCTCGGCCGAGGAGGCGTCGAGCTTCTCGGACTCCTCGATGAGCGGCGTCACGACGTAGGCCTGGCGCCCGGCCGCCACCTCCCGCCGCACGGCCTCCCACACGCCGGCCTCGTCCTCCTCGGTGCGGGCCCACCGGGTGGTGATCGGCTGGCGGCCGGCCGGTCGGGACCGGATCACGGTCACGTCGAGGTCGCCGTACACGGTCATCGCCGCGCTGCGGGGGATGGGCGTGGCGGTCATCACGAGGACGTCGGGGACGGCCCCGACCGACTTGTCGCGCAGCGCCGCCCGCTGCTCGACGCCGAACCGGTGCTGCTCGTCGACGACCACGACGCCCAGCGACCGGAACTCGACGCCCTCCTGGATGAGGGCGTGCGTGCCGATGACGAGGTCGACTTCGCCCGAGGCCAGGCCGGCCAGGATGCGGCGGCGGTCGGCGGCCGCCACCCGGTTGGTGAGCAGCTCGACGCGCACGGGCCGGGCGCCGAACAGCGACGTGCCGTCGTCGGGCACCTCGAGGCCGTCGAGCAGGGCCCGCACGCCTTGGGCGTGCTGCTCGGACAGCACCTCGGTCGGCGCCATCAGCGCACCCTGGTGTCCTCCCTGCACCGCCATCAGCAGCGCGGACACGGCCACCAGGGTCTTGCCCGCACCGACGTCGCCCTGGAGCAGCCGGTGCATCGGGTGGGGCTTGGCCAGGTCGGCCGATATCTCGGCGATGGCCTTCCGCTGGTCGCCGGTCAGCTCGTAGGGCAGGCGGGCCCAGAACCGGCCGACCAGCGAGTCAGGGCCGTCGCTCACGTCGTGGGCGATGCCTCGGGTGGTGCGCTCGATGTGGCGCTTGCGCTGGACGAGCGCCAGCTGGACCCGCAGCAGCTCGTCGAGGACCAGCCGCTTGCGGGCGGCCTCCTTGTGCCCGAGCGACGTCGGCGCGTGGATGCCGACGAACGCCTCCTCCCGAGTGATGAGGTCGTAGCGGTCGAGCACCCAGTCAGGGACGGGATCGGCGATGCCGCGGGGCCGGGCCCGGCGCAGCGCCTCGGCCACCCAGCCGCCGACCTCCCAGGTCGACAGCCCGGCCTTCTCGGACTGGGGGTAGATGGGGACGATGCGGCCGGTCTTGTCGCCGATGAGGTCGACGATCGGGTTGGTCATCTGCTTGCGGCCGGCGTAGACCTCGAGCTTCCCGAACAGGGCGACCCGGGTGCCGGGGCGGAGCTGCCGCTCCCGCCAGGCCTGGTTGAAGAACGTGACCCGCAGGCGGCCGCTCTCGTCGGTGACGTCCGCGATCACCATCGCCCGTGGCGGGCGGCCCCGGGTGCGCCGCGAGCTCACCCGCTGGACGGTGACGATCACGAGCGCCTCCTCGCCGACCACCAGGTCGCGGATGCGGCCCTCGTTGGTCCGGTCGACGTAGCGGCGCGGGTAGTAGGTCAGCAGGTCGAGCACCGTCTCGACGCCGACCGCGGCCAGCGCCTCGGCCTTGCGCGGCCCCACCCCGTTGAGGCGGGTGACCGGCATGCGGTCGAACTCGGAGAGCGTGATGGGAGCCGTCGCCACCGGCCTGCGGACTCACTCGATGCCGAGGAGGTACGGGTAGAGGGGCTGGCCCCCGTGGTGGACCTCGGCGGCGACGTTGGGGCGGTGCTCGTCGAGCCACTCGGTGATCGCCCGGGTGTCGGCCGCGGTGGCGCCCTCGCCCTCGATGATCGTGACGATCTCGTGCTCGTCGGTGACCAGGGCGTCGAGCAGGGCGCAGGCCGCTCCCGCCACCGTCTCGTCGACCGCCTTGATGCCGTCGCGGGTCATGCCCAGGTAGTCGCCCTCGGAGATGGGACCGACCGGCGACATCGAGTCGCGCACGGCGCGGGTCACCTCGCCGGCCACCACGTTGGCCGCCTGGGCTGTCATCTCCTTGGCGTTCTCGTCGACCGGTGCCTCGGGGTCGTAGGCCATGAGCGCGGCGAAGCCCTCGGCGATGCCCCGGGTGGGCACGACCCGCACCGACCGGGTCGTTTGGCCGTCCACCTGCTCGGCCACCGGGATGATGTTCTTGTTGTTGGGGAGGATGACGACCTGGTCGGCCGGCACCCGCTCGACGGCCTCGAGCAGGTCGGCGGTCGACGGGTTCATCGACTGCCCGCCGGTGACGATGCCCTGGACGCCGAGGCTGTAGAAGATGCGCTTGACCCCGTCGCCGGTGGCCACGGCGACGACTGCGGTCGTGACCGGCTCGTGGACGTGGGGCGGCTCCTCGACGACGACGCCGGCGTCCGCCGCCTCGCGCACCCAGCGCTCCTCCTCGACCTGCTCGTGGAGGTCGGTCACCCGGATCTGGGAGGGGCGGCCGACGTCGAGCGCCGCCTCGATCGAGGCGCCGATGTCGTCGGTGTGGATGTGGCAGTTCCACATGCCGTCGCCGCCCACGACCACGATCGAGTCGCCGATGCCGGCCCAGACGTCCTTGAACGCCGGGATCGTCTCGTCCGGCGCCTCGAGGAAGTACATGACCTCGTAGCGCGGGCCGGACGGCCCCGCGTCCGCCTCGTCGCCGGTGTGCTCGACGAGGTTGGCGTCGGGCCGGACCGCCCCCTCCCCCACCCGGGGCTCGGGCACCGGCCGGCCGTCGACCACCTGGAGGAAGACGTCGAGCAGCAGCAGGAACCCGGCGCCGCCGGCGTCGACCACCCCCGCGTCGGCCAGGACCTTGAGTTGCTGGGGCGTCTCGTCCAGCGCCGTCTGGGCGGCGGCGCGGGCGGCGTCGAGCACCGCCACCAGGTCGTGGCCCGCCGGATCGGGCGACGCCGCCGCCTCCTCGGCCGCCTCGGCCGCCCGCCGCACCACGGTGAGGATCGTGCCCTCGACCGGCCGCATCACCGCCTGGTAGGCGGCGTCGCACGCGGCCCGCAGCGCCCGGGCCAGCCCGGGCCCGTCGAAGCCGCCGGTCTCGGCGGCCGCGCCGGCGAGGCCCCGCAGGACCTGGGACAGGATGACGCCCGAGTTGCCCCGCGCCCCCATGAGCGAGCCGTGGCTGATGGCCCGGCACACGCCGGCGAGGTCGTCGCTCTCGACCTTCTCGAGCTCCTCGCACACCGAGACCAGCGTGAGCGACATGTTCGTGCCGGTGTCGCCGTCGGGCACGGGGTAGACGTTCAACCGGTTGATCGGCTCGCGGTGCGCCGCCAGCGCGTCCCGGTAGGCCTCTACGACCGCTCGCAGGTCGGCGGCGCCCAGGTGCTCGAGGGTGGTCACGACCGGCGATGCTAGGCGGCCCCGCTGTCGGTCCATGGGAGTTGTGGCTACCCGCTCACGGCCAGTACAGTCACCCGGTCCCAGGTAGACCCCCGAGACCGAGGTAAGCGTCCATGGCAGCCGTCTGCGAGGTGTGTGGCAAGCACCCGTCGTGGGGCATGAGTGTGAGCCACTCGCACCGCCGCACGAAGCGCCGCTGGAACCCGAACATCCAACGCGTGCGCGCGCTCGTCGACGGCTCGCCGCGCCGCATCCACGTGTGCACCGGCTGCATCAAGGCCGGCAAGGTCACCAAGCTCGTCCACTGAGCGGCATCGTCGCCGGCCGGGCCGGCTCGGGGCGCCCTCCGGGGCGCCCGTTGCGCGTTCCGAGGCCTCTCCCGTATCGATTGCACCATCGCCGCGAGCGATATTGGGCCGGACGCAAATCGTTCAGATACGGTGGCAGAACCCAATCGCGGGCCAAGAGGGAGATCGACGAGTGCAAGGTGTGATCAAGTCGTACGACCCGACTTCCGGTGACGGGATCGTCGTGCGCGACACCGATCTCGCTGAGGTCGATCTGGCCGCCGACGCGCTGGCCGGCTCGATGTTCCGCCTCTTGCGCCAAGGGCAGCGTGTGATCTTCGACCTCGACAGCGAGGGTCGGGCCACCCGCCTGCGGTTGGGCTCGGAGGCTGACATGGGGACGCCGGGCCTCGACCCGGAACGGGGGAGTCCTCCAGGAGACGCGGCCTCCGTGTGACTCGCGAGGAGCCGAGACCGACCGGAGGACCATGGCTGCAACCACCACCAACCAGAAGCTGAGAGACTGGGTCGACCACTGGGCAGCCGTATTCCGTGCGGACCGAGTGGAGTGGTGTGACGGGTCCGACGAGGAGTGGGAGCGTCTGACCCAGCTCCTCGTCGACGGCGGCACCTTCCAACGGCTCAACGAGGCGAAGCGCCCCAACAGCTTCCTCGCCCTCTCCGATCCCGGCGACGTCGCCCGGGTCGAGGACCGCACGTTCATCTGCTCCGAGCGAGAGATCGACGCCGGGCCCACCAACAACTGGCGCGACCCCGCCGAGATGCGAGCCGAGCTCATGAAGCTCTACTCGGGGGCGATGCGGGGGCGGACGATGTACGTCGTCCCCTTCTCCATGGGCCCCCTGGGCTCGCCGATCGCCCACATCGGCGTCCAGCTCACCGACTCGCCGTACGTGGTCGTCAGCATGCGGATCATGACCCGCATGGGCCAGGGCGCCCTCGACGTCCTCGGGCCCGACGGCGATTTCGTGCCGTGCCTGCACTCGGTCGGCTACCCCCTCGTCGACGACGACGGCAACCGGCGCGAGGACGTGCCCTGGCCGTGCGACGCCGACAACAAGTACATCGTCCACTTCCCCGAGACCCGCGAGATCTGGTCCTACGGCTCCGGCTACGGCGGCAACGCCCTCCTCGGGAAGAAGTGCTTCGCGCTGCGCATCGCCTCGACGATGGCCCGCGACGACGGCTGGCTGGCCGAGCACATGCTCATCCTCGGCATCACGCCGCCCAACGGCGAGAAGCGCTACATCGCCGCCGCCTTCCCGTCGGCCTGCGGGAAGACGAACATGGCGATGATGATCCCCACCCTGCCGGGGTGGAAGGTCGAGACGATCGGCGACGACATCGCCTGGATGAAGTTCGGCGCGGACGGCCGGCTCCACGCCATCAACCCCGAGTACGGCTTCTTCGGGGTGGCGCCCGGCACCGGGGCCGACACCAACCCCAACGCGGTGGAGACGTTCCGGGCCAACTCGATCTTCACCAACGTCGCCCGCACCGACGACGGCGACGTGTGGTGGGAGGGCCTGTCCGAGCCGCCCGCCCACCTGATCGACTGGCGGGGCAACGACTGGACGCCCGACTCCGACGCCCCCGCCGCCCACCCGAACGCCCGTTTCACGACGCCGGCGTCGCAGTGCCCGTCGATCGCCCCCGAGTGGGAGGACCCGGCGGGCGTGCCCATCTCGGCCATCCTGTTCGGCGGCCGGCGGGCCACGAACGTGCCGCTGGTCACCGAGTCGTTCGACTGGACCCACGGCGTCTTCCTGGGCTCGATCATGAGCTCGGAGACGACTGCCGCCCAGGCGGGCGCCGTTGGCAAGCTGCGGTTCGACCCCTTCGCCATGCTCCCGTTCTGCGGCTACAACATGGGCGACTACTTCGCCCACTGGCTGTCGATCGGCGAGCGCACGGCGTCCGACAAGCTGCCGCGGCTGTTCTGGGTCAACTGGTTCCGCCGGGGCGAGGACGGCTCGTTCCTGTGGCCGGGCTTCGGGGAGAACAGCCGGGTCCTCAAGTGGATCATCGAGCGCATCGAAGGCAAGGCCGAGGCGGTCGACACGCCCATCGGCCGGGTGCCGACGCCCGGCTCGCTCGACACGTCCGGGCTCGACGTGAAGCCCGAGACGGTCGAGGAGCTGCTGCGGGTCGACCCCGACTCGTGGCGCGCCGAGCTGCCGCAGCTCGAGGAGCACTACCGCTCGCTCGGCGAGCGGGTGCCCGCCCCGCTGCGCGACCAGCTCGAGACACTGGAGAAGCGGCTGGCCGCCAGCTGACGGTCGGCCGACCGCCGGCCCCTCGGGGCCGCGGACCTGCCGAATCGCCTACCTACCGAATCGCCCGGTGCCGCCCTGCGGGGCGGCACCGGCGCGTTCGCGACCGGCCGCGCCGCAAAGTTTCGCCTAAGTTGAGTTGGAAGCACTCAACTTTCCCGCTATTCTGTTGGCAGGTTCCCTGAGGGGAGCATGAAGAGACGGATCCCGATCGGAATCACGAGAGGGAATCTCGAGCAGGACCTTTGACGAGGAGGTAAGCCTGCGATGCTGATGCGGTTCGATCCGTTCCGCGAGGTCGATCGCCTGACCGAGCAGATCGACCAGATGTTCCGTCGCTCGGCTGCCTCGACCGTCCCGATGGACGCCGTGCGCCACGAGGGGCAGGTGTTCGTCAGCTTCGACCTTCCGGGTGTCGACCCCGACGCCATCGACGTGTCCGTCGAGCGCAACGTGCTGACGGTGACCGCCACCCGCAAGTTCGAGACGGCCGAGGGTGACGACGTCATCGTCAACGAGCGGCCGCAGGGCACGTTCACCCGGCGCCTGATGCTGAGCGAGAACGTCGACACCGACGCCATCGAGGCCTCGTACGACCACGGCGTCCTGACCGTCACCCTGCCGGTGGCCGAAGACGCCAAGCCGCGCAAGATCGCCATCGGCGGGGCCCACAAGCGGGACGCCATCGAGGCCCAGGCCACCGAGGCCGAGCCCGCCAAGGCGGAGCAGGCCGCCGAGGCCCAGGCAGCCTGAGTCGGACCACCTCCGTGGGGGCGCACCCGACGGTGCGCCCCCACTGTCGCGTCCGGAGGGCCCGCCACTACCATCGCCGACCAGCCACGATGGGAGGTCCGGTCAGATGACCGTCAGCGCGTACATCCTCATCCAGACCGAGGTCGGCAAGGCTGCGGAGGTCGCCGAGGAGGTCGGCAGCATCGACGGCGTCGTGACGGCCGAAGACGTGACCGGCCCCTACGACGTGATCGCCCGCGCCGAGGCGGGCACGGTCGACGAGCTGGGCAAGATGGTGGTGAGCCGGGTCCAGATGATCCAGGGCATCACCCGCACGCTGACCTGCCCGGTCGTCCACCTCTGACCCGCCTCCGAGATCCGGCTCCGGCAGGCCTGCTCAGCGGGTCCCGCCCCGCTCGTCGGGGGACGCCTCTCTCCCGGGCCCTGAGCGCCGGCCCCGGCGGGCCCCGCTCAGCGGGCCCCGCCGATCGTCATCGCTCGCAGGGCGAGGCCCATGAGGAACAAGCCGCCCAGGCCGTAGAGCAGGTAGAGCCACGCCTTCAGCTGGTGGCGGTAGCTGTAGATGATGCCGACGGCGGCCAGCGCCACGAACCCGTAGAACATGTGGAACTGCGGCGGCTCGACGTCCTCGCGGTTCAGCAGCACGACGCCGATCACGACCTGGACCGCGATCGCCACCTCCGCCACGCCGGTGAACCACCACAGCGCCGGCCGCCGCAGCTCCTCCCACCGGTGGGCGCCGAGCGCCCACAGGCCGGCGAGCCCGTTCGCCACGACGACGAACCAGGCCCAGCCGGCGTGCAGGTCGTGCAGGCTCACGGACGGCGCGGAACGCCGCTCAGCCCTGGCCGGGCGAGCTCGTGGCCACCGTGAACGACCAGAGCTCGCTCGACACCGAGACGGGCCCGCCGTGCGGGTGCGGCTTGTCGGCGCCCTGGTGCCCGTGGGCGAACGCCGGGCTGTTGACCCACTTCTGGAACGACTCCTCGTCCTTCCACCGGGTCACGACCAGGTAGACGTTGCGGCCGTCGGTCGGCTGGAGCAGCTCGAAGCCCTCGAAGCCCTCCTGGCCGTCGACCGCCCCGGCCCGGGCGGCGAACCGCTTGGCCAGCTCGTCGCCGGACCCCTCGGGCACCGTGATGGCGTTGATCTTGATCACCTGAGACAACTCACTGCTCTCCTCGTGAAGGAACGGGGGCAGGGCGACGGTAGACGGTGCGGGACCGGGACGCGAACCCCGGTCGCGAGCCCTTCCCGCCGCTTGACCTAAAGCTCACTTGAAGTCTTAACCTCCGGGCATGCACGCGATCCGCCAACACGAGTTCGGCCCGCCGGAGGTGCTCCGGTACGAGGAGGTCGAGGACCCCCTGCCGGGGCCCGGCCAGGTCCGCATCGCGGTGACCGCCGCCGGCATCCACCTGCTCGACACGAAGATCCGAGCCGGGCAGTCGGGCGGCCCCTTCCCGCCACCCGAGCTACCGATGATCCCCGGTCGCGAGGTGGCCGGCGTCGTCGAGTCCACCGGGCCGGGCGTCGACGAGTCGTGGCTGGGGCGCCGGGTCGTCGCCCATCTCGGCGAGGCCAGCGGCGGATACGCCGAGCTGGCAGTCCGCGACGTGTCCTTCCTGCACGCCGTGCCCGACGGGGTGTCCGACGAGGCGGCGGTGGCCATGATCGGCACCGGCCGCACGGCGCTGGGCATCCTCGACGTGGCTCAGCTCACCGCCGACGACGTGGCGATCGTGACGGCGGCGGCCGGCGGGCTCGGCACCCTGCTCGTCCAGGCGGCCCGCCACGCGGGGGCGGTCGTCGTCGGGGTGGCGGGCGGCCCGGCCAAGGTCGAGAAGGTCCGGCAGCTCGGCGCCGACGTGGCCGTCGACTACCGGGCGCCCGAGTGGACCGACGAGGTGCGGCGGGCCCTCGGCGACCGCGAGCCGACGGTGGTCTTCGACGGCGTGGGCGGCGACCTCGGGCTGGGCGCCCGGCAGCTGCTCGGGTTCGGCGGCCGGGTGATCCTGTACGGCTCGTCGTCGGGGTCGCCGGCCCCGCTGAGCGCGGAGGACCTGTTCGCCCAGGGGCTGACCGTGTCGGCCGGCGTCGGGGCCCGGATCCTCAAGGGGCCCGGCGGCCTGCGCCCGTACGAGGAGCGGGCGCTGGCGGCTGCGGCCGACGGCACGCTCGTCCCGCTGGTCGGCCAGAGCTTCCCGTTGGAGAAGGCCGCCGAGGCCCACCGGGCGGTCGAGGACCGCAACACGATGGGCAAGACCGTCCTGGTGCCCTAGCGTCGCCGGGGTCGACAGCCTCGCCGGGGTCGACCTCCGGCCGGCGGATCCCGCGGGCCGGCGCTCATCCTGCGGCCGCCGTGGCGGGCGTCAGGCGCCGAGGCGGCGGCGCCGACGCTCCAGCCACATCAGCGCCTCCCGCCGGCTGAGCCCGCTCAGCTCGGCCTCGTGGGCGGCGACGAACGCCACCACCGCCCGCTCGTCAACCTTGGAGTGCTCGCGCAGCGCCCACCCGATGGCCTTGCGGATGAAGAAGTCGGTGTCGCCGGCGCGGGCCAGGCAGGCGTCGAACAGCCAGGCCTGATCGGCCTCGCCCTTCCACCGGTTCATGTGGAGCAGCGCAGCCCGCACCAGCCACAGGTCGTCGCCGGCCAGCCAGGCGTCCATCTCGGCGCGCAGCTGCCGGTGGCGGCGGACGACCGCCCCGACGCCCCGGGTGGCCAGGGCGTCCACGGTGTCCCACCACGGCTTGGCGACGATCAGCGCCCGCAGCGTGGCCAGGAAGGCGGGGCTGGGCGGGCCGGACTCGGCGTGGCGGTTGACCAGCGTGGTGCCCAGGTACTGGTGCTCGCGCTCGGGCCGCTCCCACAGCAGGGCGGCCGCCTCGGCCACGACCGGCTCGGGCAGACGGCGGGGCAGGCCGGCCGTGGCGGCCCGCCACGCCTCCTTCTGACCCAGCGCGGGCACGCCCAAGAAGGGAAACCCGTCCAAACCACCCCGCGACCCCGAGCGGTCCCAGCTTCGCTGGGTCGCTACACCAGGGCGCATGTAGCGGGCCATGGCCGCCGCCCGGGCGGGGTCGGCCCGGGCCGCCAGCTCGGCGGCGATCCGCTCGGCGACCTCGGCCGCCGACGGGCCGGGCCCGTCAGCCGCCACCGGTCCCGCCACCGGTCTCGCCACCGGGCGAGCCGGCGCCCCGCGGCCCGGCGCCCGCCACCCCGGCGAACACGTCGTCGTCGCGGTGGCCCGGCGGCGCGCCTCGCCGGATGTACCACTCCCGCCCGAGGAGTCCCCGGAAGGCGTCGTCGTCGAGCCCCAGGAAGAACCCGGTGTCGCCCACCTGGCTGGCGTGCGCCTCCATGGACGCCCGCTTGTGGTCGAGGTAGTCGGTGACGTCGACGACGGTGGTGATGAGCGCCTCCGACGTCCCCACCGCGAAGTCGGGGTCGTCGGCGTCGGGCAGGTCCTCCCCCAGCTCGCCGGCCTCCGCTGCGGCCCGCATCGACGCCCGGATCAAGTCGCGGTTGAACGTCAGCTCGAGCACGTGCGGCGTGCCCGCCAGCTCGGCCGCCCGCACGCCCACCCGGTGGACCTGGATGTGGTCGGGATGACCGTAGTTGCCGTGGTCGTCGTAGACGGTGAGCACGTCCGCCCGCTCGGCGCGCAGGATGGCGGCCAGCCGCGCGGCCGCCTCCTCGACGTCGGCCCGCCAGAAGCAGCGCGGGTCGTCGTTGTCGGGCGTGCCGATCATCCCCGAGTCGCGGTAGCCCAGCCACTCGATGCGGGCCACGCCCAGGACGGCGGCAGACTTCTCGGCCTCGGCGCGCCGCCGGTCGACCAGCTCCTCGCCGGGCGCCAGGAAGCCCTCGGGCGCCTGGCCCACCTCGCCGCGGGTGGCGTACACCACGACCGTGCGGTGCCCCTCGGCCGCCGCCTTCGCCAGGGTGCCCGACTGGGCGATGCACTCGTCGTCCGGGTGGGCGTGGAACGCGACCAGCGTGGCCATGCGCCCGGACGCTACCGGGCCCGTCAGGCGACGGCGCCCGCCTCGCGCAGCTTGGCGATGGCGTCCGCGTCGTAGCCGGCCTCGGCCAGGATCTCGTCGGTGTGCTGCCCGGCGTGCGCCGGCGGCGACTTCACCTCGGGGGCGGTGCGGCTGAAGCGGGGCGCGGGGCCGGGCTGCGGGATGCCGGCCACCTCGACGAACGTGCCCCGGGCCTTGTTGTGGGGGTGCTCGATGGCCTCGGGGATGGACAGGACGGGTGCGAAGCACACGTCGGTGCCCTCCATCAGCTCGCACCACTCGTCACGGGTCTTGGTGCGGAAGAGGGCGGCGAAGCGCTCCTTGAGCGCCGGCCACTGGGCCCGGTCCATCTGCCAGGGCAGCTCCTCGTCCTCGAGCCCCAGCCGCTTCAGCAGCTCGGCGTAGAACTGCGGCTCGATGGAGCCGATCGACACGTACTTGCCGTCGGCCGTCTCGTAGACGTCGTAGAAGTGGGCGCCGGTGTCGAGCATGTTGGTGCCCCGCTCGTCCTGCCAGACGCCCATGGCCCGGAACGAGTGCGTCATCGTCATGAGGGCGGCGGCGCCGTCGACCATGGCCGCGTCGATGACCTGACCCTTGCCCGACCGCTGGGCCTCGATGATCCCGCAGGCGATGCCGAACGCCAGCAGCATCCCGCCGCCGCCGAAGTCGCCGACCAGGTTGAGCGGCGGCACCGGCGCCTCGCCCCGGCGCCCGATGGGCTCGAGCGCCCCGGCCAGCGCGATGTAGTTGATGTCGTGGCCGGCGGCGTCGGCGAGCGGGCCGTCCTGACCCCAGCCGGTCATCCGCCCGTAGACGAGGCGGGGGTTGCGCTCCAGGCACACGTCGGGGCCCACGCCCAGGCGCTCGGCCACCCCGGGCCGGAACCCCTCGAACAGGGCGTCCGCGCCCTCGACCAGCTTCAGCACGACCTCGACGCCCTCGGGGTTCTTGAGGTCGACGCCGATCGACTTCCTCCCCCGGTTGAGCAGGTCGGCCGGCGGCGTCGCCGGGTCGCCGCCCTGCACGCTCTGGGCCCGGTCGATGCGGATGACCTCGGCCCCCATGTCGGACAGCATCATCCCGCAGAACGGTCCCGGTCCGATCCCGGCGAGCTCGATGATCTTGATCCCGGCCAGCGGGCCCATAGGTCTCTCTCCGTGTGTCGGGGGTCAGGTGGTGGGTCGTGTCGGTTGCGTCGGTCGGTCGAATCGGCGGGTCGGATCGACGGTCACGCCTCCACCCGGCCGGCGTGCTCGGCGGCGTGGGCGGCGATGGCGTCGATGAGGCGAGGCCACAGCTGCGGCGGCAGGTCGTGGCCCATGCCCTCGATCATGAGCAGCTTGGCATCGGGGATGACCTCCGCGGTCCGCTCGCCGCCCGAGGGCTGGACGAGCTTGTCCTCGGTGCCGTGGATGACGAGGGTCGGGACGTGCAGCTCACGCAGGGCCTCCGACCGGCTGCCGGAGGCCAGCACCGCGGCCAGCTGGCGCGTGCCGCCCATCGGGTCGCGGGCGCGGTCGTAGGCGGCGCCCGCCAGGGCGCGGAGGCGCTCCTCGTCGATGAAGGCCGGGCTCCCCCACACGTGGGCGTGCTGGACGAGCTGGTCCTGCGCCTCCTCGCGGGTGGTGGCCGGCGGGGCCAGGAGCACCTCGAGCGCCTCGGCGGTCGGCGCGCCGACGTCGGGGTCGCCGGTGCTCGACATGATCGAGGTCAGCGTCGCCACCCGGTCGGGGTGCTCGATGGCCAGGGTCTGGCCGATCATGCCGCCCATCGACACGCCGACGACGTGCGCCCGCCGGACGCCCAGGTGGTCGAGGAGACCGACGGCGTCGCCAGCCATGTCGGTCAGCTTGTAGGGCACCTCGACCGGCGGCCCACCGGCGAACGAGCCGATCAGGCCCATCAGGTCGATCGGCTCCTCGAGGTGGGTGGACAGGCCCACGTCGCGGTTGTCGTAGCGCACGACCCAAAAGCCCCGGTCGGCGAGCTGGCGGCAGAACTCGATGTCCCACGTCAACAGCTGGGAGCCCAGGCCGCAGATCAGCAGGACCGTCGGATCACCCGGATCGCCGATCGTCTCGTGGTAGATCTCGATCCCATCGACGCGGGCCACAGGCATGCCCGTCATCGTGTTCGGGGCTGACCGGCCGGTCAAGCAGCGGCCTCACGCCGCGGTCCCGCCGAGCGCTTCGGTCACCGTCGCCGCCGCCTCGACCAGCCGGCGCCCGAGCGCGCCGACCTCGGTGCCGGTCAGCGGCGTGGCGAACCCGTTGAGCGACAGGACCAGCACCACCCGACCACCCGCCTCGCGGACCGGGGCGTTGAGCGTGCCGACCAGGTACGGCCGGTCGGGCTCGAGGTCGACGCCGAGGAAGTCGTCGCGGCCCACCAGCTCGTCGGCCAGCTCGGCCAGCAGCTGCGTGACGCGGGCGCCGGGCTCGGCCGTGCCGGCCACGACGTCGCGCAACGGGCTGAGGGGCCGGGTGGCGAGCTCGACGGTGTAGCCCCGCTCGCGGGTCACCGCCAGGGCCCGGCGCAGGCCGGGCCGGGCCTCCTCGGCGGCCTGCCCGAGCCACCGCTCGACCTGCGGGGCCGGGGCCCAGGCCATGACGACCGTGCCCAGCGGCGGCCGCAGCGGGATGGGGGCGCTGATCGTGAGCCCGGGGCCGATGGCGCGCAGGTCGCGGACCTGGTCGACGACCGTCACGTGGTCGTCGGCCACCGACAGGGCGGCGCAGTTGGCGCCCGTCTCGCGGCTCAACGCCTCGATGGCGCCCCGGGCGAACTCGAGCGCCGGGAACCCGGCGGCCGCCACCCGGCTCACCGCGGCCAGGGCCGGCCCCAGGCGGTAGGTCTTGCGGTAGGGGTCGCGCAGCAGCCACCCGGCCTGCGTGAGGGCGGCGAGCATCGAGTAGACGGTCGACTTGTTGACGCCGAGGTGCCGGGTGATGGCGGCCAGCGTGAGCGGCTGGTCGGGGCGTGAGGCGAGCAGCTCGACGACGGCGACGACGCGGTCGGTCTGGGGCGAGGGCCGGGGCACCCCCGGTAGGGATAGCCGTAGTGGTTGCATAATGCAACCCTTGCGTTGCACTGTGCGCCATGCGACGCTCGCGACCGGCGAGCGTGCGCCGGGCGGCGGTCCGCCGGGCGCAACGCCCGCTGCGAGCGAAGCGGAGGGGGACGCATGCACGATCTCGTGGTCCGCGGGGGCACGGTCGTCGACGGCACCGGTACGCCGGCCCGCACGGCCGACGTGGCGATCGACGGCGGCCGCATCACCGCGGTCGGCCGGCTGGCCGGCGAGGCCGCCCGCCGCACGATCGACGCCGACGGCCTGCTGGTCACGCCGGGCGTGGTCGACATCCACACCCACTACGACGGCCAGGCCACGTGGGACCCGGAGCTGGCGCCGTCGTCGTGGCACGGCGTCACGACGGTGGTGATGGGCAACTGCGGGGTCGGCTTCGCCCCGGTCCGCCCGGGCCGGGAGGACTGGCTGATCCAGCTCATGGAGGGCGTGGAGGACATCCCCGGCGCCGCCCTGTCGGAGGGCATCGCCTGGGGGTGGGAGACGTTCGCCGAGTACCTCGACGCCCTCGAGCGCCTACCGCGGGCGATCGACGTGGGCACGCAGGTCCCCCACGGCGCGGTGCGGGCCTACGTGATGGGCGAGCGGGGCGCCAAGAACGAGCCGGCCACGCCCGAGGACATCGCGGCCATGGCCGAGATCGTGCGGGAGGGGGTGGCGGCCGGGGCGCTCGGCTTCTCGACGTCCCGCACGATCATGCACCGGGCCGTCGACGGCGAGCCGGTGCCGGGGACGTTCGCGGCCGAGGACGAGCTGTTCGGCATCGGCCGGGTGCTGGGCGAGCTGGGCACGGGCGTGTTCGAGCTGGCCCCGGCCGGCGTCATGGGCGAGGACCTGGCCGCCCCCGAGCGCGAGGTGGCGTGGATGCGCCGCCTGTCGGCCGCCATCGGCCGCCCGATCACCTTCGCCCTGTCCCAGCACAACCTGGCGCCGGACCAGTGGCGCGACGTGCTCCGCCTGGCGGCCGAGGCCAACGCCGAGGGCTCCGACCTGCGGGCCCAGGTGGGCGGCCGGCCGCTCAACCTGCTGATCGGGTTCCCGACCTTCCACCCGTTCGTCGCCCACCCCACGTACCGGGACCTGGCCGACCTGCCGCTGCCCGAGCGGGTGGCCCGGCTGCGCGACCCCGACGTCCGGGCCCGGATCCTCGCCGAGGAGCCGGCCGAGGGCGACCCCATCCGCCAGTTCGTCTCGGCCAGCCTCGACCGCATCTACCCTATGGGCGAGCCGCCCGACTACGAGCCGACGCCCGACATGAGCGTCGAGGCCATCGCCGAGCGGGAGGGCCGCCCGGCCCGCGAGGTGCTCTACGACCTGATGCTGCGCCACGACGGGCGCGAGCTGCTCATGTTCGCCCTGCTCGGCTACAGCCACGGCAGCCTCGACGACATGCGGGAGATGCTGCTCCACCCCAACGCCGCGCTCGGGCTGTCCGACGGCGGGGCCCACTGCGGGGTGATGTGCGACGCCTCCAACCCCACGTTCATGCTCAGCCACTGGGCGCGGGACCGGTCCCGCGGCGAGCGGCTACCCCTCGAGCTGGCGGTCCGGAAGATGACGCACGACACCGCCCGGCTCTACGGCCTCGGCGACCGGGGCGTGCTGGTCCCCGGGTACAAGGGCGACCTCAACGTCATCGACTACGAGAACCTGCAGCTGGCGCTGCCCGAGATGGTGTTCGACCTGCCCGGCGGCGCCCGGCGGCTCGTCCAGCGCGCCGAGGGCTACGTGGCCACGGTCGTGTCCGGCGAGGTGACCCGCGAGCGGGGCGAGGACACCGGCGCCCGCCCCGGCCGGCTGATCCGGGGCGCCCGATGAGCGTCAGCGAGACCCGGGTGGGCCGGACCCGGGCGGGCACCCGGGTGACGATCGACCGGCCGGCGGCGGAGCGGGGCGAGTCGTTCCAAATCCCGGCCGAGCGCTACACCTCCCCCGAGTTCGCCGCGCTCGAGATCGAGCGCATGTGGCCCCGGGTCTGGGTCGTGGCCTGCTCGCTCGACCACGTCGACCGGCCCGGCGACGTGTTCGAACACCGCATCGGCCCCTACTCCGTGCTGGTGGTCCGGGGCGACGACGGCCAGCTGCGGGCGTTCCAGAACCACTGCCGGCACCGGGGCAACCTGCTGTGCCAGGGCACGGCGGCCGGCCTGACCGAGCTGCGGTGCAGCTTCCACCGCTGGGCGTGGGACCTGCGGGGCCGGCTGCGCGAGGTGCCGTCGCGCCAGTGGTTCGGCGCCCTGCGCAACGAGGACCTGCCCCTGGTCGCCGCCAGCGTCGACACCTGGGGGCCGCTGGTGTTCGTGAACCTCGACCTCGACCCCGTGCCGCTGGCCGACTACCTGGCCGGCGTGCCCGACGACAGCGCCTGGCTCGACCTGCACGAGTTCCGGTGCACCGCCATGGTCGACACGCCGGTCGAGGCCAACTGGAAGGTCGTGGTCGACGGGTTCAGCGAGACGTACCACATCCAGGGCCTCCACCCCGAGATGCTGGCGTCGGTAGACGACGTCAACGCCTGGCAGCGGGTCTGGGGGCACTGCTCGGCGTCGTGGCAGGACTACGCCGTGGCCAGCCCCCGCCTGGGCCCGGTCGACGACCAGGCGGTGTGGGAGTCGTTCATCGTCACCCAGGGCGGCCGCATGGGCGTCACGGAGCCGTGCCCTCTCCCGCCGCTCGACCCCGGCGAGACCGTGCGCGACGCCGTGGCCGCCGCCATCCGGCGCCACCAGGCGGCCCGGGGCGTCGACCTCGGGCGCTTCGACAACGAGCAGCTGACCCGGCTCAACCAGTACAACCTGTTCCCCAACACCACGCTGATCGCCTCGCCCGACCTGCTGAGCGTGCTGAGCGCCCGGCCGGGACCGGCGCCGGACCGGGCCGAGTTCGTGCTGTTCCACTTCGACCGGGCGCCCGACCCCGCAGCGCCCCGCAACCGGCCCGTCGACGTCACGCTGCCGCCCGGCCAGGCCGAGATCGGGCTGGTCCTGACCCAGGACCTGGCGGCGGTGGCCAACGTCCAGCGGGGGCTCGCCCAGCCGGGGTTCACCCACCTCGTCGTGTCCGGCGAGGAGTGCCGGATCGTCAACACCCACCGCCTCCTGGAGCGATACCTGGGGCTCGAACCGACGCTCTGACGGGCCGGCGCCGGCGCCCGATCGGGCCCGCGCCACGCCGTAGGGTGAGCGCTCATGGCGTCGTCCCGGGCGAGCGTTGCCGAGGATGTGCGTGTCGACGAGCTGAGCGGCGCGCGGGTGGCGATGGTGCCGTCGCGGCAGCGGCGGCCCAACCTCCCCACGTCCGACTGTCCGTTCTGCGTCGGCGGCCTGGAGGCCCCCGAGCCCTACGACGTCAAGGCGTTCGTGAACCGGTGGCCCCCGTTCCCCGACGGCCGGTCCGAGATCGTGCTGTACACGCCCGAGCACGACCTGCCGTTCTGGAAGCTGGGCCTCGACGGAGCCCGCCGGGTGGTCGACCTGTGGGCCGACCGCACCGAGGCCCTGGGCCGCCGCGCCGACGTCGGCTACGTGCACGTGTTCGAGAACCGGGGCGCCGAGGTGGGCGCCACCATCAGCCACCCCCACGGCCAGATCTACGCCCTGGCTGACGTGCCGGAGGTGCCGCTGACCGAGCTGCGGCGGGCGGCCCGGGGCGAGTGCCCGCTGTGCGTCGGCGCGGATGACGACCTGGTGGTCGCCGTGTCCGACGGGTGGACGGCGTGGGTGCCGTTCGCCAGCGCCTACCCTTACGCCCTGCTGCTGGCGCCGCAGATCCACCGGCCCGACCTGCCGTCCCTCGACGGCCCGCAACGGGACGGCCTGGCGGCGCTGCTGATCGACGTGCTGGCCCGCCTCGACCGCCTCTTCGAGACCCCGCTCCCCTACATGCTCTGGATCCACCAGCGCCCCACCGACGGCGCTCTCTGGCCCGAGGCCCACGTCCACGTGCACGTGGTGTCGCCGCTGCGCTCGCCCGGCGTCCAGCGCTACGTGGCCGCCGGCGAGCTGGGCACCGGGCTCTACCTCAACCCGGTCGTCCCCGAGGACGCCGCCGCCGCACTACGAGGTTCGTGATGGGACTGCGAGCGTGGGCCCCGGGGCGCGTCAACCTCATGGGCGACCACACCGACTACGTGGGCGGCCTGGTGCTGCCCATGGCGATCGGCCTCGGCACCGAGGTCACCGGCGACCGGGGCGGCGACTGGGTCATGCTCGGCTCCGAGCAGTTCGACGGCGTGGCCGAGCTCCAGCTGGGCGACACGACCGACCCGGCCTTCGTCGAGCCCCACTGGGCGCGCTACGTCGCCGCCGTCATGGCCGAGCTGCAGCCGACCGACGGCTTCGTGGGCATGATCGACTCGACGCTGCCGGCCGGCGGCGGGCTGGCGTCGAGCGCCGCCCTCGAGGTGGCGGTGGCCACCGCCCTGGGCGCCGACCTGTCCGACCGCCTGGGCGTGGCCCAGGCCTGCCAGCGGGCGGAGCTGCGGGCCGTCGGGGTGCCCTGCGGGATCATGGACCAGCTCGTGGCCGTGGCCGCGGTCGGCGGCTCGGTGCTGCGGATCGACTGCCGGTCGCTGGAGGTCACGCCGGTCCCGTTCCCGGAGGGGGCCGAGGTCGTCGTCCTCCACTCCGGCGACCAGCGGGAGCTGGCCAAGACCGCGTACGCCGAGCGGCGGGCCGAGTGCGAGGCCGTCGAGGAGATGGTCGGCTCGCTGCGGGAGCTGTCGGCGACCGACGTCGAGGCCATCGAGGACCCGGTGCTGCGCCGCCGGGCCCGCCACGTCACCACCGAGAACCACCGGGTCGACGCGCTGGCCGCCGCCCTGTCGGCCGGCCAGCTCCACTACGCGGGCGAGCTGCTGGTCGCCAGCCACGTCAGCCTGCGTGACGACTTCGAGGTCTCGACGCCGGCGCTCGACGAGCTGGTCACCGCCCTCCGGGGCACGCCCGGGGTGTTCGGCGCCCGGCTCACCGGCGCCGGCTTCGGCGGCTGCGTGGTCGCGCTGTGCCGGCCCGGCGCGGAGATCCCGGCTCCGGTCGTGTGGCGGGGCCGCCCCGCCCCCGGGGCCTGGCTGGGCGAGGCCTGAGGGTCGGCGAGCCCTGAGCGCGCGGTCGGCGGTCCGTCCGGCCCGGGCGCCGCGGACCGGGCCCGCGGGCCCGTCGCCCGCGTCGCCGTCAGCGCAGCTCGCGGAGCTGGGCCCGCAGCCGGTCGAGGGCGGCCGGGGTGCGGGTGCCCCACCAGAAGAGGTCCTGCCCGTCGACGAGCACGACGGGGGCGACCTCCTCCAGCTGCGGGACGTGGCGCTCGGCGAACGGGTAGGGCTCGCTCGGGGCGAGCACGACGTCGGGGGCCCGGGACCGGGCCTCGTCCAGCGTCACGGTCGGGTACCGCTCGGCGTGGTCGGCGAAGACGTTGGTGACGCCGGCGGCGGCCAGGAGCGACGAGCCGTACGTGCGGCCGGACAGCGTCATCCACGGCCGCTTCCAGATCGGCACGAAGGCGCGGAGCGGAGCGCCGTCGTCGGGCGGCGCCGGGTCGACGTCGGGCAGGCCGTCGGCGGGCGCCCCGACGAGCCCGGCCAACATGCGCAGCGCCGGGCCGACGTCGGCCACGCCGTCGATGGCCAGCGCCGCGGTCGGGACCCCGGCCCGGGCGAGGGCGTCGGCGTCCTCGCGCCGGTTCTCCTCCTCGCACATGACCACGAGGTCGGGCTCCAGGGCGACGATGCGCGGGACGTCGGGGTTCTTGGTGCCGCCGACGTGCGGCAGGTCGGGGCGCTCGCAGAACCGGGTGCAGGCGATCGGCGGCCGACCCCAGGCGCTCAGGGTCTCGGTGACGGAGGGGACGAGGCTGACGACCCGCACGGGTCCGTTCTACCGGGTCGCCGCCGGGTCGGGACGGGCTGGGGATCGCGTCGCCGGTACGGCGCCGCGACCTCCCGAGTCGGCTGCGGCGGGGCGCGCCGACGGAGGAACGGGGCCGGAAGAGGCCGGCACCGGCTGGGTCCGGTCGGGACGGCGGCCGTCGAGCGGCTCGGGACGGCTCGGCCGGCCCGGGCGCCGGGCGGGCCTGGCCCCGGCCTACATGCGGTCGAGCAGCTGCTGCTTCTTGCGGGCGAACTCGTCCTCCGAGAGAACGCCCTGGCGCCGCAGCTCGTCGAGCTCGCGAATCTGCGCCGGGATCGAATCCTCGGCGAGGCCACCCACCCGGCGGGCGCCGATGCGGTCGAACTTGCGGTTCTCGTTGTCCTCCATCTGGCGGTAGATCTCGTTCTGCACCGCCGACGGCTTGCGGACGTTGGAGAAGCTCTGGCGGCCCATCTCGCCGGCCGACTCGATGACGAGGTCGCCAAAGCGCAGCAGCCGCTCGAACAGTGACTGGCTGAAGAACACGGTGTTGACCCGCTCGAGCGGGATCTCGATGCCGTGCTTGGAGATGACGCCGTGTCGGTAGATGAGCCGGTCGGTGGTGACGACGAAGTTGGTCGTGGCCCAGGCCGCGTAGCGGGCGCCGAACCAGAGCAGGCAGCCGAGGACCAGGATGCCGGCCGCGCCGCGGAGGATCTCGTGCAGGTCGAGGACCAGCACCACGACACCCAGGGCGATGGACCCGACGAGGGCGGCCAGCGGGCCCGCGAAGAACCACCAGTGGGGGTGGAGATCGAGGGCGATCTCCTCTTCGTCGTTGAGGAGCTTGCGGGGGAACGCCACGATCGGTGATCGTATCCCCACCCCGGTATCCGGGGAGGGACGCCGCGCTCGCCGGAGGCGGGGATCCAGGGAGCGTCGTCGCCGGCGACTAGGCCCAGCCGAGCGCCTCGAGCCGGTCGTCGTCGATGCCGAAGTGGTGCGCCACCTCGTGGATCACCGTGATGCGCACCTGCTCGACCACCTCGTCCTCGTCCGCGCAGATGGCGCAGACCGGCCGGCGGAAGATCGTGATCTTGTCGGGCATCGAGAAGGTCCCCGACCCGTACCAGTCGCCCCGGGCCGTGAGCGGCACGCCCTCGTAGCGCCCGAGCAGCCGCCCGGACGGCGAGCCGTCCTCGACCACCACGGCGACGTTGTCCATGAGGCGGCCCAGCTCCTCGGGGATGCTGTCGAGCGCGTCGGCCACGAGCGCCTCGAACCGGTCGGGCGGCACGTCGATCACCCCGCCGAGGCTATCCAGCCCCTATCGTCGAACGGGTTGGGCGCGGATCACCTCCTCCAGGACTTAGACGAGTCGCAGCGGCGAGCCGTGACGTCGCTGGCCTCACCGCTCGCGATCCTGGCCCCGGCCGGCTCGGGCAAGACCCGGGTGCTCACCCGACGCATCGCCTGGCGGGTGGCCGAGGGCCACGCCGAGGCCAACCACGTGCTGGCCCTCACGTTCACCCGCAAGGCCGCGGGCGAGCTGCGCGACCGGCTCCGGGTGCTGGGCCTGCGCGACGGCGTCGCCACCGGCACGTTCCACGGGGTGGCCTACGCCCAGCTGCGGTCGCGGTGGGCCGAGGAGGGCCGGCAGCCGCCCGCCCTGCTCACCCGCAAGGGCCGCCTGCTGGGCGAGCTGCTGGCCGAGCGCCGCGGCACGGGCGGCCTCACCGCCGCCCAGCTCGCCGGCGAGATCGAGTGGGCCAAGGCCCGGCTCGCCGGCCCCGACGGCTACCCGGCCCTGGCTGCCGAGCACCGCCGGCGCACCCCGGGCCCCGCCGAGCGGATCGCCGAGCTCTACGCCGCCTACGAGGACGAGAAGCGCCGCCGGCGGCTCGTCGACTTCGACGACCTGCTGCGGCTGTGCAGCCACCACATCGAGTCCGACCGGGCGTTCGCCGCCGCCCAGCGCTGGCGGTTCCGGCACCTGTTCGTCGACGAGTTCCAGGACGTCAACCCGCTGCAGATGCAGCTGCTCGAGGCCTGGCGCGGCGACCGCTACGACCTGTGCGTGGTGGGCGACCCCCACCAGGCCATCTACGGCTGGAACGGGGCCGACGCCAGCTTCCTCGAGCGGTTCACCGAGCGCTACCCGCCGGCCGAGGTCATCGAGCTCGAGCGCAACTACCGATCGACGCCCCAGGTGCTGGCCGCGGCCGGAGCCGTGCTGCGGGCCGCCAAGGTGAGCGGGGCCGCCGGGCGGGTCGTGGCGGCCGGCCGGAACGGGGCCGGGTCCGGGTCCGGCGGGGCCAGCTCGGACAGGTCGGGTGACGGCACCGGCGGGTCGGGGCCCGGCAGGGGCCGTTCGGGCGGCGTCGTCGCCGTCCGACCCGAGGGCCCGCCGCCCCGCCTCGAGCGCCACCCCACCGACCGCGAGGAGGCCTGGGCGATCGCCCGGGCGGTCCGCGACCGCCGGGCGCCCCGGACGCCGTGGTCGGCACAGGCCATCCTCGTCCGCACCAACGCCCAGGTGCCCCTCATCGCCGAGGCGCTGCGCGGCGCGGGCAACATCCCCCACCGGGTGCGCGGGGGCGACGGCGGCGACCTTCTGTCCCGGCCCGAGGTGCGGGCGGCCATCGACTTGCTGCGCCGGGGCGACGCCCCCCTGTCCACCTGCGTGCCCGACCTGACGGCGCTGGCCGACGAGCTGGAGGCCGGGCCCGAGCCCGACCCCGAGGCGGCGGCCAACGTCCAGCTCATCGTCCGGTTCGCCCACGACCAGCTCCGGCTCGACACCCGGACGTCGGCCACGGGCTTCCTGGCCTGGCTGGTGGCCACGCTCGACGTCGAGGGCGCCGAGGGGACCCGCGACGCGGTCACGATCGCCACGTTCCACGCCGCCAAGGGCCTGGAGTGGCCGATCGTCCACCTGGCCGGCCTGGAGGACGGGTTCGTGCCCATCGCCCACGCCCGCACCCAGCAGGCGCGGGCCGAGGAGGCCCGCCTGCTGTACGTGGCCATGACCCGGGCCGAGGACGAGCTGCTGTGCACGTGGGCGGCCCAGCGGGCGTTCGGCGAGCGGGTCGTCGAGCGCCGGCTGTCGCCCTGGCTCGCCGGCCTGGCCGCCGAGAAGCGGGCGGCGCCGGCCGCCCCGGCGCCCGGTCCGCCGCCGGACTGGCGGCGCCGCCTGGCCGACCAGCGCGCCAAGCTGGCGGCCGCCGGCGCCGCGGCCGCGCCCCGGTCCCCGGTGCTCGAGGCCCTGCACGAGTGGCGCGAGCGGACCGCCCGCGCCGCCCGGGTCGAGCCCCAGGCCCTGGTCGACGACCGGCTGCTCGAGGCCATCGCCGCGGCGCGGCCGACCTCGATCGACGACCTGGCGGCCGTGCCCGGGATGGGCCGGCTCCTGGCCAACCGCATCGGCGACGGGCTCCTGGCTGCGCTCCACCGGGTCACGGCCGCCCGGAACTAGGGCGTCGGCGCGTCTCGGGGTCTGCTCCCTCTCAGGAGTCGGCCGGGGCCGAGGGGGTGCCGAAGCGCTCGTCGCGCTCGCGGCGCAGCTCCATGTACCGGCGCACGTCGATGGCGATGAACAGGCCCTCGGCCTCGGCGCACAGCCGGTCTCCCGCGTACAGCGTGCCGAGCGTGAACGTCTTGCGGCCCTCGACGCGATCGACCCAGCCGGCGAAGCGCAGCTCGGTCCGAAGCGGCGTCGGGCTTCGGTAGTGGACGGTCAGGCGCCCGGTCATGCCCGGGCGGCCCCCCAACGACTGGGCCGAGCCCAGGACCTCGTCGAACGCCGCGGCCACGTAGCCGCCGTGCACGCAGCCGGGCGGGCCCTCGTAGGCGTCGCCGAAGACCGCCGTGGCCCGCATGACCGTGCCGTCCTTCTCGAGGTTGAGCGGCGGGGCGAGCGGGTTGGCCCGGCCCAGCATCGGGCTGTGGTCGAAGAAGGCGTGGGGGTCCTGGCCGGCCAGCGTGGCCTCGCTGAAGCCCTCGTACAGCGATCCGCTGGGGAACGCCTCGAGCCGCCGGGCCAGGTCCTCCAGCTCGTCGGCCACGGCGGCCAGCTCGCTGGCCGGGGCGTCGGACCCGTGGAGGCGGTGGACGATCGCCCGCAGCGCGTTGCCCGTCCGGTGCAGCTCGGCCCGGCGGCGGGACGGCGGGGTGCTGGCGAACTGGTGCAGGCGGTCGCCCCAGTCGGGCGATCCGGGACCGGCCGGCTCGCCCCGGTCGGGCTCGCCGCCGGGGTGGGGCGGGTCGGTCAGGTTCGCCGCCTGTGGTGCCTGCCGCTCGTCGGTCGAGCGGGGGGTGTCCGGGAAGTCCGTGGGGGAGCCAGACATGGACGCTGGTCCTAGCCGACCGCGGCCGGCACGTGCGAGCCGGCGCCGTCGCCCACGCCGGTGCCGAGATCGACGTCGACGATGACCGGGGCATGGTCGCTGGGCTTCTTGCCCTTCCGGGCGTTGCGGTCGATGAGGGCGAACGTGACCCGGGAGGCCAGCTCCTGCGACAGCAGCACCAAATCGATGCGCATGCCCTGGTGCTTGTGGAAGTTGCCGGCCCGGTAGTCCCACCAGCTGAAGAGGCGGGGCACGCCCGGGTAGCGCTCGCGGAACACATCCCGCAGGCCCCAGCTCTCGAGCTCGGCCAGAGCCGCCCGCTCCTCGTCGGTGACGTGGGTGTCGCCCTCGAAGGCGGCCGGGTTCCAGACGTCGATGTCGGCCGGGGCCACGTTGAAGTCGCCGCACACGGCCGCCGGGCGCCCGCCGGATCGGTCCGCCTCGGCCTCCAGGTGGGACCGCAGGCGGGCCAGCCACGCCAGCTTGTAGGTGAAGTGGTCGCTGCCCACCGCCCGGCCGTTCGGCACGTAGACCGACGACACCCGCACGCCCCCGCAGGTGGCCGACACGAGCCGCGCCTCGGCGTCGGGGTCGCCGCCGTCGGCGAAGCCGGACACCGGGTCCTCGAGGCCCACCCGGCTGACGATGGCCACGCCGTTCCACCGGCCCTCGCCGTGGTGGACGCTGGCGTAGCCCCGGCCGTGGAAGTCGAGCGCCGGGAAAGCGTCGTCGGTGGCCTTCGTCTCCTGCAGGCACAGGACGTCGGGCTGGACGGCGTCGACCCAGTCGAAGATGCGCTCGAGCCGCTCGGGGGTCAACGCGTTGACGTTCCAGGTGGCGATGCGCACAGGGCGACGCTACCGGGCGGTCGCCGGGGGCCGGAGGGATCCCGGGGTCGCCCCGCGGGCCCGCGGCGGCGGCCCGGCGACGCGGCTCGGGGCGGCGACGCGGCTCGGCTCGAGGCGGCGGCTCGGGGCCGCGGCGTGCCCGTAGGGTGGGGCCGGTGAGCCAGTTCCACTTCGACCCGGCGACCTACGACGACCTGATGGCCCGCGAGGTGCCGGCCTACCGGGAGCTGCAGGCGGCGGTGGGGGCGGCCGCCGCCGGCGCCAAGCGGGCCGTGGAGCGGGTGCTCGACCTGGGCACGGGGACGGGCGCCACCGCCCGGGCGGTGCTGGCCGCCCACCCCGGCGCCGCCCTCGTGGGGATCGACGAGAACGCCGACATGCTGACCGCCGCCCGCCGGGCGCTGCCCGGCGCCGACCTGCGGACGGGCCGCCTCGAGGACCCGCTGCCTGCCGGGCCGTTCGACCTGGTCGTGTCCGCGCTGGCGGTGCACCACCTCGACAGGCCCGGCAAGGCCGACCTGTTCCGCCGGGTGGCCGCCACGCTGGCGCCGGGCGGGCGCTTCGTGCTCGGCGACCTCGTGGTGCCCGACGACCCCGCCGACGTCGTGACGCCGATCGACGGCGAGTACGACACGCCCGACTCCGCCGCCGACCAGCTCGCCTGGCTGGCCGCCGCCGGGCTCGAGCCCCGCATCGGCTGGCAGGACCGGGACCTCGCCGTGCTCGTGGCCGACCTCCCCGCCTGACCCGGGGCCGGTGGCCCTGGGCGCCCGCCACCGGGCACGCCCGGCATCCGGCGCCACGCCGAGCGCCGACGGGCGACCCGACGCCGGGCAGGCCCGCCAGCCGGCGGTGCCCGAAGCACCCCAGAGCCCGGCGGCGCGGCCGGACGGGCCGACGCCGGGCAGGCCCACCGCCCCTCGGTGGCGGGTGGCGTCGGGAGTCGGACGGTGCGCACGGCGACGGGCGGCCCAACGCCGGGCACGCACCCTCTCGCCGGCGCCGGCGCCGGCGCGAGGCGCCGAGGCGACGGGAGGCGACGGGGCAGGAGGCTCGGACGCCGGACCGACACGCTCGTCGGCGCCAGCAAGGGACGCCAGCGGGTCAAGCCTCAGCCGAACCGGACTCGGCGCCGCCGCAGGCGACCGCAGGCACCGCCCCGAGCAACCAGCGGTGAGTCAACCCTCAGCCGAACCGGACTCGGCGCCGTTGTAGGTGGGCGCGGGCACCGCCCCGGCGGCCGCAGCCGGCTCGGGCGTCACCGTCGTGCCGGCCGGCGGCTCGC
Source organism: Acidimicrobiales bacterium (assembly GCA_036563805.1). Classification (GTDB taxonomy): domain Bacteria; phylum Actinomycetota; class Acidimicrobiia; order Acidimicrobiales; family VFJN01; genus DATCLS01. The sequence goes on along the minus strand of DATCLS010000039.1, from coordinate 30,496 downwards.
CCGCCGGGGCCGGACCCCCGGCCTCAGCGCCGTCGGGCATGGGGTCGGCATCGACCACGGGGCTCGCCGCCTTCTTCCGGGACGCCCGCTTCCGGGCTGCCTGCGGCTCCTCCGCCGCCAGCTCGGGGCTCGGCTCGGCGTCTGCGGCCACCGGCTCCGCCGCCCGCTTCCGGCTCGCCCGCTTGCGGGGCTGGCCCTCAGCCTCGGGCGCCGGCCCCACGTCCACGTCGGCCACCACCGGCTCCGCCGCCTTCTTGCGGGACGCCCGCTTCCGGGCCGGCTTCGGCTCCTCCGCCGCAGCCGCCGCCTCGGCGTCGCCCGCCGGGTCGGCCGCCACCGGCTCCGCCGCCCGCTTCCGGCTCGCCCGCTTGCGGGGCTGGCCCTCAGCCTCGGGCGCCGGCCCCACGTCCACGTCGGCCACCACCGGCTCCGCCGCCTTGTTGCGGGACGCCCGCTTCCGGGCCGGCTTCGGCTCCCCCTCCAGCTCCGCCGCCGCCAGCTCGGGGCTCGTCTCGGCGTCTGCGGCCACCGGCTCGGCCGCCTTCTTCCGGCTCGCCCGCTTGCGGACGGCCCGTTCGGGCTCGGCCTGCGGCTCGGGCTCCGGCTCGGCGGCCTTGCGACGCGACCGCTTGCGAGCCGGCTTCGGCTCCCCCTCCAGCTCCGCCGGCGCCTCCGCCTCGGCACGGGCCTCGGCCGGCTCGGCGGGGGCGACCTCCTCGGCCGGCGGCGCCGGCAGCGCCGGCTCGGCCGCCTTCTTCTTGCGCGACCGCCTGCGGGCCGGGGCCGGCGCCGGCTCGGGCGCCTCCGCCTCGGGCACGCCCGGCACGCCCGGGATCCCGAGGTCGACACTGCGCCGGTCGTAGTCGATGGCCACGACGACGAACGTGCGGCTCTCGCCGGCCGTCAGCACCTCCTTGGCGCTGCGGGGCGGCGGGTCGGCCAGGTAGCGCAGCGGCAGGTAGCCCTGCGTGCCGTCGACCGAGGCGTAGGCCCCGTGGGAGCTGAACCGCTCGACCGTCGCTTCGACCTGCGTCCCCACGGGGTGGGCGGCCACGAAGGCGGCGAGCGCCGCGTCCTCGTCGGTCGGGCCGGCCTCGGGCGTCGCAGCCGCGCCCGACGCCGCTGCCGTCTCGGACGCTGCCCCGGACGCCGCTGCGGCCGGCGCCGCCTCGGCCCCCTCCCGCGCCTTCTTGCCCGCCGACGTGCGAGACGCCGCCTTCCGTCCCGACCCCGACTTCGAGCCCGACCCCGCTCCGGCCCCGGATCCCGACGGCTCGCCGCCCGCGGCGCCGGCGGCCGCCGCGGCCGCCGCCTTCGCCTCCTTGCGTGCCTCGCTGACCGCCCGCCGGCTGGTGGGGCCCCGGACGGGCGCCCGCTCCATGAACACCCAGCCCACGTGCGGGACCGGCTTGCCGCCGATGAGCCGCCCCCGCTCGAACAGCCACGGGTACTTGCCGTGGAACTCCTGGAACGAGTCGTTCGACAGGATCGTGGCGCCGGCCTTGTCGGCGATCTGCAGGACGAAGCCGTCGCCTCGGCCGATGGCCCCGGCCGGCGGGGTGATCAGCTCGTTGTTGGCGACCGCTTCCTCGTAGGTCTTGCGCTCGCTGGGGTCGATCCGGTTCGGGAAGGTGGCGTCGACGACGACCGTGACGATCTCGGGGTGGTACTCGTCGACGAAGGCCCGCACCGCCTCGTCGAGCTGGGCGAGGCTGGGGGTGTCCCGCCCCTCGGTGGCGATGTTGGAGCCGTCGACGATCACATGCTTTACGGTCATCGGTGCTTGCATTCAAGCAGCCAGGCCAACCGGACCGGCGGATCCGCGCCGGTCCGGCGGCATTTCGGCGGGTAGCGTGCCGGGCGATGACCGAGAGTGCGGGCCCCTCTGCGACGTCCAGCGCGCCCGGCGCCTCCGGCGGGGCGGGCGCCCCCGGTGCGACCGGTGCGACCGGCGAGCCCGGCGCTCCCGGCGCCCCGGGCGTGACCGGCGGGCCGGACGTCACGGCCGAGGTCACCGAGCTCCTCCAGCACCTGATCCGCAACGCCTGCGTCAATGACGGGTCGAGGGAGTCGGGCGGCGAGGTCCGCAGCGCCGACCTCCTCCAGAGCTACCTGGAGGGCCCCGGGCTCGACCTCCAACGCTACGAGCCGGCCCCGGGGCGGACGAGCCTGGTGGCCCGCATCGAGGGCCACGACCCCGAGGCCCCGTCGCTCCTCCTCATGGGCCACACCGACGTGGTGCCAGCCAACGAGCAGGGGTGGCGCCACGACCCGTTCGGCGGCGAGCTGATCGACGGCGAGGTGTGGGGCCGGGGCGCCATCGACATGCTCAACCTGACGGCGTCGATGGCGGTGGCCACCCGCCGGCTGGCCGACGAGGGCTTCCGCCCGGCCGGCACGCTCATCTACCTGGCCGTGGCCGACGAGGAGGCCCTCGGCACCTGGGGCGCCGAGCACCTCGCCACCCACGAGACCGACGCCGTCGGCGCCGACTACGTGATCACCGAGTCGGGCGGCATCCCGCTCCCGGGCGGCGACGGCGGCCTGCGCCTGCCCGTGCTGGTCGGCGAGAAGGGATCGTGCTGGTGCACGCTGCGGGTTCGGGGCACGCCGGGTCACGCCTCCCAACCGTGGCAGACCGACAACGCCCTCGTCACGGCGTCCGAGGTCGTGAGCCGCCTGGCCCGCCACCGGCCCGAGACCCGCATCCACGACACGTGGCGGCGCTTCCTCGAGGGCATGGGCTACCCCGACGAGGTGGTGGCGCCGCTGCTCGACCCCGACCGCTTCCTCGACGCCCTCGCCGCCCTGCCGGTCGGCATGGCCCGCCAGTTCCACGCCTGCACGCACACCACGATCGCCCCGACGGTCGCCCACGGGGGCACGAAGACCAACGTGATCCCCGACCAGGTCGACCTCCAGCTCGACGTGCGGACGCTGCCGGGCGACACCCTGGCCGAGGTGCGGGCCGCCATCGACGCCGCGCTCGGCGACCTGGCCGACCGGGTCGAGCTGGTCGACGCCCACGACGACCCGGCCACCGCCTCGCCGGTCGAGACCCCGCTGTGGGACGCCCTCGACCGGGCCAGCCAGGCCTTCTACGCCGGCAGCCACCTGGTGCCGACGTTCAACGTCGGCGCCACCGACGCCCGGTTCTTCCGCCGGCTGGGCGCCACCGCCTACGGCTACGGGCTGTTCAGCCGCAAGCTCACGTTCGAGGAGTACGGGCGGATGTTCCACGGTGACGACGAGCGGGTGGACGTCGAATCGCTCCGCCTGTCGACCGAGCTGTGGCGGGCGGTGGCCCGGGACCTTCTGCGGGGGTAGGGAGCCCGGGGCTCGGGGGCCGGTGGGCCCGGCCCTGCTCCCCACCCCCGATCTGCTGCCCGGCGGAGGGCACCCCTAGGATCGGCCGGGCATGGTCAAGGCGGTCATCTTCGACTTCGGCGGCGTGATCCTGAGCAGCCCGTTCGAGGCGTTCGCCCGGTACGAGCGCGAGAACGGCCTGCCCGAGGGCTTCCTGCGCCGCGTCAACGCCACCAACCCCGACACCAACGCCTGGGCCCAGCTCGAGCGCGGCCAGGTCGACCTGGCCGGGTTCGCCGAGCAGTTCGAGGCCGAGGCCCGGGCGCTGGGCGGCGAGGTCGACGGCGCGGCCGTGCTGCGGCTGCTCGTCGGCGAGCTCCGGCCCGAGATGGTCGAGGCGCTGCGCCGGTGCCACGAGCGCCTGCGGACCGCGCTCGTGACCAACAACTTCCTGGCCGTCGACGGCACCGGCGAGCACGGCGGGCCGATGGCCGAGGTCATCGACTATTTCGACGTCGTGATCGAGTCGAGCCGGGCGGGAGTCCGCAAGCCCGACCCGGCCATCTACGAGATGGTGTGCGCGGAGCTCGGGATCGAGCCGCCCGAGGCGGTGTTCCTCGACGACCTCGGCGTCAACCTCAAGCCCGCCCGGGCCATGGGCATGACCACCATCAAGGTCACCGACCCGGGCGCAGCGCTGGACGAGCTCGAGCAGGTCGTGGGCTTCCCGCTCCGCTGAGGGGGCGGCGGCCGCAGGCGGGGCGTCCGGCGGGCGCCCGGGCGCACCTGCGGGAGGCGGCGGAGGCTCCCCCGGACTCGGCGCCACCCGACCGCGGGTGGCATGTTTTCCGGCCATGAGCATCAGGAGGGCCTCGCTGGGGCCCCTCGTCGTTCTCGCCCTCCTCCTCACCGCCGCCTGCGGTGGCGACGACGACGCCGACCCACCGACCACCGACGAGAGCCAGGCCGAGGGCCCGTGCGCCCTGCTGCCGATCGCGGACGTGTCCGACCTGTTCGGCCGGGACGCCGAGGTGGCGCCGCCCGCCGCCGAGGGCGCGGCCACCACGTCGTGCCTGTGGGAGGCGGTCGACGAGGACGGCGAGTTCCCCACCCGGCACCAGCTGCAGCTGTCGGTGTACGAGAACGGCGGCGAGCTCGACCCCCGGTCGTACGGGGAGGGGTCCGAGCCGATCGAGGATTTGGGCGACGAGGCGTTCGTCGTGCGCGAGGGGACGCTGGGGACGACCGCCGGCTACCGCGACGGCGACCGCACGGTCATCCTCACCTACGCCATCGTCGGCGGCGAGGACGCACCCCGCCCGGCCGACAGCGCCGACCAGGTGGTGGACCTGCTCCGGGCAGCGGCGGCGTCGTCGGACTGAGGGGCTGAAGGACTTGGGTCGGCGGGCGGGGCCGGCCTGCGTCCCCGACTCGGGGTCCTCGACTCAGGCCCGCTGCGCGGGCGGGTTGATGAGCCCGGCCAGCCACGGGCGGGCCTGGCCGTTCAGGTCGGGCTCCGACCCCTCGATCTCGGTCGTGAAGTACGACTCGTTGGCGCCGCACGCTCGGGGCTGGCCGCCCTCGAACGTGCGCTGGGCGACGATCCGCCCGTCGTGGGCCGACACCACCCGGATGGTCCGGGAGATGACGTACCGGGTGATCGACGGCGCCGGGGCGCCCGTCGCGGTGACGTACGGACACACCTCCACCGATCGCCGCTCCAGGCCCCCGATGACCACCACCAGCTCGGCGTAGCGGGTCGCGGTCGGCGCCCACTGCTCCCGGGGGACGGTGCCGAACGGCGACCCGCCGGCGTCGGACCCGCCGAAGACGATCGCCGGGTGGAAGTCGCTCGACGGCACGTAGGGCCGGACCTCGCGCACCGCCCCGCGGTTGCGGGCCGGTGCCACCGCCCGGACGATGTCGTCGTACGCGTCGAGCACGACCCCCCGCTGGGCGGTCACGGCGGGCAGGCGCCGGGCGGGCACCCCGAACGCCGCGGCCAGGGAGTCGTCGCTGAGGCCCTCGGACCCGACGAAGTCGTTGTTGGACAGCTGGGTCCGGGTGAGCACCGACTCGCGGAAGTTGGCGTTTGGGGCGGAGGCGTCGCGCAGGTCGGCCTCGGACAGGTCGGCCCGGACCAGACGGGCGTTCCGCAGCGAGGCCATGCGGAGGTTGGCTCCCGTGAGCACGGCGCCCTCGAGGTCGCCGTCGTCGAGGGTCGCCTCCTCCAGCCCGGCGCCGGACAGGTCGGCGCCGGTGAGCGTCGCCCCCGTCAGGTCGGCCTCGCCGAGGTGGGCCCGGCGGAGGCTGGCGTCGGACAGGTCGGCGCCGCCCAGCCGCGCCGCGGTCAGGTCGACGCCCGCCAGCTCGAGCCCGGCCATGTCCGCACCCCGGAGGGCGGCCCGGACGAGCTGCGCCCCCTCGAGGGCGGCGCCGGAGAGGTCGGCGCCGACCAGGCTGGCGTCCGACAGGTCGGCGTTCCGCAGGTCGACGCCGGTGATCGTGGCCCGGTCGAGGCTCACCCGGCGCAGGTTGGCGCCGCTCAGGTTGGCGTTCGCGAGGTGGGCGTCGTCGAGCTGGGCGCCGGTGAGGTCGGCTTCGCTCAGGTCGGCGTCCGTGAGATCGGCGCCCCGCAGGTCCTCGTCGCCGATGTCGCGGCCGGAAAGGTCGCAGCCCGACAGGTCGGCGTCGCGCCCGAGCCGGTCGCAGCGCTCGACGTTCATCGACGCCGGCAGCAGCACGACCGCCACGACGGCCACGAGGGCGGCGATCGCCCCGATGCGCCGGCCGGGCCGGTCCAGCTGGCGGACGGCCAGGACCGTGCCCGCCACCGCCCCGCCCACCAGCAGCAGGCCGCCGACGACGAGGATCGGCGGCGCCGCCTGGATGACGGCCACGATGGCGAGGACGATGCCGGCGAGCATGGCCAAGCCCACGGCCAGGACGGGGACGGACGGCCGGGGCAGCGGGCGGCGCCGGGGCGCCGGGGGCGCCGGGGGCGCGAACGGGCCGGTGCCGTAGGGGTGGGCCGGTGGGTGCGGGCCGGTCGGGGGCCCGGCGGGGGTCCCGACGGCGGGCTGCGGGCCGGTGATCGGCTGGGGACCCGTCGCCGGCGGCGGCGCCGGCAGCTGGTCCCACGTCGGGGTCGTGGTGGCGGCGAGCGCCGGGGCCGGCGGCGGCCCGGGCTCCGGTACGGCCGCGCCGCCCTCCCCTGCGCCGACGCCCGCCCCCTCGGCAGGCGCCGCCACGTGGGCGGCAGGCGGCTCGGCCCCAACGCCCGTCGGCGACGGCTCGGGCGCGCCCGCTGGCGGCGCGGCCGACGCGTCGGTGGCGGCCGTCCCCGCGTCGGCGGACGCCGGGCCCGGTTCGACCCCACCCGACGGCTCGGGCGCGCCCGCCGGCGGCGCAGGCGCGGGCTCGGCCGACGCCTCAACGGCGGTGACGCTGCCCTGCTGCCCCTCGGCGGTCCCGCCCGGCGACGGCGGAGACGCAGGCTCGCCGCCAGGCGGCGCGGGCGGCGCCTCGGTGGCCACCGACCCGGCGACGGCCGCGTTCGACTCGGCCTCGGGCCCCGCCGACGGGGAGTCGGGCGACGGGGTAGACGCCGGTGGCGGCTCGGGCGCACCCGCGGGCGGTGCGGGGGGCGGGCCGGCCGACGCGGCGGGCGGCGGCGGGCCGGGCGTCAGGACGGGGGCGGGCGGCGGCTCGGGTGCGCCCATGGGCGGCGCCGGCGGTATCTGGGTCGCCGCGGGCCCGCCCGTGGGTGCGGGGCCCTGGTCCTCGGCGGTCCCGACGGGCGGAGGCCCGGCCGACGCGGCGGGCGCCGGCGGGGGTTCCGACCCGCCCACCGGCGTGGCGGGCGGAGCGGTCGACGCCACGCTGGGCGCGGGCGGGGGCTCGTCCCCGCCCGCGGCGGTGCCTCCCGCCGGCGGGGGCGGAGGCCCTCCCGCAACCGGCGGGGGCGGCGGCGAGGCCTCGCGATCAGAAGGTGACGACGGCGGAGGCGGCGACTCTGCGGAGCCCGACGACGGCGACATGCTTCTCCTCAGCGGGGCACCGACCGGCGCCCATGGCCCACCCACCTCGACGTGCGGCGGCCTCCAGCTGGAGACCGTGCGGTCATAGTAGCCAGCACGTATCGCCCGCCGGGGTCACCCTCCGCCCCTCGAGCCAGCGCGCACGATGCCCTGGTCAGGCGGCGGATCCGCGACCGAAACCGGCGTCTAGACAACGGGGCCGGAGCCGTCGCCGGCGAGGCGCGCCCGCAGCTCGGGATCGGTGACGAACACCGGCAGGTCGTCTGCGTCGTCGTACGGCGCCCGGCAGTGCGCGCCCCCGTCGACGACCAGCGTGTGACCGTTGACGTACGACGCCAGGTCGGAGAGCAGGAACACGGCGGCGTTGGCCACCTCCACCGCCTCGCCTCGGCGCCCGAGCGGCACCGCGGTGCGGATGGCGGCGGCCGCCCCCTCCTCCCCCGCGTCGAACCGCTCGCGCCCCACCCGCTGGACCCGGATGCTGCCGGGGGCGACGGCGTTGACCCGAGTCCCCCGCCGACCCCACTCGACCGCCATGGTGCGGGTCAGGCTGACCAGCGCGGCCTTGGCGGCGGCGTAGCCGGCGCCGAACGGCATGGCCGCCAGGGCGGCGGCCGAGGCGACGGTCACGATGCTGCCGGCCACCCCGGCCTCGTGCTGGATGCGGGCGACGGCCCGAGCCGCCACCAGCGCCGGCCGCAGGTTGAGGGCGTACAGCTCGTCGAACGCGGCGAGGGCGCGGTCGCCGTCGAGGGGCTCCCAGTGCTCGCGCCGCATGCCGCCGACGACGTGGACGGAGCCGCGCAGCGGACCGACCGCGGCCACGGCCCGGGCCACGGCGGCGTCGACCGACGCCGGGTCGGCGAGGTCGGCGTCGAGGACGAGGTGGCCGTCACCCCCGGCCGCAGCCAGGGCCTTGGACGCGAGCCGCCGGCCCTCCTCGGCGCGGTCGACCGCCACGACGATGCCGCCGGCCCGGGCGACGGCCTGACAGACGGCCGTGCCGATCCCGCCCCCGCCGGCGCCGGCGACGAGGATCGCCCGCCCGTCGAGCCGCACGAGATCCACCGGCGACGCCACCCCCTCCGGCGAGCTCGGCCAAGCCGCCGACCCCGCCCCGGCGAGCGGGGTCGGCCCCGCGGCCTGGTCCGGCGAGCCCGCCTGCGCCGACGCGTGTCGCACCGACCCCACAGCCCCCTGGCCCGGCTGACCCGACCCGGCTGGCGGCCTCTCGCCGGCCGGCGAGCCTGACCCGGACGACGAATCCTCCGCCGCGGGCCCGGAGGCCGGAGCCTTCGAGCCCGGCGCGGTCGGGGCCCGGTCGTCGGGCGTAGCCGAACCGCTCACTGCCCCGTCTCGTTCACGGTTCCCCCTATAAATCAAACAGTCGACTGACTGATAGTGGCCGCTGAGCACCAGCGTCAAGGCCGCCACGACCGGCAGGGTGGTCGCCGGCGAGCCGCAGAGCCGGCACCGCGAGGCCGCCGGCGGACGCCAGACGGCGGGCGGACGACCGCCGCCCGCAAGGCCACCGGCAACGCCAGCGGCACCAGCACGACGGGAAGGCCACCCCGCCCGCAAGGCCACCGGCAACGCCGGCGGGGCCGGGACGGCCGGCACGGTCCGCCCCGCCCGCGGCCGCCTGACGGTAACCCGGCGGGCGGCACCCAGGCTGGCCCCGCGGCGAGGTCCGCCGAGACAGGGATCGGGCCGGGCCCTGGCCCGAGCGAGGCGCCCGGGGCTGGAGGCCTGGGCCGGAGGCCGAGACCAGGCCTCACGTTCGCGGTGTCATTGCAATCCTTGGCGAAACGACTATCCTACGGTCGGTAAGACCGGTCGGCCGCGGGGGCCATGGGGGGCCGGTCCGAAGGAGGGGTCATGCAGGGTCTGCTTGCCCGCCGGCCAGGCGCGCGCCGCCGCACAACGGGCGCGCTCCTCGTGCTGGCGCTCACGTTCGTCCTGGCGGCGTGCACGCCGCCGTTCCCCGGCGACGACGCCTTCTACCGGCCGCCGTCGCCGCTGCCCGCCAGCGAGCCGGGCGACGTCCTGTCGTCCCGCCCGAGCCGGTTCACGCTCGATCCCATCGCCAAGACGCCGGTCGCCGGCGTCACCGCCCGCCAGGTGCTGTACCGCTCGACCGACGCCCTGGGCCAGCCGATGGCGGTGAGCGGCACCGTGCTCGTCCCCGACGCGCCGTGGACGGGTGGGGGCAGCCGGCCGCTGGTCTCCTACGCCGTCGGGACCCGCGGGGTGGGCGACGACTGCGCCCCCTCGTACACGCTGTCGCAGGGCGCCGACTACGAGGGCCTTTTCATCAAGGCGCTGCTCGACCGGGGCTGGGCCGTCGCCGTCAGCGACTACCAGGGCCTCGGCACACCGGGCACCCACACCTATATGGTCGGCCCGGCGCAGGGCCACGCCGTGCTCGACATGGCCCGGGCGGCGCTGCGCCTGCCCGACACCGACCTGTCGCCGTCGACGCCGGTCGGGCTGATGGGCTATTCCCAGGGCGGCGGCGCCGCCGGGTGGGCCGCCGAGCTGGCCGGGTCGTACGCGCCCGAGCTCGACGTCCGGGGCGCGGCGGTGGGCGGCGTGCCCGGCGACCTGACGGCCACCGCCGAGTTCCTCGACGGCTCGCCGTTCGTGGCCTTCGCCCTCATGGCGGCGCTTGGCCTCGACGCCGCCTACCCCGAGCTCGACCTCGAGAGCTACCTCAACGACCGGGGCCGCGCCCTGATCGAGCGGAGCCAGGACCTGTGCCTCGTCTCGGTCGACGGCTTCGCCACGCTGATCAGCGTCGCCTTCACCCGCATCGACGACTACGTCACGACCAACCCGCTCGACACCGGGGCCTGGCGGGCCCGCCTGGAGGAGTCGCGGCTCGGCCGCCGCGCCCCCGCCGCGCCCGTGTACCAGTACCACGCGGTCGTCGACGAGATCGTGCCCTACGAACAGGCCGCCGACCTCCGCCGGACCTGGTGCGACGGCGGCGGCAACGTGACGTGGACCGCCCTCCCGCTGGCCGAGCACGCGCTCGGCCTGGTCCAGGGCCAGGGTCCGGGCGCCGAGTGGTTGGCCGACCGGTTCGCCGGCGAGCCGGCCACGTCGAACTGCTCCCGGCCCTAGCCCGACCCGCTCTCCGGGTCGGCGTTCGCGGGCTGCGCTCGACGCGGCCCGTGAACGCGCGCCCGCGCTCCGAAGTCCCGCGCTAGGGTCCATAGCAGTTGCAATGGCGTTGGGGTTTCGGAGGGGGACCGACGGCGATGCTCACGGGGGGACGGGCGGCCACGCCCACACGACCGGCCGGACGACGGACGTCGACGCCCACACGTCGGGCGGAAGGACCGGCGGCCACGCCCACCGCGGGGCGGGCAGGCCCGGCCGCACGACGGCGACCGGCCGGCCGGGCCCTCCGCCTCGTCGCCGCCCTGGCCCTGGCCGCCCTGGTCGCCACGGCCTGCGGCGGCGACGACGGCGACAGCAGCAACGGATCGTCTGGCGGGAACGGGGGCGCCGGCGACGGGGGCGAGTGCACCGACGACCGGGTGGGCGGGTCGCTCACCATGGGGATGTACTCCGAGGTCCGGGGCCTCGACCCCGTCGTGGCGTCCGGGGCCGGCGTGGCCGGCGCCATCGAGACGGCCGCTTTCTACGACACGCTGATGCGCTACGACACCGAGTCGGGCGAGTACGTGCCCCACCTGGCCGAGTCGCTGGAGCCCAACGACGACCACAGCGAGTGGACCCTGACCCTGCGCGAGGGCATCGCCTTCGCCGACGGCACACCCCTCGACGCCGAGGCCGTCCGGGCCAGCATCCAGCGCCACACCACGCCCGAGAACGTCACGTCCTCGCGGATCGACGTCGGCAACATCGCCGAGATGACCGTGGTCGACCCGCGCACGCTGCGGTTCACGCTGACCGAGCCGTGGGCGGGCTTTCCGTTCGTCCTGGCCGAGCGCCCGGGCATGATCACCAATCCGGCCGCCGTCGAGGCCGCCGGCGAAGACTTCAGCAACGCGCCGCCGCCCGAGGCCGGCGTCGGGCCCTTCGTGCTGGAGCGCTACGCCCCCGGCGAGGAGGTCGTGATGCGGGCCCGCGACGACTACTGGGACGGGCCGGTGTGCATCGAGGAGCTCCGGTTCGTCACCCTGGCCGGCGCTCAGGCCACCTACGAGGCGTTCCAGAACGACGAGCTGCAGGTGGCGTTCCTGCGCGAGCCCATCACCAACGCCCGGGCCCACGAGGACGGCGCGGTCGGCTTCAGCAACGTCATGAACATGGGGGCGATGCTCCTCCTCAACCACGGGACCGGCGGGCGCGAGGAGGCGCCGACCGCCGATGTTCGGGTGCGCCAAGCGCTGGCGGCGGCCATCGACCCCGAGGCGATCAGCGAGCGGGTGTTCGAGGGGACGGCCCAGCCGACGTCCACGATCATCGGACCGGACTCCCGCCTCGACCCCGGCGCCGACGGCCTCGAGGTCGACCCCGAGCGGGCGGCCGACCTGGTCGAGGAGGCCAAGGACGACCTGGGCTGGGACGGCTCGGTCCACTTCGTGTGCCAGGACGACCCGATCAACCGCGAGCAGTGCATCGCCATCGAGGCGATGCTCGAGGCCGTCGGCTTCGAGGTCGAGATCGAGTACCTGACCGTGGCCGACACGATCCGCCGGGTCACGATTGACCAGGAGTTCGACCTGGCGACGTGGGGCGTGCCGGCGTCCGACGAGACGCTGTGGCGGGCCCTGTCGACGTTCGGCAGCGACTCGCCCAACAACCGGTCCGGCTACGCCAACCCCGAGCTGGACGAGGCGCTCGGCCGGCTCAAGGCGGCCGCCACCGTCGAGGAGCAGGAGGAGATCCTCGCCGACATCCAGGAGATCTGGAACGAGACGGTGCCGAGCGTGATCCTCGGGACCCGCGAGGAGCTGATCGCCGTCGCCGACACCGTCCACGGTCTGGACTACAGCCACATGACGATGGTCCATTTCGACGACGCCTACGTCGACACCTAGGCGGGCCTCCGTGGACGCCGCCGTCGGCGCCGGGAGAAGCCCGCGGCCGGACCTAGCCCATCGACGCCAGCAGCTCCTCCAGCTCGTCGAGCAGCGGGCGGGGCAGCGGGATCCCGGTGCGCGACCGCTCCTGGCGCCGGTGGTGCTCGGGCTCGCCCGGCAGCCAGATGCGGTCGACGCCGTCGGCCCGCTCCGACGACCGGACGTCCCGGATCAGCTCGTCGGTCCGCCGCCGCAGCTCGGCGCACCCGATGAACCGCTCAGGGTCGAGGGCGACCAGCGTGAAGCCCTTGGCCACCCGGTCGCGCCCGGTGACGGGCGACGCCGTGTGCTCGGTCCGCCCGTAGGAGCTGCCGGCCAGCACCCCGGCCAGCAGCTCGACGAACAGGCCGAGGCCGTAGCCCTTGTGGCCCCCGAACCACTGGAGGTTCCACGCCGACGCCGCCTGCGTGTCGGTCGTCGGCCGGCCCCGCTCGTCGTTGGCCCAGCCGGCGGGGATGGTCGGGTCGCCCCGCTTCTTGGCCAGCAGCAGCTTGTTGCCGGCGACGGCCGTGGTGGCGATGTCGTACACGATCGTCGCCTCCTCGGCGGTCGGGATCGCGTACGAGATCGGGTTGGTCGAGAACAGCGGGGTGATCCCGCCGTACGGTGGCACCACGGTCGGCCCATTCTGGACGCACAGGGCGAGGTGCCCGGCCTCGGCGACCCGGCGGGTGTAGGCGCCGAGGGCGCCGAGGTCGGTGGCCTCCCGGACCGCCACGACCGCGGCGCCGTGGCGCGCCGACCGCTCCACCGCCAGCTCCACGGCGCGGAGGCCGGCCAGCTGCCCGAGGCCGAGCCCGGCGTCCAGCCACACGGTGGCGCCCTCGTCCCGCAGCATGCGGACCTCGGCGTCGGCCCGGATCTCGCCGGCCCGCAGCCGGCGCACGTACATGGGCAACAGGTGGCAGCCGTGCGAGTCGACGCCGCTCAGGTCGGCCTCGACCAGCAGCCCGGCGACGGCCCGGGCGTCAGCCGCTGGCACCGCCAGCCCCTCCAGCACGCCGGCGATCGCGTCCTCCAGCCATGCAGCCGTGACGACGGCCCGGTTGTCGGCGACCTGGTCGTCCACCTGGATCCGCTCCCCTAGCTCCGCATTATCATATCTAAGATAGCTATTTAGTTACATCTGTTCATATAAGGCCGGACACGGGTCGGGCCGCGACGGGCACGACCACGGGAGGGGGACGAGATGGTGATCCGGGGACGAGCCGCGCGTGCGTTGGTGGCGGTGGCCGTGCTGTCGGCCGCAGCCGCGTGCGGCGGCGACGATGGGTCGGGCGGCACCGCAGGGTCGGGATCGGGCGGGGGCGGCGAGCCCGCCGAGGCGGCAGCGCCGGCCGGCGGCCAGTGCACGGAGGAGGACGTCGGCGGCTCGCTGACCGTCGGCACCTACAGCGAGCCGCCCAGCCTCGACCCGATCGTGGCGTCCGGCGCCGGCGTCGCCGGCGGCATGGAGATGGCGGCGCTCTACGACACGCTGATGCGCTACGACCCCGAGTCGGGCGAGTACGAGCCGCACCTGGCCGAGTCGCTGGAGCCCAACGACGACCACAGCGAGTGGACCCTGACCCTGCGCGAGGGCATCGCCTTCCCCGACGGCACGCCCCTCGACGCCGAGGCCGTCCGGGCCAACATGGAGCGCCAGGCCAGCGAGCAGAACGTCACGCCGTCCCGCGGCGACCTGGCCAACGTGGCCGAGATCACCGTCGTCGATACGCGGACGGTGCGGTTCACGCTCACCGGGCCGTGGGCGACGTTCCCGTACATGCTCGCCGACAAGCCCGGCATGATCGTCAACCCGGGGGCGGTCGAGGCCGCCGGCGACGACTTCGGCACCGCCGTGCCGCCCGAGGCCGGCGTCGGGCCCTACCAGCTGGAGCGGTTCGCGCCGGGCGAGGAGATCGTCATGCGGGCCCGCGACGACTACTGGGACGGCCCGGTGTGCATCGAGCAGCTCCGGTTCGTCACCCTGGCCGGCGCCCAGGCTACTTACGAGGCCATGCAGACCGGGGAGGTCCAGGTCGGCTTCCTGCGCCAGGCCCAGACGATCGCCCAGGCCAAGGAGGACGGCGTCGCCGGGTTCAGCAACTACATGAACAACGGCCAGATCCTGCTGGTGAACCAGCGGGGGGCCGGCGGCGCGGAGGCCCCGGCCGCGGACGTGCGGGTCCGGCAGGCCATCGCCGCCGCCATCGACCCCCAGGTCATCAACGAGCGGGCCTACGAGGGGACGGGCCTGTCGGGCACCGCCATCATCGGCGAGCGCTCCCGGCTCGATCCGGGCGTCGATGGCCCCCGCCCCGACCCAGACCGGGCCGCCGACCTCCTGGCCGAGGTGACCGACGAGACCGGTTGGGACGGGTCCCTCGACCTGCTGTGCCAGGACGACCCCATCAACGAGGAGGTCTGCATCACCATCGAGGCGCAGCTCGAGGCCGTCGGCTTCGACATCTCGACCGAGACGGGGACCGTGACCGACGTGATCCGCCAGGTGACCGTCGACCGTGACTACGACCTCGCCACCTGGGGCACCCCCACGGCCGACGAGGGGGCGTGGCGCGGCCTGGCCCAGTTCCGCAGCGACGCCTCGAGCAACCGGGTGGGCTACGCGGACCCCGACATGGACGCGGCCCTCGACGAGCTCAAGGCGGCCGCCACGGTGGAGGAGCAGAACGCGGCGCTGGCCGAGATCCAGGAGATCTGGAACGAGACCGTCCCCAGCGTGAGCCTGGCGACGGTCGAGGAGTTCGTCGCCGTGTCCGACGAGGTTGCCGGCGTGCAGATGACGGCGCAGACGGTAGCCCTGTTCGACGAGGCCCACCTGACCGGCTGACCGGCTACGCCTGACCCGGGTCCGCCCACCGGCCGCGCTCCGTGGCGCAGCGGGGCCGGCGGGTGACCGGGCCCCACGGAGGGAACCTGACGGGGCCGCCCACCATCTGAACAGACGTGAGCGCGACCGCCACCGTGCCGTGGGCCACCATGGAGCCCCTAACCGTGGAAGCACAGGAGGGGCACCGATCGATCGTCGGGGCCGCCCGGGTCACCCCGAGGGCGGCCGACCGCGACGCGTTCGCCGAGGCGGTCGCCCTCCACCACCAGTCCCTGGCCCGCTTCGCCTACGCGCTGTGCGGCGACGCCAGCCAGGCCGAGGACGTCGTGGCGGAGGCGTACGCCCGCGTGTGGCGCCGGTGGCGGCGCGGGAGGGTCGAGAACCTGTACGGCTACCTGCGGCGCACGGTGGCCAACGAGATCTACGGCCGGCACCGTCGCCGCCTCCTGGAGCGACGGGAGGCCGAGAAGGCGCCCGAGCCCGGCCCCGACGGACGGTTCGAGGACCGCGTGGACGACCGCGACACGCTGTGGGCGGCGCTGGCCCAGCTGTCGCCGCGGTACCGGGTGGTGGTGGTCCTGCGCATCGTCGAAGACCTGTCGGAGGAGGAGACGGCGGCGATGCTCGGCGTCCCCACCGGCACTGTGAAGTCGCGGCTGTCCCGCGGGCTCGGCCTGCTGCGGGACGCCATCGACGCCGCCGAGGGCGGCGAGGATTCGGGCGGGAGGTGACGATGGACGACCTCGAGGCCCGGCTACGGGCCGCAGTCCGCCAGCAGGCCGACAGCCTGACGCCGAACGCCGACCTGCCCGAGCGCATCCACGCCCGGGTGGCCCAGCGCCGCCGCCGGCAGCGCGTGATGGCCGGCGCCCTGGCCACGGCGGCGGTGGTGCTCGTGGCGTTCGGCCTCGTGGCGGTGATCGCCCGGCCGAGCGACCGGGAGACGGTCGAGGTCCGGGGCGACGAGGCCACGACCACGGTCCACGGGACCGAGCGGCGGACCACGTCCACGGCGGAGACGCCGACGTCCACCACCGGCCCAGCGACCACCGAGGCCGAGACCCCGCCGACCACGACCGGCCCGACGACCACGACCGGCGGCGACGAGGAGGAGCCGTCCGGCGGGCCCGAGCCCCCGGAACCCCAGGAGACGACGACCACGGAGCCGCTCACGATCCTGGCGGCGCCCGACAGCGAGACTCCCGCGGCCGGCACGTGCGCGACGCCGACCGGGGCGGCCGTCGAGATCGTCATCCACCCCGACATCCCCGCGCCCCGGTGCGCCCGGGTGACGGCCGACCAGCACCTCCAGGTCCGCAACGCGTCGGGCCAGACCGTCACCGTGTCGTTCGCCAACTTCTCGGCAGAGCTCGCCCCCGGCGCCACCCAGGCGCACACGCGGCCGTTCGGCGAGTACCTCCAGCCCGGCGTCCACCGGGTGAGCGTCTCCCTGTACGGCGACAGCGGGCCCGAGATCTGGCTCCAGCCCTGAGCGCCGCCGGCCCGCCCGACCCGGGCTGGCGGAGCACGCCCGCGAGCGGTTGACCAGCACGCCTGCGACCGGAAACACCACCCAATGTGCTTGGCCGGCGACCGCAGCGGGTAACGATCGGGGCATGGACGTGGGCGCGACCGAACGGTTCCGGCGGGTGCCGGAGGCGATCCCGGCGGCGAGGGTGTTCGTCCGCCGCTGGCTCCCGGCCCGACACTCGTCCGAGGCGGTCGACCAGCTCGTGCTCGCCGCCTCCGAGGCGATGAACAACGTGGTGAACCACGCGGACGGCGGCGACTTCATGGTGAGCGTCATCTACGACGGCGAGCGTCGCGCCGGCGTGGTCGTCACCGACGCCGGCGCGGGCTTCACCCCCGGCGAGCCGTTGACCATGCCCCCGGCCGAAGAGGCCGCCGGGCGGGGCCTGGCCCTCATGCAGGCGCTCGTCGACGACGTGCGCATCGCCAGCGGCCCGGCCGGCACCACGATCGCCCTTCAGCACGACCTGGGCCCGGCGTCCGAGCACGCCGGCTCCGCGCCCGGCTGAGGCCGCGGCCCGGCAGACTGCTGGGCGTGACCGCCAAGCAGATCGACGTCCGGGTTCCGACCGCGGCCCCGCCCGCCGCGGTCTACGCCGCCCTGCGGGACGGCTCCACCTGGCTGGAGTGGGCGAACTTCGACGCCTTCGAGCTCGAACGGGAGGGCGAAAGCGAGCCCGAGGGGCTGGGGGCCATCCGGGTGTGGCGCCGGGGCCGGCGCCGGTTCCGGGAGGAGATCGTCGAGCTGGTCCCCGACCGCCGGTTCAGCTACACGCTGCTGTCGGGCCTGGCCATCCGCGGGTACCGGTCGGACGTCGACATCGAGCCCGACACGGCGGGCGGCTGCACGATCCACTGGCACAGCTCCTTCCGCCCCCAGGTGCCCGGCACCGGTGCCCTCTACCGCTGGGCGCTCGACCAGGCCACCCGCCGCTTCGCCCAGGGCCTGGCCCGCTACGCCGCCGACCGGGCCCGCCCGGAACCGGGCGAACAGGGGTCGGACCGCCCGTAGCCGGCCGGGCCCACCTCAGCCCGTCGGCAGGCTCTCCAACAGGCGCTCCACCATCAGCGTGGCCTCGCCCGGGTCGATGCCCAGCTCGCGCACGGCGTCGCGGTAGCGGCGGAGCGCCCGCCGGGCGGCCAGCTGGTCGCGACGGGCCACGTGCGTGGCGACCACCAGCCGGTGTGCGCCCTCCCGCCAGGGGTCGATGGCCAGCACCCGGTTAGCCAGGGCCAGGGCCCGCTCGCTGTCGCCCCGGGCCAGGAGCAGCTCGCCCGAGCGGACGGCCAGCGCCGCGAACCGCAGGCGCCGCTGCTCCAGCGCGGCCAGCGCCCACGGCTCGGACACCAGCTCCACCGGCTCGTCCCGCCACAGCTCGACGGCCCGCAGGCCGTGCTCGAGCGCAGTGGCGGGCGCGCCGGCCCGCTCGGCGTCTGCGGCCGCCGCGCTGTGGGCGTCGAAGTCCCAGAGGTCGACGCGCAGCCACTCGCCGGGGTGCAGCGTCACGTTGTCGCCGTGCTGGCGGACGAAGAACGACGCGTCGCGCTGGCCGCGCTCGGGCTCGAGCACCTGGAGCAGGTACGACAGCGTGACCCGCAGGTTGCGCGACTGGGCGTCGGGGTCGAGGTCGGGCCACAGGTCGTCGGCCAGCTGGCCCCGGCTGACCGTGCGGTTGAGCACCAGGTAGGCGAGCAACGACCGCACCCGGCGGCGGCGCCAGTGGGCGGCCTGCACCAGCTCGCCGCCGGCCCGCAGCTCGACCGGCCCCAACAGGCGGAGGTCGAGCCGCTCGGTGGGCGGGGCGGCCAGGCGCCCGAGGGCCTCCCGCGCCGCGCGGGCCACCCGGGCCGGGACGTCCGTCCCGCCGGCCAGGTCCACGACGGTCGGCCGGGTCACCGCCCACGTGCCGTCGAGCAGCTGCCAACCGTCCTCCCGGCCGGCGGCCGTGGCGGCCAGCCCGAGGGCGGCCACCCACGCCGGGGGCAGGTGGGCCTGCACCAGGTTCGGGTCGGCCAGCGCCGGGATGGCCTCGGGCAGCGCCCCGCCCTCGCGCACCGCCACCACCGCCCGGGCCAGGTCGCGGGCGAAAGCCCAGGCCGGGCCGAGCTCGGCGGCGTCCCACGCCGGCCGGGTGGCGGGGACCAGCACGTAGTACAGCGCCAGCTGCCGCTGCTGGGGCGCGGCGGTCACGCCGCGGCGCACGGGGTGGTCGGCCACGTCGGCGGCGAGCGCGGCCGCCGCCCGCTCCTCGTCGCCCTCGGCCAGCGCCACGGCCGCCTCGGCGATGGCCAGGTTCGTGTCCACCAGCGGGGCCTGGCGGGCCCCGAGGGCCGCCGCCCGAGCGTCCTCGAGGTAACCGGCGGCGTCGCCGGCGCGCCCGAGCAGGGCGTGGGACGCCGCGCACTGGGCGGCCACCAGGGCGGTGTGGTGCCGGTAGCCCGACCGCTTGAGGCTCCGCAGCACGCCCGGCAGCGCCCGGCGCACCTCGCCGGTCCGGCCCTGGAACCACAGCGCCTGCAGCCGGGTGGTCTGGGCCAGCGGCGCGTACAGGCGGTCGGCGTGGGCCAGGGCGGCGTCCGCCGCCTCGACCGCCGCGCCGGTGAGCCCGAGCTCGAGCAGCCCGATGGCCCTGGTCCAGCAGACGATCCCCCACCAGGCGTCGTTGAGGGAGCCGGGCAGGATGCGGTCGAGCTCGGCCAGCATGCTGCGGCTGTCGTTGTCGATGTCGAACAGGAGGCCCCGCCCCAGGCAGGCCAGCGGCACGATCTCCTCGCACCCGGCGGCCTCCAGCTCGAAGCCCCGGGCGGCCACGCCGGCCAGCGCCTCGGGCTGCTCCGACCACCAGGCCATCTGGCCCAGCTGGACGAGGCAGGCAATCTCGCCCGCCGTGTCGCCCCGGTCGCGGAACGCCGCCGCGCACTCCTCCAGCAGGTGCCGGGCGCCCTCGGGGTCGGACTCGACGGCCAGGACGCCGGCCAGCAGCCGCCCGCCAGGCTCGGCCCGGATCTCCGGGGGCAGCTGGGCGAACCACTCGGCCAGCTGGTCGCGGGCCACCGGCGGGTGGGCCACGCCCAGCGCCTCGGCGATGGCGTCGCCGAACTCGTCCCAGGCCTCAGCCTCGAGGAACGACCGGACGGCGGCGGCCGCCTGCCCCCGCCCCCGCAGGACCCGGCCCGCCCGGCGCCGGGCCCCGGCCACCTCGGCCGGCGTCACGTCGTCGGCCAGCAGCGACCGCCACAGGGCGTGCAGGCGCCACTCGCCGCCCGCTTCCCGGGTCACGAGCGGGAGCCCGGCCAGCAGCTCGGCGACGGCGACGTCCTCCCCCACGTCCTCCCCCACGGCCGCCCGGGCCAGCTCGTCGTCGACCGGCCCGAGGTGGGCCAGCAGCGCCAGCGCGCGGCGGGTGGCGGGGGACAGCGGGCCGAGCACCTCCTCGCCGACGTAGTCGCCCGCCGCCCCCGGCCGAGCGCTGGCGAACAGCTCGGCCAGCGCCGGCCAGCCCCCGCAGGCCGCCACCCGGTCGCCGGGGGCGCCGCGCAGCGCGGCGAACTCGGCGATCTCGGCCTCGGTGAAGGCCAGGTCGGCCTGGCCCAGGCGGACCAGCTGCCCGGCGACGTCGAGGCGGGCCAGCCGCACCGGCGGCTCGCCCCGGCCCACGAACACGACGTGGCCGTTGGCCGGCAGCGACCGGACGACCGCGTCGAGCAGGCCCGCCGCCTCGGAGCCGGCCGGGATCTCGTGGACGTCGTCGATGATGAGGCACACCGGCTGAGGCGACCGGCGCCACACGGCGTCGGCGACCGCAGCGGCCACCGTCGCCGGGCCGCCGTCGGGCAGGGGGCGGCCGCCGGGGGCGGGGCCCGTGGCCGCCGCGCCCGCAGGGCCGGCGGCGACGCAGGCCGTGCCCGGCGGGGCGCCGACGGCCAGGCCCGGGCCGACGGGACCGGCCGGACCGGTCAGGCCGGCCGGGGCGCCGGCAGGGCCGGCGGGATCGCCGCCGACCTCCAGGGCGTGGGCGGGGGCCGGGGCGGCCTCGACCGCCCGGCACAGCGCCTCGCCCAGCGCCGAGGCGGCGGTCAGGCCCGGCCCGCACGCCAGCCAGCAGTCCAGGCCCAGCGGGGCGGCGGCGTTGGCCGCCATCGCCTGCGCCAGCAGTGTCGTCTTGCCGTAGCCGGCCGGCGCCGACACCACCGTCACCGGCACGAACCACCGGGACCGGAGCCGCTCGACCAGCCGCTCGCGCACGAGCATGTCCCGGTCGGCGACGGGCGGGCCCGGGCGGTGGGCGCCGTTCAGCGCCTCCATGGCGGGACCGGCCCGACGGCCGGGTGCTCGCCCGCCTCCGTTCGTGCCTGGTCCGGACGGGGGTGGGCGTCTGCGCCGTGCTCGTGGCCGCGGCGCGTGTGCCGGCCGCTGCGGGTCTGCCGAGCACTCCCGTCCATGGGCCGGACCGTAGCCCACGACCGGGCGGCATCTCGGGTCGCCCCCCGGCCCCGCGTGATCCGCCGCCAGGACCGTAGGACCGGGCACCCGGGGCCGAAAGGCGTGGTCAGACCGCCTGCCGCAGCGTCGCCCGCTCGGCGCCCGCCGCCGCCACCAGCGCATCCGGCCGGCTGGCGAACACGTGGCTCGGCGTGCCGGCCGCCGCCCACACCACGTCGTGGTCGAACAGGGCGTCGTCGACGAAGCACCGCAGCTCGCGGGCGTGGCCGAACGGGGGCACCCCGCCCACGGCGTAGCCGGTGGCCGCCCGCACCTCGTCGGCGTTGGCCCGCCGCACCTCTCGGCCGCCGGCGGCGGCCGCCAGCCGCTGCTCGTCCAAGCGGTCGTCGCCGCCCACCAGGGCCACGACCGGCTCGCCGTCGACGACGAACACCAGGGACTTCACGATCTGCGCCACCTTGCAGCCGATGGCCGCGGCGGCGTCGGCGGCGGTGCGCGTCCCCTCGGGGAACGCCCGCACCTCGATGTCCAAGTCCCTCGCCGCGGCCGCGGCGGCGACCCGTTCCTCGCTTCGCATGGCCGATACTCCTACCGTCCCCCGGGCCCGAGGGACACCGGTTTCGGGCGGGGCCGGCGGCCGCGCCCGCCGCCGGGCTCGCTGGCGTCACCGGTAGCTGAGCACGAGGATCAGCCGGGTGCCGGGGGCGAGCGCCTGGTACGCGTGGGGGCGGTCGCCGGCGAAGGTGGCGCGGTCGCCGGGGCCGAGCTCGACGGTGGCGCCCAGCGGGCCGACCCGGAGGCGGCCGTGGGTCACGACGACGGTCTCGAGCACGCCGGCGAGGTGGGGCTCGGCCTCGTAGACGGCGTCGGGCTCCATGGTCGACTCGTAGATCTCGGTCACGCTGCGCCCGCTGAGCGCCACCAGCAGGCGGTTGGCGAAGTCCACCCCCTCGGCCTTGACCACGACGCCCTCGTTGGCCCGGAGGACCTGGACCTCGGGCTCGTGCGACGTGACCAGCTCGCTGAACGGCACCCCCAGCGCGCCGGCGATGTGGACCAGCGTCTGGACCCCGGGGTTGCCCGAGCCGGCCTCGAGGCTGGAGAGGGTCGAGGCGCTCACCGCGGCCCGGGCGGCCAGCTCCCGCAGCGACAGGCCGGCCTGCTCGCGCAGCCGGCGGACGTTGGCGCCGACGGTCGTGACGACGTCGGCGGCGGTGTTGGGGACATCGCGGCCCCCGGCGCCGGCGGGGCCGCTCCGGGGCGCGACCGCATCGATCCCGTCGGCCGCGTCGCCGGTGGAGGCGCCTCGGGACTCGTTCGCGTCCGCCGCGTCGGTGGTGTCCCTGGCGGCCCCGTCGCCCGTCCCCCGCCCGTCCCCCGGGCCGGTGCCGCCGGTTGCGTCGCCCGCTGCGTTCGATACGATGGACGCATCGTCCAACACGCCGAACAGTCTCCTCGGGTCGCCATCCGGCGTCAAGCGTTGTCGGTCAGCCTGGCGATCTTCCCGTTCGGTGTCGCCTTCGGCGTCGCCGCGTCCGAGGCCGGGCTCACGCTCTGGCAGGCCTCGGGGTTCTCGGTGCTGGTGTTCGCGGGCAGCGCCCAGCTGGCGGCGGTCGACGTCGTCGGCGACGGCGGGCTGGCCGTGTCGGCCATCGCCGCCGGCCTGCTGCTCAACCTCCGGGCCCTGGCGTTCGGCTTGGCCATGGCACCCGCCCTGCGGGGGCCGTGGTGGAAGCGGGCGCTGTGGTCGCAGTTCGTCATCGACGAGACGACGGCGGTCGCCACCGCCCAGGCCGACCCCCGCTGGCGCCGCTACGGTTTCCTCCTCACCGGCGTGCTGCTGTTCGTGTCGTGGAACGTTGGCACGGTGGTGGGCGCGGCCGCCCTGTCCTCCAGCGGCGACCTGGTGACCGACCTCGGCATCGACGCCGTCATCCCGGCGGCGTTCCTCGCCCTGTTGTGGCCTCGCCTGGTCCGGTCCGACCAGCGGCGCATCGCCGCGGTCGGGGCGCTGGTGGCGCTGGCGCTGGCGCCGGTCGCCCCGCCCGGGGTGCCGATCCTGGCGGCCGCGGGCGCCGTGGTCGTGGCCGGGCGCAACGGCGCGGGGCCGGGCCCCGCAGCCACCCCGCCGCCCGGGGACGCCGGCGCCCCGACCGAGTCGCCGCCGGAGGCGACGTGACCGCCACCTGGGTGCTCCTCGGCCTGGCCGCCGGCACGTACGCCCTCAAGGCCGCGGTGCCGCTGGCGCTGGGCGGGCGCGAGCTGCCGGCGCCGGTGACGCGGGTGGCCGACCTGCTCCCCGCCGCCCTGCTGGCCGCGCTCGTGCTGGTCAGCACGTTCACCGACGACGGGCGGCTCGTGATCGACGCCCGGGCCGTCGGGCTGGTGGCGGCGGCCGCGGCGCTGGCCCGGCGGGCCCCGTTCGTGGTGGTCGTCGTCGTGGCCGCGGCAGCCACGGCCCTCGCCCGGGCGGCGGGCGCCGCCTGAGCGGGCCGAAGCGGGCCGAGCGACCGCAGTCGGCCTCAGGCCCGAACCCGGGGCCGTGCGCCGGCTACCGGGACGCGCCGGCCGACCCGTTCCGGTCGACCGCATCGGCGCACAGGACGAGCGTGAGCGGCACGGTCACCAGGGCCATCACGACCGGTACGGCCACGCCCGAGTCGTTGAGGGCGCACCCGAAGGCCGCCAACGTGAGGCTGGCCAGCAGCATCGGCCGCAGCGCCGGCTGGGCAATGGACGCCCGCCGCAGCAGCTCCGGCGGGCGGAGCACGACCGCGGCCAGGCCGACGGCGACGGCCAGGCCGGCGAGCGTGTGGGGGCCCCATGAACAGCGACTCGAGGCTGTTGGCCAGCTTGCGGCCGATCGTGTCGAGCGCCCGGCCGTCGAGCACGGCCTCGTCGAACCGGCCGAAGTGGGTGCGCTCCGCCGCCGGCCGCAGGTAGTCGAGCCAGCTGACCGCGGTCACCACCAGCGTGCCGGCGCCACCGGCGGTCACGAGGCGGCGCCAGGTCAGCCGCTTGCGGGCCACGAGCATGCCCAGCACGGCGAACGCCGGCACCAGGGCGAGCACACCGCCGAAGTCGGCACCCCAGGCGGGCCAGCCGTCGAGCGCCAGCACCGGCACGGCCACGCCCGCCACCGCCAGCACGCCGGTCCGGCGGTCCCGGCACTCGGCCAGGAGGGCGGCCAGCACGACGGCGGCGGCGCCCAGCACGGCGAAGGCGATGTTGCCGAACCCGATGATCCGGCCGGCGACCAGCGGGTTGTAGCCGAGCAGGCTGTCGATCTGGAGGTCGGCGCCGCCCACAGCATCGACCGCGAACGTGGCCACGGTGAGCTCAGCCACGGTGGCGGCCTGGGCCCAGGCCCGCCGGCGCGGCGGGGCCAATGCGCCCGCCAGCGAGGCCGCCCCGAGCAGCGCGGCGGCGCCGAGCGCCACCAGCCCGGCCAGCGTGGCCAGCGGCGCCGGCGACCGCCGGGGTCGGGGTCGAGCGTGTGCTCGCCGCGGTACCACCACTCGCCCTCGACGGCGAGCCGGCGCCGGCCGCGATCGACCTCGATGATCAGGCGGGTGCCGTCGTGCGCGTCCCCGACGACCCGCCCCTCGAACCGGTCGGGCCCGCCGGACAGCACCACCTGCCGGCCCGTGAGCGCCAGCAGCGGCGCGGTGGCGGCGTCGACCGGGCCCGGCCGACGCCCAGCACGTGGGCCGCCACGGCGGCGAGCGGCTTGCCGATCACGGCGCTGGTGGCGGCCACCAGCCGCGGTTTCCGAGCTCCGGCTATGTACGGATGCTGGCACGCGGGCGGACCGGCCCGGCGACGGCGGCGACGAGCCGTCGCCCGCCACCTCGGTGGCGGGCGACGGGGCCTCAGGCGAGGTGGGCGGCCAGCGGTTCCGGCCGCGAGGGGTTTGACCGATCGTTCAACCGGGCATGGAGGCGGACGGCAGCGGGCGCTGCCGTCCGGCGAGGGCCCCGGACGTGAGCTTTGGGGGCAGCGATGGGGATGAGACGCAGGTTCCGCCGTTCGGGGGACGCCGGTGCGGGCCGGCCGGCCCACGCGGCGCGGAGCAGGGGCGGGCGCCCCCAGCCGGCGCCTCCGCCGCCCCCTCCCCCGCCCGCCGAGGCACCGGCGGCCGAGGCACGGCCGGCCTCGCCCGCGCCGCCGCCCGCCTCGCCTGCGCCGCCCGCACCACTGGCCACGTTCCCGCCGCCGGACCCGCCCCTCACCCACCGGTCGCCCACGGCGCCGCCGACGCCCCTACCGCCGGCCCCGCCGGCGACGACGTCGCCTCAACCGACGCCGCCCCAGCCGGCAGCGCCCCAGCCGGCGGCGCAACCGTGGGCCGCCGCCGAGACCGCAGCCCGCTCCCCGCTGGCGCAGCGCCGGCCCCGACGGGCCGGCCGGACGGCCCCCGACGTCCCGCCAGCCGCCGAGCGCATCGAGCAGAGCGCCGACCCCGAGGACCACCTCGCCGAGCTCACGGCGATCATGGACTACTTCCGCCGGGACGGCGCCTGACGGCCGACGGCACCTGACCGGCCGCGCCCGGCGACCGCGCGGCGGCGACCGCCGCTCACGCCGCGCCGTCGTCGGGCTGCGTCGTGGCCGCCAGCAGTCGCCGGGCCCGCCGGCCGAGGTCGCCGAGGTCGACCCGGCCGGCCTCGATGGCGTCGACGAGCCGCCGGGCCAGGTCGAGTGCCTCGTCGACCAGCGGCGCCTGCGTGGCCGCGTCCTGGCCCATGTCGTGCAGGATCGTCCGCTCGGTCCGCGAGGCGATGATCGGGTCGGGGATGCCCTCGATCCACACCCGGGTCCGCCGGCCGCCGCCCCGCTCCGACCCTCGCAGCGGCTCGAGCGCGTAGATCTTGTCGGCCCGGGCGTACTTGCCGAAGCCCAGGAACACCATCCGGGCCGCCGCGTGCGGCGCGACGTGCGGCTCCACGGCCATGGGACCAGTGTCCCAGGTCGCGAGCCGTTATCCGCCGGGATCCGCCCGATCAGCCGAATCCGGCGGATCAGCCGAATCCGGCGGATCAGCCGGATCCGGACGCTCCGCCCGAGCTCGCCCCGTCGCCCACCCGGGGCCCCGGCACCCGCCGGAACTCGAACGGGGCGCTGGGCCGCCCGGCCTGCACGTACCAGCACTCGCCGGTGCCGGTCCCGTCGATCACCGCTTCGAAGGCGGCCACCACCTCGTCCACGGTGAGGATCGGGAAACCGGCGCTCTCCAGCAGCTCGCGGCCGCCGGCGATGAGCGGCGTGTCGGCGAACCCGGGACACACGGCGTTCACCCGGATCCCCTCCTCGGCGTGCGCCAGGCCCAGCGACCGGATCAACCCGACGACCGCGTGCTTGTTGGCCACGTACAGCGGGTCGAACGGGATGGCGGTCAGACCGGCCAGGCTGGCGGTGGCGACGATCTGGCCGCCGCCCCGCTTGCGCAGCTCGGGCAGGGCGGCGACGACCCCGAACACGACGCCGTCGAGGTTCACGCCCATGATCCGGCGGTAGCGCTCGACGTCGAAGTCGTCGCCCAGGCCCATGCCGCCGCTGGTCACGCCGGCGTTGAGGACGGCGATGTCGAGGCCGCCGAACCGGTCGACGCACGCCGCCACGGCGGCCCGGTTGGCGTCGAGGTCGCGCACGTCGCAGCGCACGAACTCGGCGCCGATCGACGCGGCCAGCTGCCGGCCGCCCTCGTCGAGGTCGGCGATCACGACATCGGCGCCACGGGCCCGCAGGCTGCGGGCCACGCCGGCCCCGATGCCGCTGGCACCGCCGGTGACGAGGGCGACCGACACGGGTGCTCCGAACGCTCCAGGCGCCTCTGACGGGCCGCCGGTCAGGCGGCGGCCTTCTCGAGGATGTGGACGCCGCAGGCCGAGCCGAGCCCGATCACGTGGGCCAGGCCGACCTTGGCCCCCTCGATCTGCCGGTCACCGGCCTCGCCGCGCAGGTGGTGGCAGATCTCCCAGATGTTGGCGATGCCGGTCGCCGCGATCGGGTGGCCCTTGGACTGCAGGCCGCCGGACACGTTGACCGGCGTGGCCCCGTCGCGCCAGGTGGCGCCCGACTCGAAGAACGGCACGGCCTCGCCGGGCGCGCACAGCATCAGGTTGTCGTAGTGGACCAGCTCGGCCGTGGCGAAGCAGTCGTGCAGCTCGACCAGGTCGAGGTCCTCGGGCGCCACGCCGGCCGCCTCGTAGGCCTGCTTGGCCGCGTTGCGGGTCAGCGTGTTCACGTTCGGGAGGACCTGGCAGGCCTCCTCCCACGGGTCGGTGGTGAGCACCGAGGCCGACACCTTGATCGCCCGGCGCCGCTGGTCGGGATCCAGCGTCGCCAGCTTCGACCCCGACACCACGACCGCGGCGGCGGCGCCGTCGCAGTTGGCCGAGCACATCGGCCGGGTGTTCGGGTAGGCGATCATGACGTCGTTCATGATCTGCTCGAGCGTCATCTTCTTCGTGTACGCCGCGAGCGGGTTCAGCGTGGAGTGGGCGTGGTTCTTCTCCGAGATGCGGGCGAACAGCTCGAACGGCGCCCCGGAGTAGGCGTGCTGGTGCAGGTACTCCATGCCCACCTGGGCGAACACGCCGGGCATCGTCTCGGTGCCGATGCGGCCATCGACCGGCGCCACCGCGCCGTAGCGGCCCGACGGCGTGAACGTGTCGTCGTCGCTCTTGCGGGTGCCCCCGGCGAGCAGGCCGGCGCCGGCCAGCTTCTCGACGCCCACGGCCAGCCCGAAGTCGCACTCGCCGGCCTTGACCGCCATGATCGCCGTCCGCAGAGCCGTGGCGCCGGTGGCGCAGGCGTTGGCCACGTTGTAGACGGGGATGCCGGTCTGGCCGATCTGCTTCTGCACCTGCTGCCCGATGCCGGCGTTGGCCGCCATCAGGTTGCCGGCCGCCAGCACGCCCATGTCCTTGATCGAGACCTGGGCGTCGGCCAGCGCCGCCATGGCCGCCTCGCAGGCCAGGTCGACGGTGTCCTTGTCCGGATGCTTGCCGAACTTGGTCATGTGGATCCCGAGGATCCAGACGTCCTCAGCCATCAGCCCTCCCGTGGCTCGAAACCGAACCCGATCGCTTCGGTGCCCGCCGAGTCGGTGCCGACCGGCACCGTCGTGAGGCGGACCTTCATGCCCAACTGCACGTGCTCGGGGTCGGGCTCGACGTTGACGAGGTTTCCCCGCACGCTCGTCCCCCCGCAGTCCACGACCGCGGCCACGAACGGCACGGGGATGCCCGGCGCCGCGAACGACACGATCGTGAACGCCCGCACCTCGCCCTCGGTCGGCACGCGCGCCTTCTTGAACTCGGTACCCGAGCACGCCGCGCAGGCGTTGCGCCGGTCGAAGAACCGGGCCCCGCACGCCGTGCACTCGTTCGCCACCAGGTGCGGGTCGTCCCCCAGCACCAGGTAGTCAACCAACGGGATCTGATCGGCCACTTACCCTCCCCGGTCGCGCCAACACCCCCGTGCCTAGGCGCGTCAGCTCGAAGAACGCAAGGTGGCCGGCTCGGCCCACTCGAGCCGGGGCACGTCTCCCCACAGGCGCTCCAGCTCGTAGTACCGGCGGGTCTCCTCGAGGAAGACGTGGACGATCACGTCGCCGTAGTCGAGCAGCACCCAGTGCCGGTCGTCGAGGCCCTCGACCCTCAGCGGCTTGGCCAGGCCGGCCTCGGCCACCTGGCGCTCCACCTCCTCGACGATGGCCTTGACCTGCCGATCGTTGGAGGCCGAGGCGATGACGAACTCGTCGGCGACGACGAGCACGTCGGCCACCTCGAGGACGATCACGTCCTGCGCCCCCTTCGAGTCGGCGGCCCGGGCCGCCGTGATGGCCAGCTGCCGGGCGTCGGCACGTTCTGCGCTGCTGTCAACCAGGGTCTTCCAACCTCCCGAGGAGGTCCTGGGCGTCGGATCCCAGGACGATGGTCACGTCGATCTCGTCGGCCCGCGCGTCGGCCGTGGCCGCCGGCTCGTCGTCGACCCGCTGCACCTGCCCCACCCCGAAGGCGTCGGCCAGACGGCGGGCGTCGTCCCTCTCATCGGGGGACCGGTAGCTGAGGGTGGTCTCGTCGACGTCGAACGACTCCGCGTTGCCGGCGATCGTGATCTCGGCGCCGGCCTCGACCAGCTGCCGGGCGGCGGCCGGCGTGAGGTCGGGGTCGGACGTCCCGTTGAGCAGGCGCACACGCACCCGCCGCCCGGGAGCCGGAGACAAAGGATAGGGAACCGCGTCCGCAACCAGCTCGGCGATTCGGTCGTCGTCGGGGCGGAACGTCGTCCCGGCGGCGCCGACGGGCGTGACGGGCAGGATGGCGGGGGTCGGGCGGCGGGCGACGCCGCGGACGAAGCGGCCGAGGCCCGAGTCGATCTCGCCCGGCACGGCGGCGCGGCCGCCGGACCCGACCCGCTCGAGCCAGGCGGCCCAGAACCGGGCCTGGCGGGCGACCCGCTCGAGCTCGGTCTCGCCGGGCCCGCGGGCGCGCAGGAAGTCGCCCACCTCGGCGGCCTCCAGCTGCACGTCGCCGGCCGGCCAGTCGCCGACCCGCTCCTCGAGCGTGACCGTGATCGGCGCCACCGGGTCGACGAGCGCCTCCCACCGGGCGTCGTCGACCACGACGGCGTCGTCGATGGCGGCGCCGAGGATGTCGGAGAGCGAGCCGGCCACGGCGTCGGCCCCGCCGCCGTCGTAGGCGGCGGCGACGGTCAGCCCGCCGTCACCCTCGTCGCTCTCGGCGGCGGGCATCCGGGTCGACGGCGGGACGACGATCACGGCCCCGCCGTCGTCGTTCGGCTCCAGGCTGAGCACCGCCGCGCCGGCCAGCGCCCCCGACGGGGTGCGGTGCAGGACCGCCAGCGTCGGCGTGGAGACCACGTAGGCCTGGTAGCCGGGCTCGTCGGGCTGGAGCGGCGGGTCGACGTAGCGCCCGGCCGTGCTGTTGCGCACGACCGTGAGGCCGAGCAGCGCCAGGGCGGCGCCGGCCACCGCGGCGGCGGCCAGGCCGGCCACGATCCGGGCCCGCTGGCGCCGGAGCCGCTCGGGCGCCGCCGGCCGGACCCGGGCCCGCCGCTGCGTGGCACCCCCACCCGTGGCGCCCGCGCCGCGGGGCGACCCGTCGCCGGCGGCACCGGCGCCGGCGTCGGCGGTCCCGGAGCCCGCCCCGCCGGCCGCCCCCGTCCCGGAGCCACCCCCTGCGGCCCGCGCCTGCGCCCGGGTCCGGCGGCGGGCGGCCGCCCGGGCCCGCTTGCTGGCCGGCCACCGCCTCCGGGG
>DATCLS010000035.1:0-1963 GCA_036563805.1 Acidimicrobiales bacterium | reverse complement strand
AGCTTGTACCCGTCGCCCTCGGCCCGGGCGGTCGCGGTCTTCACGCCGTAGACGTCGGCCGCCGGGGTCGTGTCGAGGACCGCGAGGCCGAGGACGGCGGCGAGGACGACCGTCGTGGCCGCGTACAGCGCCCGCCGCCGGCGCAGGACCCGGCGACCGGGCGGCTGGTGGACGGCCACCGCGGGGTCGAGGGTGCCGGACGGCGTCCCGTTCACGCCGCCATGGTGGCCGCCGGCCGGCGGTGGCCGGTGGACCCTGGGGCCGCCGGCGGCACGCCAGCACCGGGCTCCGGTTTCCCGCCGGCCCGGCACGGCGCTACAAGGTGCGCACGATCCCACGACGGCGACGTGACGGACCGGGGGGAGCGATGGGGATCGATTTCGAGCTGGAGGGCAAGCGGGCGCTCGTGACCGGCGCCGGCCAGGGCGTGGGGGAGGGGATCGCCCGGATGCTGGCCGCCGCCGGGGCCGAGGTCGTCGTGAACGACTACGTGCCCGAGCGGGCCGAGGCCGCGGCCGGGCGCATCCGCGAGGCCGGCGGGGCGGCCACCGCCCTGCCCTTCGACGTCACCGACCACGGCCAGGTGCACGAGCGGATCGGCGGCGCCGGGCCGATCGACATCCTGGTCAACAACGCCGGCAACGCGGGTGTCGCCGGCTTCGGCGAGACGGCCCCCTTCGTCGACACCACCCCCGACCAGTGGGAGCCGTACATCGCGGTCAACCTCTACGGGGTCATGAACTGCGTGCACGCCGCCCTGCCCGGCATGGTCGAGCGGAGGTGGGGCCGCGTCGTCACGATCGTCTCCGACGCCGGGCGCACCGGCGGCGCCGGCACCGCCGCCTACGCCGCGGCCAAGGCGGGCGCGGCGGCGTTCTGCCGGGCGGTGGCCCAGGAGGTCGGGCGCCACGGCGTGACCGTCAACAACGTCTCGCTCGGCACCATGCGCACGCCGGTCACCGAGGACCTGTGGCGCGACCCCGACAAGGAGGACCTGCGCAAGGTCATCCTCAGCGGCTACGTCGTGCGCCGCCCGGGCGAGCCGGCCGACGCCGCCTGGATCGTCACCGCCCTGGCCAGCCCCCGGGCCGGCTGGGTGACGGGCCAGACGATCCCGGTCAACGGCGGCTTCTCCTTCGCCCTCTGACCGCCGGACGCCCGCCGGTCGTGCCCGCCGGGCGCGTGGTGTACGACATGCGCCCGTCACCACGCTCGACGGAGGGGAGGACATGGATCTCGAAGGACGGTCGGCCATCGTCACCGGCGGCGCCGGGGGGCTCGGCAGCGCCACCGTGCGCCGGCTCGCCGCGGCGGGCATGGGGGTCGTCGTGTTCGACCGCGACGGCGACCGCGCCGCCGAGCTGGCCGAGGAGCTGGGCGACCGGGCCGTCGCCGTCGCCGGGGACGTCAACGACGACCTCCACGTGGGCGAGGCCGTCGACGCGGCCTGCTCGCTGGGGCCGCTGTCGGTGCTGGTCAACGTCGCGGGCGGGGGTGTCCCCGCCGGCCGCCTCGTCAGCCGCGACGGCATCCCCCACGACAAGGCGGCCTTCGTCACGACGCTGGAGATGAACGCCATCGGCACCTTCAACGTGTCCCGCCTGGCCGCGGTGGCCATGGGCCGGAACGAGCCCGACGACGAGGGGCAGCGGGGCGTCATCGTCAACACCGCCTCGATCGCCGGCATCGAGGGCCAGCGGGGGCAGGTCGCCTACGCCGCCGCCAAGGCGGCCATCCTCGGCATGACCCTGCCGATGGCCCGCGACCTCGGCCTGATGGGCATCCGGGTGTGCGCCATCGCCCCGGGCACGATGGGCACGCCGGTCATGCTGGCCGCCCGCGAGCGCCTGAAGGAGGACCCCTCCGAGGGCGTGGTCTTCCCGAGGCGGATGGGCAAGCCCGAGGAGTTCGCCCTGCTGGTCGAGTCGATCGCCCGCAACCCGTACCTGAACGGCGAGAACAT
>DATCLS010000030.1:0-2660 GCA_036563805.1 Acidimicrobiales bacterium | reverse complement strand
TACCTCGTCGCCCGGCTGGCACCCGCGTTCGCCGACGTCGGCGTCTGGCGCCCGCTCGTCGTCACCGTCGGCCTGGTCACGATGGTCGCCGGGGGGCTGCGCGCCCTGCGGCCGTTCGACCTCAAGCAGCTCCTCGCCTTCGGCACGATCAGCCAGCTCGGCTTCCTCGTCGTGCTGTTCGGCATCGGCCGCCCCGAGGCGACCGTCGCCGGCTGCGCCCTGCTCCTGGCCCACGGGCTGTTCAAGGCGGCCCTGTTCATGGTGGTGGGCGTCGTCGACCACGAGACCGGGACCCGCGACGTCCGCCGCCTGCCGGCGCTCTCCGGCCCCGGCTGGCGGACGGTGCGGGCGGTCGCGGTGGTCAGCGCCGCCTCGATGGCCGCCGTCCCGCCGCTCGCCGGGTTCCTCGCCAAGGAGGAGGCCTACGGCGCGCTCGTCGACGGTCCGGGCGGCGACCGCCTCGTGCTGGCCGGCATCGTCGCCGGATCGGTGCTCACCGTCGCCTACAGCCTGCGGTTCGTGGCCGCCCTCGTGCGGCCCGGCGCGGTCGCCGGCGACCCCGGGTCGCGGCCCCCGGCGGCGCACGCCCCGCTGGCCGCGTTCGTCACCCCGGCCGTCGTGCTCGCCGCCGCCACCCTCGTGCTGGGCGTCGCCCCCGCCGTCTGGTCGGGGCTGGTCAACCACGCGGCCCACGCCCTCGACCACCGCGCCCACGCCCACCTCGCGCTGTGGCACGGGGTCGGCGCGCCCCTCCTGCTGTCGGGGGCCACGCTGGCCGCCGGCGCGGCGCTGTTCGCGGCCCGCCGGCCGGTCGCGACGCTGCAGGCGGCCGCCGCCCCGCCGGTGTCCGGCACCCAGGTCTACGACGCCGCGGTGCGGGGCCTGCTGCGGGGCGCCGCCCGGCTGACGGCGGTGGTGCAGCCGGGCTCCCTGCCGCTCTACGCCGGGGTCATCCTGCTGACCGCGGCCGTGGCGACCACCGTCGCGCTGGTGACGGGCCCCTGGTGGCCGGGGTGGCCGGACGCGGTGGGCCGGGCGGCGCACGTCCCCGTCGCCGCCCTCCTCGTGGTGGGCGCGGTCGCGGCCACGGTCGCCCGCCGCCGCTTCGCCGCCGTCATGCTGCTCGGCGTCGTCGGCTACGCCATGGCCGTCCTGTTCGTCGTGCAGGGCGCCCCCGACCTGGCGCTGACCCAGTTCGGGGTCGAGACGCTGTTCGTCGTCGTCTTCCTGCTCGTGCTGCGCCAGCTGCCCGACCGCTTCGAGCACCGCCGCACCCCGGCCGGCCGCCTGGTCCGCCTCGCCGTCTCGGTGGTGGTCGGGGTGTTCGTGATGGTTGCGGCGGTGGCGGCGGCCGGGTCGCGCACCGCCGAGCCGGTGTCGCGGGCGATGTCCGAGCGGGCGTGGCCCGAGGGCCACGGCCGCAACGTCGTCAACGTGATCCTGGTCGACATCCGCGGCTTCGACACGCTGGGCGAGATCACCGTGCTCGTCGCCGCCGCGATCGGCATCGTCGCCCTCGCCCGGGCCGGGCGTCGTCCTGAGCCGCGGCCCCGGGCCTCGGAACCGGCGCTGACCGAGGAGGAGGTCGGCTCGTGAGGCTGCGGTCGGTGATCCTGGACACCACGGTCCGGCTGGTGTTCGACGCCGCGCTCGTGCTGTCCGAGTACATGCTGTTCGCCGGGCACAACCAGCCCGGCGGCGGGTTCGTCGGCGGCCTCGTGGCCGGCGCGGCGATCGGGCTGCGCTACGTCGCCGGCGGCCTCGACGAGGCGCTCGCCGTCGTGCCCGTGCGGCCGTCGCTGCTCCCGGCCGTCGGGCTGGCGCTGGCCGTCGGGACCGCGCTGTGGCCGCTCGCCGGCGACGAGCCGCCGCTCGACCACCGGGTGTTCGAGTGGCACCTGCCGGTGCTCGGCGACGTCGGCCTGGCCACGGCGACGATCTTCGACGCCGGCGTCTACCTGATCGTCGTCGGGCTGGTGCTCATGGTGCTCGAGGGCCTCGGCCGCGAGGGCGACGAGGAGGCCGAGGAGGACCGGGCTGGATGACGGGGCTGCTGGTCGTCGCCGCCGGCGTGCTGTGCGCCTGCGGCACCTACCTCGTGCTCGGCCGCCAGCTCAGCCGGGTGATCATCGGCATCGGGCTGCTCGGCCACGGCGTCAACCTGCTGCTCGTGCTGTCGGGCGGCGACGGCGGCGACCCGGCCTTCGCCGGCCCGGACACGACGGCCGCCGACGTCGACCGGTTCGCCGACCCGCTGCCGCAGGCGTTCGTGCTCACCGCCATCGTCATCACCTTCGGCGTCGTCGCCTTCCTGCTGGCGCTCGCCTACCGCAGCTGGCGCCTGACCGCCGACGACGAGGTCGAGGACGACATCGAGGACCGGCGCATCGCCGCGGCCGCCCGGGAGGGCGACCGGGCCGGAGGGGACGCGTGACCGCCGTCGTCCCGCTGCCCGTCCTGCTGCCCCTGCTGGGCGCGGCGGTCTCGCTGGCCGCCGGGCGCTCCCGCGGGCTGCAGCGGGCCGTCGGCGTCACGACGCTCGTCGCGGTGTCGGCGGTGGCGGCCGTGCTGCTCGCCCACGTCGACGGCGACGGCCCGGTGGCCGTCCAGGTCGGCGGCTGGCCGGCGCCGGTGGGCATCACGCTGGTGGCCGACCGGAC
>DATCLS010000102.1:0-173782 GCA_036563805.1 Acidimicrobiales bacterium | reverse complement strand
GGGAAAGGCCCGGACGCCCGGGGCGGCGTCCTTCCAGCTGCGGTCCCCGGGGAAAGGCCCGGACGCCCGGGGCGGCGTCCTTCCAGCTGCGGTCCCCGGGGAAAGGCCCGGACGCCCGGGGCGGCGTCCTTCCAGCCGCGGTCCCCGCGGAAAAGCCCGGACGCCCCGGGAACCGGCCGGGGGCGGCCGGCGACCCCACTGGATGTGACCTGCGAATCCTGGTGCGAAGCCATCTCCGCCGCCGCGGACGGCGAGGAGCCGGGCATCGACCCCCGCCTGGTCGAGGCGCACGTCGCCCGGTGCGGGGACTGCCGGCGCTTCGGCGAGGCGGCCGTCCGGCTGCGCCGCCACGCCGCCGTGGCGCCCGCCGCCCCGATGCCCGACCTGTCCCGCCGGATCGTCAAGCTCGACCGGATCGCCGATCGAGCCAGTCGGTGGGGCCTCGTCCGAGCGCTGCTGGCGGTGGTGGCCGTCGAGATCGTCGTGCTGTCCGTTCCCGCCCTGCTGGGGGAGGAGGCGTCGGCCTCCGCCCACGAGGCCCGCCACCTTGGCGCGTTCACGCTCGCCTACGGCGCCGCGCTGCTGGTGGTCGTGGCCCGCCCCGCCCGGGCCCGGACGCTGCTGCCCGTGGCCGCCACCCTGGCCGCCGCCCTGGTGATCACAGCTGTGGTCGACATCGTGGACGGGCAGGTGCCGCTGGGCGGCGAGGCCCTCCACGTGCCCGAGCTGATCAGCGTGCCGCTCATCTGGCTGCTCGCCCTGCCGGCCCCCCGCCGGCCCCGGACGGGCACGGCGGCCACCGACCGGCTGCGCGCCACCGGCGCCGCCGGGCGGCCGCGGCTCCGGGCCGTCCCGCCCGCCGCGGCCGGCGAGCCCCGGGAGCGGGCGCTGTGAGGCCCGGTGCCGTGAGGCCCCGTCCCCCGAGGCCCCATGCCCGGCCCCGGGCGCTGACCGCCCCGGCGCTGGCGCTGGCGGCCGTCGTCCTGGCCGTGGGGGCCGCGTGCGGCGGGGACGACGACGATGGCGGCGACGACCTGCCGCCCCTCGACGCCGCCGCCGAGGAGGGCCGCCAGCTCGCCCAGGACAAGGGCTGCGTGAGCTGCCACTCCGCCGACGGCGACGATGGGACCGGCCCGACCTGGGCGGGGCTGTGGGGCTCGACCGTCGAGCTCGAGGGCGGCGAGACGGTAGTGGTCGACCGGGACTACGTGGCGCGCTCGGTGCGCGAGCCGCGCGAGGAGGTCGTGGAGGGCTTCAACCCGGTCATGCCCAGCTACGACCTGACCGACGCCGAGATCGACGCCCTGGTCGCCTACCTCGAGGCGCTCGCCGACCAGGGCTGACCGCCCGGCCGCACGGTCGGCCCCGGCCGCCCGGCCCCGGCTGCCCGGCCGCACGGTCGGCCCCGGTCTCCCGGCCCCGGCCACCCGCCCCGGCGCCCGGGCACGGACCGGACCCCGGGGCCCCCGATCCGGGGACCCCACCGGGAGTCGACCCCGGTCCGAGACCCGACGCGGCGCCGACCCGGCGGCCCTCAGGCGTTGGCCCGCCGCAT
Source organism: Acidimicrobiales bacterium (assembly GCA_036563805.1). Classification (GTDB taxonomy): domain Bacteria; phylum Actinomycetota; class Acidimicrobiia; order Acidimicrobiales; family VFJN01; genus DATCLS01. The sequence goes on along the minus strand of DATCLS010000102.1, from coordinate 172,227 downwards.
GGCCCGGGTGCCGACGGCGAGGCCGACGCCGGCCAGCGCCGCCACCACCGCCACGCCCCAGCCGACGTCGCCGACCACGACCCGGCCGTCGAACAGCGCCCGGAGCGCCTCGACGACGTAGGTCAGCGGGTTGAGTCGGCCGGCGGCCTCCATCCAGCCGGGCGCCGCCTCCAGCGGCAGCATCAGCCCCGACAGGAACAGCAACGGGAACTGGATGCTCGACTGGATCATGTAGAAGCTCTCCTGCTGCTCGCGGCAGGCGATGGCCAGCGCGTGCGACAGCGCCCCGAGCGCCACGCCGAGCACGGCCAGCACCCCGAGGCCGAGCAGGGCGCCCGGCAGGTGGAGGTCGAACCCGAACGGCACCATCACGGCCACGATCAGGACCGCTTGGGCGACTAGCGTGGCCACGTCGTTGAGCGTGCGCCCGGCCAGCATCGCCGTCCGCCCCACCGGGGTGACGAGCAGCCGCTCGTGCGAGCCGGTCTGCATCTCGGTGAGGAGCATGTAGCCGGTGCCGGTCGTGCCGAACAGGGCGAGCATGATCAGCACGCCCGGCACGAACCACTGCCAGGTGTCGCCGCCGGCGTCGCCGAGGCCGAAGGCCTCCGTCGTGCCGGTGCCGTCGAGCAGCGGCCCGAACAGCGCCAGGAACACGAGCGGCTGCAGCATGCCGAAGACCAGCCCGGACGGGCTGCGCAGCGTGGGCAGCGCCTGGCGGACGAAGACCGTCACCGTGTCGTCGAGGGCCGCCGCCACCGGGCCCCGCGGGGCGACCGTCACCGCGTCCGCCATGGCGCCCCTCGCCGCACCCGTCGCCGCCCCGCTCACGCCGCCACCTCCGCGCCGGCGGGATCGGACGCGCCGCCGCCCGGCGGCCCGCCCCCGGGCGGCCCGGATTCCACCGCCCCGGGCTCCGGCGCCCCGGCCTCCGACTCCTCCCGCAGGCTGCGCCCGGTCAGGGCGAGGAACACGTCGTCGAGCGTTGGCCGGACGACCTCGGCGCTGCGCACCACCACGCCCCGGTGGTCGAGCTCGCGCAGCAGCGGCGGCACCACCTCGGCCCCGCCGGGCACCCGCAGGTGGACCGTGGCCCCGTCGGCCTCGAAGGCGTGGATCGGCGCCAGCCGCTCGGCCGCCTCGCGGGTCGGCCCGGCGTCGGCCGGGTCGGCCAGGGCGAGGACGAGCCGGTCGCCGGCCAGGTCGGCCTTGAGCCTGGCCGGCGTGTCGTCGGCGATGACCCGGCCGTGGTCGATGACCATGACCCGTTCGGCCATCGTGTCGGCCTCTTCGAGGTAGTGGGTGGTGAGGAACAGCGTGGTGCCGAACCGCTCGCGCACCCCGAGCACGTGGTCCCACAGGTGGGCCCGGTTCTGGGGGTCGAGCCCGGTCGACGGCTCGTCGAGGAACAGCAGCCGGGGCGCGTGCACCAGCCCCAGGGCGATGTCGAGGCGGCGCCGCTGACCGCCCGACAGGGTGCCGGCCGTCCGCATGGCCAGCGACCCGAGCTGGAGCGCGTCCAGCAGCTCGTCGGCCCGCCGGGCGGCGGCGCGCCAGCCGAGCCCGTAGGCCCGGCCCTGCAGCACGACCTCGTCGCGGACCTGGTGGTAATGGCCGGCGCCGTTGCCTTGGCCGATGTAGCCGATCTGGCGGCGCACGGCAGCCGGTTCGCGCACCACGTCGTGCCCGGCGACCACGGCCGAGCCCGAGGTGGGGGGGAGGAGGGTGGTGAGCATGCGGAGCGTGGTCGATTTCCCGGCGCCGTTGGGGCCGAGGAAAGCGACGAGCTCGCCCTCCTCGACGTCCAGGTCGATGCCGGCGACCGCCTCGACCACGCCCGCCTTGGTCGTGAACGTCCTCGCGAGCTGACGTGCCTCGATCATCGATCGTACAGCGTACCGTACAAAGTACGAATGGCGCCACGCCTGGGTACACTGCGGCCCGACATGGCTGACAAGCGACGGCTCGACGACCCCCAGCTCTGGCGTCTGCTGTGGCGGGGTGAGGAGCAGCCCTCGGCGCGCTCGGGCCTCACCGTGGGGCGCATCGTGCGGGCGGGGATCGAGCTGGCCGACGAGGCGGGCCTCGAGGCCCTGTCCATGCGCCGCGTCGCCGAGCGGCTCGGCGTGGGCGCCATGTCGCTCTACACCTACGTGCCGGGCAAGCAGGAGCTCGTCGTGCTCATGGTCGAGGAGGTGCACGGGGAGCTCCCGACCGACCCGCCGGCCGCCGCCGGCGCCACCGGCGGCGCGACGGACGTCCTCGTCGGCGACGCCCCCGCCGACGGCGACGCCCTCGCTGGCGACGCCCCCGCCGACGGCGACGCCCTGGCTGGCGGCGACCGGGGCGAGAGCCAGCCCGGCTGGCGGGCCGGCCTGCGCCGCATGGCCGAGGAGTACTGGGACCTCTACCAGCGGCACGAGTGGCTGCTCGACGTGCCGCTCACCCGGCCGGCGACCGGGCCGAACCTGATGGACCGGTACGAGCGCGACATCGCCCTCGTCGACGGCATCGGGCTCGACGAGTTCGAGATGACCGCCACGATCGAGCTGATCTACGAGCACGTGGCCGGGGCGGCCCGGCGCCTGCGGGCCATCCGGCGCGACGCCGAAGCCTCGGGCCTGAGCGACGAGGAGTGGTGGTACCGGCTGCTGCCGACGCTCAACCAGCTGCTGGCCGACCGGAACTACCCGGTGACGTCGCGGGTGGGCGAGGCGCTCAGCGCCCCCCACCTCGACACCGGGTACCTGTTCCACTTCGGCCTCGAGCGGATCCTCGACGGGATCGAGGCGCACATCGCCCGCCGGCGGGCTGGTTAGTGTCGCGGCCATGCCCGTCCGCCACGTCGCCCTGTTCCGCTTCGGCGCCGACGTCTCTGGCGAGCAGGTCCGGGCCCTGGCCGCGGGGCTCGACCGGCTGCCCGAGGCCGTGGGCGTCATGCTCGACTACCGGCACGGGCGCGACCTGGGCATCAACGAGGCCAGCTGGGACTACGTCGTTGTGGGCGACTTCGCCACGGCCGACGACTACCTGACCTACCGCGACCACCCCGAGCACCGGGCGCTGATCGAGAGCCTCGTCACGCCGATCGTGACCGAGCGGGCGTCGATCCAGTTCGAGATCTGACCCGGTTCGCGAGCTGGCGGCCGCCCCGGGCCGTCGTCGATCACCACGACGACGCCGAGCAGGACGGCTCCGGGCGGACGACCGGCACGTCGGAGCCCGGCGGCCCCGACACCGGCGAGGGCCGGGGGCCGGCGACGACGGCGGGCGACCGGAAGCGTCCGCCCCACCGCCCCGCCGCCCGCGCCGCCGGCGCGCGACCTCGACGAGGCGACGAGGCGGCCGCGCCGACGAGACGGATCGCCGGTCGGCGCCCCGTCCGGCGCGGGGCGCCCGTCAGTCCCCGCCGGGCCCGCCCGGCGGGGATGCGGCGCGCTTGGCGTTGGCCAGCGCCTGCTCGACGAACGCCTTGGCGCTGGCCGTCTGGCTGGCCAGCGCCTGGAGCTCGGTCCCGGCCCGGATGGCCGCCCGCGCCCCCCACACGTCGAAGGCCCGGTGCACCGACCGCTTGTTGAGCTGGGTCAGGTCGCTGGGCACGCCGGCGATCCGCTTGGCCACGGCCAGCACCTCCTCCTCCAGCCGGTCGGCCGGGAAGGCCCGGTTGGCCCAGCCGATGGCGGCCGCCTCGGCGCCGGTGATGGCGTCGCCGGTCAGCATCAGCTCCATCGATCGGCGCAGGCCGAGCACGACCGTGTGGTACTGCCAGTCGGGCGGGCTGGCGACGCGGACGATCGGGTAGCTGATCTGGGCGTCCTCGGCCACGTACACGAGGTCGCAGGCCGAGGCCAGCTCGGTGCCGCCGGCGATGGCGTACCCGTGGACCTGGGCGATCACCGGCTTGGCCAGGTCCCACACGCTGAACCAGGTGTCGTTGGCCTGCCGGGCCCACTGGCCCGGGCCGGGGGCCGAGTGGAACGGCGAGCCCTCCATGAGCGAGCCGGCCGCCAGGTCGTAGCCGGCCGAGAAGCAGGGCCCGGCGCCGCGCACGATCGTGACCCGCACGTCGTCGTCGTGGTCGTGGGCCTGGAGGTGCTCGAGCAGCGTGACCCGCAGCGGCGTCGAGATGGCGTTGCGCTTCTCCGGCCGGTTGAGCGTGAGCCGTCGGACGTGCTCGGCCGGCTCGTCGACCAGGATCAGGTCGTCGCTCATGCCCGCGCCGCCTCCCGGGTGCCGGCCAACTCGGCGAGCAGCTCCAGGGCCTCGGGCTGGTCGGTGCCCACGATCAGTCCGGTGACTCCGGGCGGCTGCACGTCCGGCCACCGCGCCCGGATGCGGGCCGGCGGGCCGACCAGCGCCGTCTGTTCCAGGTACTCGTCGGGCACGGCGTCGCGGGCCTCCTCCCGCCGCCCGGCCCGCCACAGCTCGCCGATCCGCTCGGCCGCCTCGGGGAAGCCCCGCCGGGCCATGGCGTCGCGGTGGTAGTTGTGGGTCTCGCTGCCCATGCCGCCGACGTACATGGCGGTCAGCGGCTTCATGGCGTCGAGCGCTCCCTGCACGTCGTCGGTGATGCGGACGGTCAGGCCGCTGAACACCTCGAAGTCGTGGGGGGCGCGGCCGTCGGTCCGGTGGGCGAACCCCCGCGCCAGCGGCTCGCGGTAGGCGTCGGTCCCGCCCGGGCCCAGGCCCATCGGGAGCCAGCCGTCGGCCACCTCGGCCGCCAGCTCCGTGTTGCGGGGGCCGCCGGCCGCCAGCCACACCGGGATCCGCGCCCGGGGGTGGAGGATCGACCGCAGCGCCTTGCCCTGGCCGAGCGCGCCCGGCCCCCGGTAGGGGAGGCTGATCTCCTCGCCGTCGTGGGCCACCGGCCCCTCGCGGTCGAGCACCTTGCGCACGATGGCCACGTAGTCGCGCAGGCGGGCGTTGGGCCGGCCCCACGGCTGGCCGTACCAGCCTTCGACGATCTGGGGGCCCGACACGCCGATGCCGACGATCACCCGGCCGCCGCCCGCCAGCGCGTCGATGGTCAGGGCGTGCATGGCCAGCGTGGCCGGCGGGCGGGCGGCCAGCTGGGCGACGGCGGTGCCGAGCCGGATCCGGTCGGTCACCGCCGCCAGGTAGGCCAGCGGGGACAGGGCGTCGGTGCCGTAGGCCTCGGCGGACCACACCGAGTGGTAGCCGAGCTCCTCGGCCCGGCGCACCAGCTCGACGGGCACCCGCAGCTCGGCAGCCCGGTAGAGATCGAGCCGCAGCGCCAGCTTCATGGTCCGTCCCCCTCGTGAACTGAACGCAGGTTTCAGTTCACTATACGGGCCGGCTCTGTCGGGCCCCGGGTGCCCGGTCCGACGCCGGACCGTCGCTCGGGCCCCGACGCTCAGGCTGCGGCCGCCGCCTCCAGCGCCGGGCGGATGAGGTCGAGCACGTGGGGGATCGAGATCGGCGTCGGTGTGTTCAGCCCCACCACGTCGCGGAACTCCATCTCGGCCACGGCGCCGGTGCGAACGGCCGTCAGCTCCTCCCACCCGGGCAGCTCGGAGGGGTCGCCGTCGTTGGGCAGGATCAGCAGCAGGTCGGAGTCGAGCAGGTCGACCTGCTCGAGGCTGAGGTCGATCCGGCCGGTGGCGCCGTCGGCCCGTTCCAGGATGGTCGGGTTCAGCTCCATCCCCAGCTGCTCGAACAGCACGCTGGCGCCGTCCTCGGGGTCGGCGACCACCGTGATGCCCTCGGGCAGGTAGTTGGCCAGCGTGAACGTCTTGCCCTCGAGCCCGGGCAGGTCGGACCGGAGGGCGGCCACCTGCTCGTCGACCTCGTCGACGACCTGCTGGGCCCGCTCCTCCTCGCCGAGGAACCGGCCGGCGGCCTCCATGAGGTCCTGCCACGGGTCGACGGCGTCACCCTCGCGCAGCTGGGGGATGGTGGGCGCCACCTGCGCCAGCCGCTCGTAGTCCTCGCGCTCGGCGGCCGCCCACGTGACCAGGATCAGGTCGGGGTCGAGCTGGGCGATGCGCTCGATCGGCAGGTCGTCGGTCTGGACGAGCTCGGTGGCGTCGTCGAGCCTGCCCTCCTGCCAGGGGTAGATCTCCTCCTCGCCCGACGTGCGGTCGAGCATGTACCCGACGGGCTCGACCCCGAGGCTGAGCAGCACGTCGGTCCACTGCACGTTGAGCGACACGATGCGCTCCGGCCGCTCCTCCAGCGTGGTCGAGCCGTGGGCGTGCTCGATCGTGACCGGGTAGCCCTCGTTCGACCCCTCGCCGCCGCCGTCGTCGCTTCCGGCGGCGTCGTCGCCGCCGCAGGCGGGGGCGACGAGCGCCAGCAGGGCGGCGAGGGCCAAGGACAGGAACGGGCGCTTCCGGCTCATGTTAGGTGACCCTAATACCGGGCTGTTTCCAACATGCAAGTCCGCCCGGCCGGGCCGACCGGCGCGGCGATCCGGGCCGGCATCAGCAACCGGGCTTCACCGCACGAGGCGGGGGAGGACGGCGGCCGCCACGGCCACGCCCGCCACCAGCGACCCGCCGACCACGGCGAAGTCGAGCCAGAGGTGGGCGTCGGTGCCGACCAGCAGCCCCCGGAGCGCGTCGACCTCGTAGCTCAGCGGGTTGACGGTCCCGAACCAGCGGATCCACGCCGGCATGGCGTCGGTCGGGTACAGCGCGTTGGAGGCGAAGAACAGGGGCATCGTGATGGCCTGGCCGATGCCCATGACCCGCTCCCGGCTGAGGACCAGCCCGGCGATCGTCATCGACAGGGTGGCGAAGAAGGCGGCGCCCACGATCGACACGACCGCGGCCGCCACGAGGCGCCAGGGCGCCAGCTCGAGGTGGACGCCCAGCAGGGCGGCCAGCACGACGACCACGACGACCTGCACCAGGGCCCGGACGCCGGCGGCGAAGCCCTTGCCGGCCACCACGGCCGAGGGCGGCGTGGGCGTCACGAGAAGCTTGGCCAGGACGCCGGCGTCGCGCTCCCAGATGACCTGGATGCCGTAGAACACGGCGACGAACAGCGTCGACTGGGCCAGCACGCCGGGCGCCAGGTAGTCGAGGTAGGGGAGGCCCTCGGTCTCGACGGCCCGCAACTCGCTGAACGTCTTGCCGAAGATCAGCAGCCACAGGGCGGGCTGGATGGCCCGGGTGGCCAGCTCGGTGCGGTCGTGGCGGAGCTTCTGCAGCTCGACCACGCAGAACGTGACGATGCGGCTGGCGAACCACCGGAGCGCGCCCGGCGCGCTCGTGCGGGGGTCAACCGAGCCGGCGGGCCGTGCGACGAGTGGAGCGGACATCGCGCAGGTCGCCTCCTTCCTCGAACTCGTGGCCGCTGTGGCGCCGGAACACGTCCTCGAGCGTCGCCTCGGGCCCGATGGCGGCCTTCAACGCCCCCGGCTCGCCGACGGCCTCGATCCGGCCGCGGTGCATGATGGCGACGCGGTCGCAGTGCTCGTCGGCCTCCTCCATGTAGTGGGTGGTGACGAGCACGGTCATGTCGAGCTCGTGCCGCAGCTCGTGGACCCGTTCCCACACGCTGTCGCGCCCGACGGGGTCGAGCCCGATCGTCGGCTCGTCGAGCACCAGCAGGCGGGGGTTGCTGACCAGCGCCTGGGCCAGCTCCAGGCGGCGGACCATGCCGCCCGAGTAGGTGCTGGCCAGCCGGTCGGCGACGTCGGCCAGGCCGACCACGCGCAGCACCTCGTCGGTGCGGGCGGCCCGCTCGCGGCGGGGCACGTCGAACAGGCGGGCGAACAGGCCCACGTTCTCGCGCCCGCTCAGCGACCCGTCGGCGGACAGCTGCTGGGGGACGTAGCCGATGAGCCGCCGGACGCCGAACGGGTCGGCCGTGGCGTCGCGCCCGAACACGAGCACCTCGCCGCCGTCCGGCGGCAGCAGGGTGGTCAGCACCCGGATCGCCGTCGTCTTGCCGGCGCCGTTCGGCCCCAGCAGCCCGAGGATCTCGCCGGTCCGCACGTCGAGGTCGACGCCGTCGACGGCGGCCACCGATCCGAAGTGCTTGCGCATGCCCCGGCACCGGACCGCCAGCCCGGCGCCGGGATCGTGCCCGTTCGTGCTCATCCTTCTCCCGTCTCGGCTTCCAGGTCGGCGGCGATGCGTCGCAGCAGGGGGACCGCGGCGGCCAGCACCTCGCGCTCGCGGTCGTCGAGCTTGGCCAGCGCCCGGTCCATCGTCTCGGCCCGCCGGGCCCGGTGGAGGTCGATGCGCGCCCGGGCGGCCGGGGTGACGTCGAGCCGGGCCACCCGCCGGTCGGCGGGGTCGGTGCTGCGCACCAGCACACCGCGGTCGACCAGCTGGCGGACGAGCGTGCTCACCGTGTTGGGCGCCAGCCGGAGCTCCTCGGCCACCTCGTTGACCCCGACGCCCGGGCGGAGGGCCACGGCGAGGAGGACCTCGCTGGCCGCCGGGGACAGGGGCGCGTCGATGGTGCGGCGCACCGCCCGGCGCACGACCCGCCGCAGCTGGGCCACGGCCGAGGCCAGCTCGCCGCCGAGGCTGGCCTGCCCCGCGGGAACCCGGTCCGTGGCCGACGACACCATCCGGCCACGATATCTCTGAGTCAGAGATATTGGCGACGGACGGCGCGCCGGAACGTCCGCGCCCCCGGTGCCGCACCGCGCCGGACGTCCGCCGCTCCGGCGGCTCGGGGCCCGGGAGGGCCGGGAGGCTACGGCTCGAGGGTCTTGGCGAACCAGTGGGTGGCGTGGGGCTCGTCGTTGAACGGCGGGACCTCGCGGTAGCCCGACGAGCGGTAGAGGGCCATGGCCTCGGTGAGCGTGGCGTTGGTGTCGAGTCGCACGACCCGGCTGCCCCGCGCCGCGGCCCGGGCCTCGAGCTCGCCCAGCAGCCGGCGGCCCAGTCCCAGGCCCCGGGCCTCGGGAGCCACCCACATGCGCTTGAGGTCGGTCGGCCCGGTGCCGTCGGGGCCGCTGAACCGCAGCGCGCCGCACCCGACCGCCTCGCCCCGCAGCCTCGCCACCAGGAACGCCCCGTGCGGGGGCCGGAAGCCGTCGACGTCGGGGGCGGTGCTGGCGGCCGGGTCGAAGCCGGTGGCGAACCGGGCGTCGATCTCGGCGAAGTAGGCCGCCAGGCAGCGCTGGGCGTCGCGCTCACCGGGGTCGACCTCGCACACCTCGACCAGCGCCGCGGTCAGCAGGCGCTCGACCTCGGCCATGGCCGCCACCAGCCGGCCGCGCCGGGCGGCGTCCAGCGGCGCCAGCAGCGCCCGGGCCAGCTCGTCGCTGCGCTCGTCGAGCACGGCCCGCTCGGCCGCCCCGTCCGGCGTCAGCCGGGCCGTGCGGACCCGGCCGTCGCCCGGGCTGGGCCCCACGTTGACGAGACCGGCAGCCTCCAGCGACCGCAGGAGCCGGCTCAGGTAGCCGGAGTCGAGGTCGAGGCGCTCGCGCAGGGTCCGCACGTCGCAGCCGTCCTCGCCGATCTCCCACAGCACCCGGGCCTCGCCGAGGGGCCGATCGCAGCCCAGGTAGCGGTCGTGGAGGGCGCCGATGCGCTGGGCGACGACACGGTTGAACCGGCGCACCTGCTCGACGGGGTCCGCAGCCGGGTGGGTCACCTGGTCGACGACGGCTTCGGTCATTTCTCTGACTCTAGTCAGAGAACTGGTGGAGGCACGAAGCTCGCGAAAGGTCGACGGCGAGCGATGTCGTGCGCCTGGGGGTCAACAAGCGCGCGCCGGGGCGGGCCGAATAGCTTGCGCACCATCGCACGGATCATCGTCGTCTCGGCGGCCTATCTCGGCGACGTGGCGCCGTTCGTGGAGCCGGCCAACCGGCTGGTGGAGCGGGGGCACGACGTGACCTACGTCGTGCCGCCCGGGTACCACCAGCTGCTGGCCGGCGAGCGCTTCGCGCTGGCCTGCTACCCGCTCGACTTCTCGAGCGCGGCCATGCACGCCGACCCGGAGCACGAGCGCCTGATGCGCCGCCCGATCCTCAACATCCTCCGGCTGGCCCGGTACTGGCTGCGCAAGGCGTACGCCAGCGCCCCCGATGCGGTGCGGGAGGCGCTGCTCGAGGCGTTCGCCGGCGCCGACGCGGTCGTCACCCACCCCACGATGGCGGCCGTCGCGCTTCCGGTGGCCCGTCGCCTCGGGGTCCCGGTCGTCGTCGGCCAGCTGTTCCCGATGATGGTGCCCGACGCCCGGTGGACGTTCCCGGTGGGCGACGGCCTCCCGACGTTCCGGCCCCGCCTCAACAAGGCGCTGTGGGACCTCTACAGCCTGATCGCCGGCCCGGCGCTCTACGACCGGCCGCTCAACGCCCTGCGCCGAAGCCTCAACCAGCCGCCGCTCCGGGGCAACACGCTCAGCGCCTGGATGCACGCCGACCGCACGGTGATGCTGGTGTCCCGCCACTACCACGCCGTCGAGCCGCCCGCCGGGCTGCCGGTGACGTGGGGCGGGTTCTCGCACTGGGCCGGCCCGGGCCGGGCCCCGCTCGACCCCGAGGTCGAGGCGTACCTCGACGCCGGCGACCCGCCCGTCCTCGTCACGCTGGGGACCAGCGCCGCCACCAACGCCGGCTCGCGGTTCGCGGCCATGGCCGACGGGCTCGAGGCGCGGGGCCTCCGCTCGCTGCTGCTGGTGGGGAGCCGCGGCAACCTGGCCGCGCTGGCTGGGCGGAAGGGGGCGTTCGAGTTCGCGCCGCTCGCCCCCGCCCTGGCCCGCTGCCAGGCGGCGGTGATCTCCGGCTCGCTGGGAACGGTCGGCGCCGCGCTGGCGGCCGGCGTCCCGGTGGTGGTCGTGCCGCAGATCTTCGACCAGGTCTGGAACGGCGAGCGGGCCGAGAAGCTGGGGGTCGGCGTGCTCGTGCGCCGCACCGAGGAGGTGCCGGCCGCGGTGGCCCGCGTGCTGGCCGACCCGGGCTACGCCGAGCGCGCCCGCGAGCTGGCCCGGAAGATGGCCGGCGAGGACGGCGCCGCCGCGCTCGCCGACACCGTCGAGTCCCTAGTCTCCTGCCAGGTCGATCGCGAACCGACAGAGTCCCTGCAGGATCCGCGCCCGGCGACGGGCCCGAGCCACGAGGAGCACCCATGATCGAACGGCGCGTCGACGTCGAGACCCCCGACGGCACCATGCCCACGTTCGTCACCCACCCCGAGGAGGGCGGGCCCTACCCGGTGGTCCTCTACCTCATGGACGCGCCCAGCATCCGCCCCGCCCTGCGCGACATGGCGTCGCGGCTGGCCAGCGTCGGCTACTACGTCCTGATGCCGTACCTGTACTACCGCGGCGGGCCTTACCGCGAGTTCACGTCCAGCGACGAGGACATGCACGCCCGCCGGGACCTGATGGCCACGGTCACCCCGGGCGGCATGGTCGCCGACGCCCCCGCCCTGTTCGACGTGGCCGCCCAGGACGGCATGGCCGACGAGACCACGGTGGGCGTGGTCGGGTTCTGCATGAGCGGCCGCCTGGCGGTGGCGCTGGCCCAGAACTACCCCGAGCGGGTGAAGGCGGCCGCCTCGATCCACGGCGCCTGGCTGGTGAGCGACGCCGAGGACTCGGTCCACCGCCACGTCGACCGCATCGCCGGCGAGCTGTACTTCGCCTGGGCCGACGACGACCCCACCGCGCCCCGCAGCGACCTGGAGACGATGGAGAAGGCGCTGACCGAGGCCGGCGTCCGCCACCGCATCGACTTCATGGAGGGGGCGCTGCACGGCTTCGCCCCCTACGACCACGACAACTACCAGCGCGAGGCGTCCGAGCGGCACTGGGAGCGGGTCCACGACCTGTTCGCCCGCAACCTCCGTGCCGCGGGCTGAGGCCGCCGCCCGAGGGGGCGCCGACCGGGGCGGGCCGCCGGCCGGGCCGCGCCGGGGACGAGGCTGGCGCCGGGTCCGGCCGCAGCCGGGCGGGCGCCCCGCCGCCGGCGGGGTCGGCCGGCGGCCTGATCCCACCGGGCGATAAGCGGCTAGTCGGCGGCTTTCCGGCGGCGGGCCCGGGCCCGCCGTTTGCCCTCGTGCATGGCCTGGACGCGGGCGACCGGGATGGTCCGCCCCTCCTCGACCAGGGCGTCCGGGAGCCGTTGGGGGCGGGCGAGGCACGCCGCCCAGGCGTCGGCGGCGGCCGCGCCGGCCCGCTCGTCGAGCCGGGCGAGCACGGTGCGCAGGGTGAAGTCGGCGGGCGTGACCGCCTCGAGGTCGTCCCAGGGCACGGGGAACGACACCGGGGCCCCGGGCCGCACCCGGGGGCTGAACGCCGCCACCACGGTGGCGCCGCCCGCCCGGGTGGAGTCGACGAACACCTTGCCGCCCCGGTCCTCCTTGATGAACGCGGTGGTGGCGACGTCGGGATCGAGGCGCTCGGCCCGGGCGGCGATCGCCCGGGTGGCGGCGGCCGCGTCCTCGAGCGTGGGCCCGGCGTCGAGCGGGACGAACACGTGCAGGCCCTTGGCGCCGCTCGTCTTCACCGCCCCCGTGAGGCCGGCGTCGGCCAGCGCCCGGCCGACGAGCTGGGCGGCCCGGACGGCGAGGGCGAAGTCGCCGCCCTCGGGCGGGTCGAGGTCGAGCACCAGGTGGGTGGGGCGCTCGGGGGCGGAGGCGGTGACCAGCGTCGGGTGGTACTCGACGGCCCGCTGGTTGGCGAACCACAGCAGCGTGCGCCGGTCGTCGCACAGCGCGTACGAGACGGTGCGCTGCGACGACTCGGCCCAGAACGACACCGTCCGGATCCACTCCGGCGCGTACTTGGGCACGTTCTTCTGCATGAACGCCTCCTGGCCCCGGTGGACCCGGACGACCGACAGGGGTCGGTCGCGCAGGCCGGGCAGGATCCGGTCGCTCACGGCGTCGAGGTAGTCGACCAGGTCGCGCTTGGTCACGTCCGCCCCCTCGAACAGCGGCTGGTCGAGGTTGGTGAGGGCGACGCCCTCACGCTCCTCCTCGACGCGCTTGGCGCTCATGGCGGGAACACTAGGGCCGGGCGAGGCTCGACCCCGGCCGGCTGGCGCCCGACCAGGACCGAGTGGGGCCGACCGGGCCGTTCGGCAGCCCGAGCCGGGCGGGCCGGGTCAAGTGCGGAAGCGCCAGGCCAGGTGCTCCCGCCGGCGGCGCAGCGCCGCCGCCCGTTCGGCCGGCGTGACGCGGGCGGTCCCGGCGGGCAGAGCGGTGGAAAGGTCGTCGGCGGGCACGACCCGGGCCGTCGGCGTCGGGCCGCCGGTGCCCCAGAACCACCGGAACGTGAGCAGGCCGGCCCGCCGGCCCCCGGTGTCCAGCCAGTTGGCCACGCCGGGGTCGTCGGCGGCGACCACCACCCGCAGCCGGCCGTCGGGGTCGAGCCCGGCCTGGGTGTGGTTGAGCGAGCACTGGCGCTCAGCCGCGTCGACCAGCTCGAACGTGCCGAGCTGGTAGAGCTGAAGGCTCCAGTAGCGGGCGTCGGGCGGGTCGCTGTCGATTACGAGCGCCTCGCCGGGCGCCAGATCCCAGAAGCAGAACGCGTAGCGGGCGGCCTCCAGCCCCTTGGCCACCTTGAGCGGGGGCGCGAACGTGTTGGCCGGCTGCTCGGCCCGGCGGTCGAGCAGGTAGCGGTTCCAGTACTCGATCGAGTGCTCGACGCCCGCCACCGCGTCGGCGAGCCGGGCGGCCAAGGCGTCGCCGTCCAGCCGGCCGGCGGGCGCGGCGGCGTCGTCATCGAGGCAGGCGATGGTCATGACCGCCGGCTCCTCGGCCCGCCAGTCGAAGTAGTACTCGCGGATCGACACGGTGGCCGCCCCGTCCGGCAGCGGGATGTCGCCGCCGGGGCCCACCGTCAGGTCGATGTCGTCGCCGGGGCCGAGGCCCAGCTCCGACGCCGTCACCTCGTGGAGCGTCCCCCACACGGGTTGGTGCATGAACCCGGCCCGCACCGCGAACACGGCCTCCTCGCAGCTGTGCATGCGGCCCGTGATTTGGTAGCGGCGGCCGGGGGCCACCGGGGCGTGCCGGTAGACGTTGTCGGCGTTGGGCCCGCCCCACTGGGTGATGAGGTCGTTCTGCCGCTGGAAGGTCGGGCGGGCCGGGTCGGCGTGGAACACCGACCAGCCGACCCAGCACAGGGCCTGCTCGGCCAGGTGGGCCAGGCCGGCCACGCGGTCCGCCGGGTCGGCGGGGAAGGCCGGGTCCTCCAGGCGGGCGCCGAGCGCGGCCAGCCGGCGGCAGGCGTCCTCCCAGGCGGCGGTCGCCGCGGCGGCGCCGGTAGCCAGGCCGGGCGGCGTGCCCGGCGCGCTCGTCGCCTCGTCGTCGCCCCGCTGGGCGCCCCCGCCCTGCCGCCCGGTCCGGTCCGGGCTCATTCCTCGACGAAGCCGGGGTCGGCGTCGCCGTCGGCCGCCAAGACGTGCTTGAGGACCTTCCCCGAGGCGTTGCGGGGCAGCGGCTCGGTCCGCACCTCGAACTGGCTCGGCACCTTGTACGACGCCAACGTCTCGGCGCAGAACGCCCGCAGCTCGTCCTCGTCCAGCCGGGCGCCGGCCCGGGGCACGACGACCGCCCGCACCTCCTGGCCCAGCTCCGGGTGGTCGACGCCGATCACGGCCACTTCGTCGACGTCGGGGTGCTCCTCCAGGCGGTTCTCGATCTCGAACGGGTAGACGTTCTCGCCGCCCCGGATGATCAGGTCGCGACGCCGGGAGGCCACGAACAGCAGGCCGTTCTCCATCCGCCCGTAGTCGCCGGTCTTCAGCCACCGCCCGGGCAGCAGGGTCTCGGCGTTGGCCTCGTCGTGGCGCCAGTAGCCGAGCATGACCAGGGCGCTGCGGGCGCAGACGTTGCCGATCTCGCCGTCGGGCACCGGGCGGCCGGCGTCGTCGAGGATGGCCACCTCGACGCCGGGCAGCGGCGGGCCGACGCAGTCGGGGGCGGCCCGGAGCAGCGCGTTGGTGGCGTAGCTGATCAGTCCGCCCGACTCGGTCGAGCCGTAGCCGGAGGAGAACGTGCCGGTCAGGTGGGGGAAGCGCTCTTCGGTCCGCCGGATCAGCTCGGGCGTGGTGGCCGACCCGCCGATGCCGATCTGGACGAGCTGGGCCGGGTCGACGGTGCCGATGTCGGGGTGGTCGAGCAGGCGGAAGATGTGCGTGGCGGTGCCGCCCCACGAGCCGATGCCGACCTTCTTGGTCAGCTCGATGACCTTGCCGGCGTCGAACCGGCCGAGCGGCCACACCGTGGGCTGGCCGACCAGCATCGCGGTCACGGTCGTGCCCAGGCCCGACACGTGGAACAACGGGTAGACGGCCAGGCGGGGCGGGGGCGGTGTGGGGCGCGGCGCCTCGTCGTCGCCGTCCGTGCCGCCGGGGCTCGCCTTGCCGGCGAGCAGCGCCGCCCGGGCGCCGATGAACGCCTGGAGCATGCAGAACGCCACGACGCTGCGGTGGGAGAGGACGGCGGCCTTGGGGCGGCCGGTGGTCCCGCTCGTGAACAGGAGGATGGCCGGGTCGTCCTCGTCGATGTCCGGGACCTCGGGCGGGGCCGCGTCGGGATCGGCGTGGCGCGCGTCCTCCAGAGCGACGACCGGGGCGGCCGGGGGCGGGCCGTCGCCGTCCGCGCTCGAGCCGTCGCCGTCGAGGCGGGCCCGGCGCTTGGCGTCCATGAGCACGAGCTTCGGCTCGGTGAGGTCGAGCGCCCGCCGCATCTCGGCGCCCGTCCACCAGCCGTTCATGGCCACGACGACCGCGCCCATGCGGGCGCAGGCCCAGAACGTGAGCAGCCACTCGGGGGAGTTGGCGGCGCAGATCGCCACCCGGTCGCCGGGCCCGATGCCGTGGGCGTCGCGCAGCCAGGCGGCGACGGCCGCGGCCCGGTCCTCGATGTCGGCGAACCCGAACTCGGTGCCGTCGTCGAAGATCATGCAGCGCCGGTCGCCGGGCTCGGCGTGCGACCTGGCGGCGGCCAGCACCTGGGCCAACGACCGGGGCCGGCGCTTGAACACCGGCAGCGGGACGCCGAGGACGTCCTCGGTCGCCATCTCGAACGGCCCACCGGGACCGGTCAAACGGTCGGTGGCCTCGAGCAGCGCCCCCAGCCCGGCATCGTCGGTCACGGGTGCCACAACGTCCCCTCCCTCGGCAGCGGCGCATTCATCTGATCTAGGAACCTAGTTCTAGTGGTGGGGCCTGGGGCGAGTCGGGGTGGGTCGGCCCGCCCGGGGCCCACTACCGCCGGCCCGGCGTGGGCCCTGTCGGGTCGGGGCGCCGCGGTCCGTGCGGGCGGGCCCCCACGCGGGCGTAGGCTGAAACGCGGTTCATCGCCAACGGCCTGGTCCGTGGCCGGGCGCACGCCAGCGGGAGGTCGGACGTGACCAACGTCGTCGTGGTGTTGCTGGACGATCTGGGCTTCGCCCAGCTCGGCTGCTACGGCTCGGACGTCGCCACGCCGGCGTTCGACCGCTTGGCCGACGAGGGCCTGCGCTACACCCGGTTCCACGTCACGGCGCTGTGCTCGCCGACCCGGGCCAGCCTGCTGACCGGCCGCAACCACCATGCCGTCGGCATGGGCTTCCTCGCCGACATGCCGACCACCGACCCGGGCTACACGGGCAGGATCCCGCCGGACGTCCCGACGCTGCCCCGCCTGCTCCGGGACGCCGGCTGGAGCACGCTGGCGGTGGGCAAGTGGCACCTGGTCCCGGCGGGGGAGCGCACCCCGGCCGGGCCGTTCGACCGCTGGCCGCTCGGGCTGGGGTTCGAGCGCTACTACGGGTTCCTGCGGGGCGATGCCAACCACTGGGCGCCCGAGCTGGTGCGCGACAACGGCTACGTGGAGCCGCCGGCCGGCCCCGGCGACGGTTACCACCTGACCGAAGACCTGGCCGACGAGGCGATCCGGATGGTGACCGCCCAGCAGCAGGCGGCGCCGGGCAAGCCGTTCTTCCTGTGGGTCGCCACCGGCGCCATGCACGCCCCCCACCACGTCGACCGGTCGTGGGTCGAGCCGTACGCCGGTCGGTTCGACGACGGGTGGGACGCCTGGCGCGACCGGGTCATCGCCCGCCAGCGGGAGCTGGGCGTGATCCCGCCGGGGACGGAGCCGTCGCCGCGGCCGCCGTGGGTCCCGGCCTGGGACTCGCTCGGCGCCGACGAGCGGCGCCTGTTCGCCCGGATGATGGAGACCTACGCCGGGTTCCTGACCCACACCGACGCCCAGGTCGGCCGGCTGCTGGCCGCGCTCGAGGAGCTGGGCGTGCTGGACGACACGCTGGTCGTCGCGCTGTCCGACAACGGCGCGTCGGCGGAGGGCGGGGCCTCGGGCACCAGCAACGAGCACCGGTTCTCGCACCGGCTGCCCGAGTCGGTGGCCGAGATGCTGGCGCACTACGACGACTGGGGCGGCCACGGGGCCTACCCCCACTACGCCTGGGGCTGGGCCTGGGCCGGCAACGCCCCCTTCGCGCTATGGAAGCGCTACGCCTGGCTCGGCGGCACCCGGGTGCCGTTCATCGTGCGGTGGCCCGAGGGGATCCGGGCCCGGGGCGAGGTGCGGCCCCAACTCGGCCACGCCGTCGACCTCCTGCCCACCGTGCTCGACGCCTGCGGGGTCGAGGTGCCCGCCGCGCCGCTCGACGGGGCCAGCCTGGCGCCCACGTTCGACGACCCGGCGGCCCCGGACCCCCGCTCGACCCAGTACTTCGAGATGCTCGGCTCGCGGTCGCTGATCCACGACGGGTGGAAGATCACGACCGACCACGTGTCCCGGGGCGTGATGGACGAGGAGGAGCTGCTGGTCGGCAGCCGCGACCTCGAGGCCGACCGGTGGGCGCTCTTCCGGTTGGACGACGACCCGGCCGAGGTCCACGACCTGGCCGACCAGCACCCCGACGTCGTCGAGGACCTCATCGCCCGCTGGTGGGCCGAGGCCGAGCGCAACAACGTTTTGCCGCTGGCCGACGACCTCGTGGCCCGGGCGGCGTCGATGGCGCCCCGGCCCTACCCGCCGCAGGCCCGATCGGTGTTCCGGCCGGCGGGCGGGCCCGTCTCCGACGAGGCGATCCCGTACCTGTTCGGCGGCGGGCTGGTGACGGCGGACGTCGAGGTGCCGGCGTCGCCGGCCGGCGTGCTGTTCGCCCTCGGCGACCACACCAACGGGTTCGCGGCGTTCGTGGACGGGGAGGGGCGCCTGAACGCCGCCCTGTCGGTCGCCGGCGACGTCGTCACCGCCCGGAGCCCCGAGCCGGTGCCGGCCGGGCGGCACCAGCTGGGCCTGGCCCTGACGCCCGGGGCGGGGGAGGGGGAGGACGCCGGCCCCGCCGTCCGGGTCGAGGCGCTGGTCGACGGCCGGGTCGTGGCGTCGGCCGGCGGGCCGCACCCGCTGCCGTTCGCCTGGCAGCACGGAGGTACGTCGCTCACGCTGGGCTACGACCGGGGCTTCCCGGTCTCGTCGAACTACGCGGTGCCGGGCCGGTGGAACGGCGTGCTCCACACCGTCACCGTCGACGCCCGCCCCCGCTCCCGGCCCACGCCCGACCAGGCCGAACGGGCCGCCCGCGAAGCCCTCGCCGCCGACTGACTCCGACGGCGGGCCGGTCGGTGATGCAGGTTTCAGGGGTGGGAGGCCAGGGTGGCGTCGACCGAGCGGGCGAGGGCCTCGATGACGATCATGCGGTCGGCGCGGCGCTCGTCGATCGAGCTCGGCATGCGGGCCACCACCTCGTCGGGGCCGTGGAAGGCGATGGCCTCGCCGATCGCCATGCCCCGGAACACCCGGAGCACCGAGCGGGCCAGCGCCGGGGGCAGCGGCGCCCCGCCAGCCGCCGACCGGCTGGCCAGCCGGGCCCATTCGTCACGCAGCCGCTCCTGCAGCTCGATCATGGCGTCGATCGTCCCCTGCATGCACTGGGGGTCGCGGCTCAGGTTGAGCTGGATCTGCATGGTGGCCACGTACTCGGGGCGCCCGTAGTACGACCACACCAACTCGGCCAGCGAGGCGAGCCGCTCGGCGGTCGTCTCGCCCTCGATCTCGGCCCGCCCCAGCCGCTCGATGAACCGGCCGAAGTCGTGGCGCAGGACGGCGAGCAGCAGCTCCTCGCGGGTGCCGAAGTGGTGCTGGATGACGCCCCAGGTCACCCCGGCCCGCCGGGCGATCTCGTTGGAGCTGGCGCGGTAGAACCCCCGCTCGAGGATGCACGCCACCGCCGCTTCGATGACCCGGGTGCGGGTCGCGCTGTCGCCGCTGTCGGGCACGGCCGGCGATGCTACCTCCCGCCGCCCTCCGGCACCTGCGCCCGGGGCGGCTCGCCGACGACGCCGTCGGTGACGAGCCGGTCGGCCTCCGCCGCGTCGTAGCCCAGCTCGGCCAGGATCTCGCGGCTGTGCTCGCCGACCACGAGCGGCGGCCCGCCGATGCGGCCCGGCGTGTCGGACAGGTCGACGAGCGTGCCGTACTGGTCGACCCGGCCGACCACGGCGTGGGGGTAGGAGACGGTCCAGCCCCGCTCGCGCAGGGCGGGATCGTCGAACACGGTGAGGGCGAACGTCTCCGACACGACCTCGCACGGCACCCCGGCTTCGTCCAGCGCCATGAACCAGTCCTCGGCCGTCCGGGAGGCGAAAGCGGCTTCGAGCACACCCGCCAGCGCGTCGGCGTGCCGGCGCCGGCCCGCGGGGCTGGCGAACCGCTCGTCGGCCCCCGGGCCGTCGCGCCCGAGCGCCCGGCACAGCGCGTCCCAGTGCTCGGGCGTGACCACGGCCAGGCACAGCCAGCCGGCGGCGGTCCGGTACAGGCGATAGAGCGGGCCGAGGCCGAGCTGGTCGCGGTCGAGCCGGGGCCGGTCGGGCACGCGCCCGGACGGGCCGGACGGGTCCGACGAGCCGGTCGCGTACGACCCGGGCTCCGGCACCCAGGCGTACGACGTGTTCACCAGCCCGGCGGCGACGATCGACGTGTCGACGGACTGCCCCCGCCCGGTGCGCCGCCGCTCCCGTAGCGCCTGGACGATCCCGATCGCGGAAAGCAGCCCGGCGCCGGTGTCGCCCATCGAGGTGAGCGACCACAGCGGCCGGCCCCCGTCGGCGCAGCCGCCATCCTCCCAGGAGACGCCGGTCACCGCCGCCCCCATCTGGTCGTTGCCCGGCAGCGGCTCGCGCCAGCCGCCCCGCTCGAACCCCCGTACTTGGCAGTAGACGAGGTCGGGCCGGACGGCCCGCAGCGACGCCTCGTCGACGCCCAGCCGGGCGGCGGCCTCCGAGCGCATGTTGTGCTGGACCACGTCGGCCCGCGCCACGAGCCGCCGCAGCACTTCCTTGCCCTCGGGGCGCTTGAGGTCGACGGCGATGCTGCGCTTGCCCCGGCTGCACGAGAAGGCGATGTGGTTGGCCGCCCAGTAGTGGTCGGTGAGGGAGTTGACCTTGATCACGTCCGCCCCCAGGTCGGCCAGCATCTGGGTCCCGAACGGGCCGGCGACGGCCATGCCCAGGTCGAGGACGGTCACGCCGGCCAGCGGGGGCTCGCCGGGCCCGGGCGCCGGCGGCGTCGGACGCGGCGGACCCGTCGGGCGCTCCGCCCGCCCGTCCCCGTCCCCACCCGCCGGCCCGCGGGCCGCCACCACTCGGTAGGGCTGCCCGAGCTGCCGCACCGGCCCCCGCTCGGGGTCGTCGACCGCGGCCACGCACCCGTCGGCCAGGAGGTCGGGGTCGAGCAGCGCCTCCTCGGGCGACCGGACCGTCTGGAGGGGCACGCCGCCGGCCGCGGCAGCCGCCACCCACGCCGAGGACGGGTACCGGGCCACAGCATCGACCATGGACTCCTGGAGGGCGTGCAGCGTGACCAGGTCCTCGGCGCCGGTGCCGAGCCGGTCGGGGTCGTGGCGGGAGGAGACGAACCCCTCAGGTGGCGCCAGCCGGCCGTCGGGCCCCGGGGCCGCCTTGAGCAGGAACCCGGGCCGCTGCACCCAGTTCTGGATCCACCGGCCGTCCGCGCACCGGAAGAACCCTTTGGGGGCCCGCTGGTCGAAGGGCCAGGACCACAGGCCGGGGGCGTCGGGGTCGGCCACCCGTTGCCAGGCCATGACCGTGGCCAGCAGCGCGCCCTGGAGCAGCGACGTCTCCACCCGCTGGCCCCGCCCGGTCGACTCGCGAGCCAGCAGCGCCGCGCTGACGCCGAGCGTGGCCAGGAAGGCGGCGCCCAGGCTGGGCCACGCCGAGTAGGGGAACAGGGGCCCGTCCCGCTCGGCCCCGTCCACGCACCCCGGGGGCACGGGCAGGTCGGCGAGCGGCGGCGGCTGGCCGGCGAGGCGGTGGACGTTGCCGCCGGGCCAGCCCCGCTGCTCCCAGTGCAGGCCGGTGCGGGCGGCGACGAGGGCGTCGATGCCGGGCCGGTCGGCGTCGGGCGTGTCGCGGCCGTAGCCGGTGATCGAGCAGTGGACGAGGCGGGGGTTGACGGCCCGCAGGACGTCCCACCCGACGCCCAGCCGGTCGGTCACCCCGGGGGCGAACGCCTCGACAACCACGTCGGCCCTGGCGGCCAGGTCGAGGAACCGGTCCCGCTGGGCGGGGTCGCGCAGGTCGAGGGCGACCGGGCGCTTGCCGTGGCTCCACACGGCGTCGCCGGTCGGGTGGCGGTAGGGGTCGGGCCTTGGCGCCACGATCCGGGTCACGTCCGCCCCCGCCCGGTCGAGCAGCATGCCGGCCAGCGGGCCCGCGATGCCCCGCGACAGGTCGAGAACCGACACGTCCGCCAACACCCCTCCGGCCACCGGTCAACCCCCTCCTCGGAGCCCCTCCAACCGAACCCTCAGGCCGCCCGACCCATCCCGGACCAGACCGGCTCCGGTCACGGCCGCCCCGTCCCGGCCCGCCGGACCCGGCGGTCGGCGCCGGGCGGAACCCTTGAGGCTCGACCATAGCGCGTGCTATGATCGTATATCATTTGCAAGGGGGCTGCGACAGGCGGCTGTTGACAGAGGGGGTTGCCGCATGACGGTCACGACGCTCGATCCGACGTTCTCGGGCACGGCCGCCGGCCCGCAGGTCGGCCAGCTGGCGCCCCGGCCGAAGTCGCTCGACGGGCTCACGGTGGCGATGGTGATGAACCGCCTGGCCGACTGCGAGCTGATGTTCGACGCTCTCTACGAGGAGCTGCGCCGTCGCGACGACCTGGCCGGCGTCATCAAGGTCAACAAGGACAGCCAGTCGGTCCCGCCCACGCCCGAGCAGTGGGCCGAGATCGAGAAGGCCGACGTGGCCATCACCGGCTTCGGGGGCTGCGGCAGCTGCAGCACCCGCAGCATGCGCGACGCCCTCGACCTCGAGGCCAAGGGCATCCCGGCGGTGAGCATCGTGCACACCGCGCTGGTCCCGGCCGTGCGGGTGATCGCCGAGATCGTCGGCAAGCCCGACTACGAGATCGTGACCGTCGACTACCCCCACAACCCGGTTGCCACCTGGCCGAAGGAAGAGGCACAGGAGATCGCCCGCGACATCGCCGACGCCGTCCGCCAGCGTCTCGTCGCCGCCTGAGTCCGAGCCGTGGAGCTGACCGCCAACCGCCTCGACTTCGCCACCGAGGGCGAGGCCATCGAGCACTACATGGAGGTGGGATGGACCGACGGGCTCCCCGTCGTCCCGCCCACCCCCGAGCGGGTGACCGCCATGCTGGAGGCCGGCGGGCTGGAGCCCGGCGAGATCCTGGGCGAGGTCCCGACCCGCAACGTCGTCGTCACCGCCGAGGCGGCCGCGGTCAACGCGGTGATGGCCGGGTGCGCGGTCGAGTACTTCCCCGTGGTGGTGGCTGCGCTGCGGGCCCACTTCCAGGTGGAGGGCAACTCGCACTCGACCACGGCCACGCTGGCCGGCGCCGCCCAGGTCATCGTCGTCAACGGCCCGGTCCGCAACGAGCTCGACATCGCCAGCGGCCAGGCGTGCTTCGGCCCCGGGTTCCGGGCCAACGCCACCATCGGCCGGGCGCTCCGGCTCGTGATCCGCAACGTGTGCCGGTCGATCCCCGGCGTCCTCGACCGGGCCTCGTTCAGCTGGCCGCTGCGCTACTCGTTCTGCTTCGGCGAGAACGAGGAGGCCAGCGACTGGCGGCCCCTGCACGTCCAGCGGGGCTTCGAGCCCGACGACAGCGTGGCCACGGTCGTCTCGCTCATGAACCTGCTGCGGGCCAACGAGTTCGCCCCCGAGCCCGAGGCGATCCTGAACGCCGTCGCCACGGTCGCCCGCCACGTCGGCGTCGGCCACGACGAGTTCCTGGGCGACGGCCGCAGCATCCTGGTCGTGATGGGCCCCGAGCACCAGCGGCGCCTGGTCGACGCCGGTTGGAGCAAGGAGAAGGCGCAGGAGTACCTGTGGCCGCTGCTCACCGCCGAGAGTCGCGACCGCTACGACCGGCGGCTCGACCTGGCCCGGCCCGAAAACATCCTCATCGTGGCGGCCGGGGGGCCGGGGATGGCCGACTCGTGGCTGTTCCTGCCCCACCTGTCCAACCCCGTGAGCGAGAAGGTGGTGAGGCCGTGAGCCGGCTGATCGCCGAGGAGGTCGTGCGCGAGCTCGACCAGATCGTCGCCCTCGACGGGGGCCGCCTGCTGCTGCGGGACGCGGCGCCGGGAGAGGTCGAGCTGGAGCTCGACCTCTCGCACTCGTCGTGCCCGGAGTGCGTGCTGCCCAAGTCGACGCTGCTCGAGATCATCGGCGCCAAGTTGGAGGCGGCCGCCCCCGAGGCCTGGCAGGTCCGCCTGCACGACCCCCGCGAGCCCGACTGAGCGGACCGGTCCGCGGGCCCACCCGCCGGCGCGCCCGGCGCCGCCCGGGTCCCGTCCCCGGCGACGAGCCGGGCCCGGTCCCAGGCCGCGCGGGAGCCGCGTCAGCGCATCGCCACGCCCCCGTTGGGGCTGAGCACCTGCCCGGTCACGAACTTGGCAGCGTCGCTGGCCAGGTACAGCACCGCGTGGGCGATGTCGTCGACCTCGCCGATCTTCCCGAGCGGCGACAGTGCCCGCATGGGGGCGGCCACCGCCTCGAAGCGCTCGGCGTCGACGGTGCCGTCGGGCCGGAGGAAGTGGCGCCCGGTCATGCCGGTGGGGATCCAGCCGGGGGCGACGGCGTTGGCCCGGATGCCCTGGGGCCCGCACTCGACGGCCAGGATCCGGGTGAGCTGGACCAGGGCGCCCTTCGAGGCCGCGTAGGCGAACAGGCCCTCCCGGGGCACGTCGATGGCGGAGGAGGCCATGTTGACGATGGCGCCCGAGCCGGCGCGGGCCATGTGGGGCACGACGGCCCGGGCCATGTGGAACGGGCCCTTGAGGTTGGTGGCCAGCACGGCGTCGAGGTCGCCGTCGGTCATGTCGACGACCGGCGCCGAGTACATGACTCCGGCGATGTTCGCCAGGATGTCGATGCGCCCGTGCTCGGCGGCCTGGGCGTCGACCAGCCGGTTGACGGCCTCCGGGTCGCGGACGTCGAGCGGCGCCGAGCTGGCGGCCCGGCCGGCCCCGGCGATGGCGGTGGCGGTGGCCGCCGCGGCCTCGCCGTCGAGGTCGAGGGCGACGACGTGGGCGCCGGCCTCGGCCAGCAGGGTGGCGGTGGCCCGCCCGATGCCGCTGCCGGCGCCGGTCACGAGGGCCACGCGCCCGTGGAGATCGTAGGCGGTCAGGCCGGTCATCCGTCCTCCTCGGTGGGGGATGCGGTGGGAGATGGGGCGTCCTCGGGCGGGATGCCGCCGATGGCCTCGGTGGCCGCCGCGGCCGCCGCCCGGACGCGGGCGGTGAGCGTGTCGACCTCGCCAGCGGTGAGCGGCGACGGGAGGTCGTAGACGGTCAGTGCCAGGGCCACCCGCCCGTCGGCCCCGAACACGGGGGCGGCGACGTGGCTGAGGGCGTGCTCGCCGGCGGGATCGAGGTCGTCGACGACGAGGTAGGCCTCCTGCCCCAGCTCATGGACGGCCTCGTGCAGGGGCCGGCTGCCGACCATGGCCTGCTCGAGGCGGGCCCGGGCCAGGCCGTCGAGCGAGAGCGAGCACCCCCGCCGCCGCACGGCGACCAGCGCCTGCCGGTACCACGTCCGGCCCTCGTCGGTGAGGTCGCCGGCTCGGTCGAGCCACCGCTCGACGCCGGCCTCGCCCTCCCAGGCCATGAACACGGTGCCGATGGGCGGGGCGCAGGGGACATGGTGCCCGGCCTGGATGCTGGTGCGGAACGGCCGGTCGCGGCCGGCCACGTCGAGCACGACGATGTCGTCGCCCCGCACGGTCGTGCAGGCGCAGCGGGCGTCGAGGTCGGTGGCCAGGCGCCGCATGTGGGGGCGGGCCCGGTTGAGCAGAGCCCGCTCGGTGCGGCCGGCGGCCATGCCCACGGCGAGCAGCCGGGGGCCGAGCGCGTAGGTCTTCTCGACCGGATCGCGCACCAGGTAGCCGGCGTCGGTCAGCTCGCCGAGCAGGGCGTGGGCCGTGCCCTTGTTGATGCCCACCTGGCGGCACAGCTCGGAGAGCCCGTAGGCCTCGTCGGGGTGGTCGGCCAGGAAGTCGAGGATGCCGACGACGCGGGCCACCGCCGGGGAGGGTCGCGCCACCTCAGCCGCCCCGGGCGGCGCCGCCGTGCGCCTCGTCGACCTGCACCCGATCCCCTCCGACCCGCCGTCGGTGTTCCCTGGCCGTTCCGCCCGGTCGTTCTCCTGGCGGAACAGACATTACGCAATGCGAACAACCTATTGCGTTTCTGACGGGTCGTCAAATACGATGCTCAAAGTCTGACGGGTTGTCAGACGCGGGTGGTAACCGATGGGGGATCACCCACTGCATCCGCTGCCCGCGGGGCGGCGGGCGGACTCATCAACGAGGGGAATCCACGGACATGTCCCGACGACACAAGGTCGCGGCCGCGCTCATGGCGCTGGCCATCGTCGGCGCCGCCTGCGGCGGGGACGATGACGACAGTGGGAACGGCGGCTCGGGGGGCGGCGACGGCGAGCTGTCGCTCGACGACCCCGTGAGCATCATCATGCTGGCCGAGACCACCGGCGAGAGCGAGGCGGCCGTCCCGTTCTACGACGACGGCGCGTCGATGGCCGTCGACGACCTCAACGAGGCCGGCGGCATCGGTGGCGAGGAGGTCGAGTACGAGCGGATCAGCACGCCGCTCGAGGGCGCCGAGGCCGAGAGCGCGTTCCTGGAGGCGGTCGAGGAGGAGCCGACCGCCATCCTCGGCCTGCCCTCCAGCGGCCAGGTGCTGGCGGCCGCCCAGCGGGTCGGCGAGGCCCAGATCCCGGTCCTGTACGAGGCGACCGCCACGCAGGCGCTGGTCGGTGCGCCCGACTCGGTGGCCAACGACTACGGCTTCCTGGTGCGGCCGCCGCAGGACGAGATCTCGGCGGGCATCGTGCGGTTCGCCGTGGAGTCGCTGGAGGCCGAGAGCGTCGGCCTGGTGTGCGCCAACAACCCGTTCGGCGAGACCGGCTGCGACATCGCCGAGGAGGCCGCCGACGAGCTGGGCGTCGCCGTCGCTGGCCGCGAGACCGTCGAGCAGGACACGACCGACTTCTCGGGCGCCGTGCTCGAGCTGCGGGACGCAGGCGCCGACGCGGTGGTCAGCTACATCTTCCCGAACGCCGTCGCCGCCCTGCACAACGCCCTGGCCGAGAACGACCTCGACGTGCCCCACGTCAGCGGCTCGGCCAGCCTCATCGCCGCCACCGGGGCGATCACCAGCGGCAACATGGACAACTTCTACGGCATCGACGACTGCTCGCCGGCCGCGTCCGACGACCCCGAGGTCCAGGAGTGGGCCCAGCGGTTCGAGGACGAGCACGGCTACGCCCCCAACTACGGCGTGGCCGAGAGCTACGACGCCGTGATGATGGTGGCCGAGGCGGTCGAGGCCGCCGGCTCCACCGATCCCGACGCCATCCGCGACGCCCTCGCCGAGATCGAGTACGAGGGCGTGTGCACCACCTACCGGGGCGAGCCCTCGCAGGGCCTGCACCACCAGCTGGTCGGCGTGTCGTTCGACGAGGAGGGCCAGCCGGCCATCGAGGAGACCTACGAGCTCGACGACTACGAGTTCTGAGGTCGGCTCGCCGTGGTGATGGAGGTCGCCCTGGGAGGGGCACTCGGCGCGCCGCTCGGCGGCTCGCCCGCGGTCCTGGCCGTGTCGTCGAAGTTCATCTCGCTGACCGCCGCCGGCATCTCGCAGGGGGCTATCGTCGCCCTGGCCGCGGTGGGGTTCCTGCTGGTGTACAAGGCGACCGGCGTCGTGAACTTCGCCCAGGGCGACCTCATCACCCTGGGGGCCTACCTGGCGCTGTGGCTGACGCGTGACTTCGACGCGCCGATCCTCGCGGCCTACGCGGGGGCCATCGCGCTGATGTTCCTGATCGGTGTGGTGCTGGAGCGGGTGGCGTACGCCCCGCTGCGGGGCCGGTCGATCCACGTGGTGGTCATCGCCACGCTCGGCGCCGCCATCGTGATCCGGACGGTGATCGCGCTGTGGCTCGGGGCCTCGCCCGTGGCGCTCGACTCGCCGGCGCGGGGGCACCTGTGGCGGGTCGGGGGCGCGGCGATCCCGCTCCAGCGGATCGTGATCGTGGTGGTCACGCTGCTGGTCGTCGCCGGCCTGACCTGGCTGTTCGGCCCGACCGCCTTCGGGCGCCAGGTCCGGGCGCTGGCGGCCGACCGCGAGACCGCCCGCCTGCACGGCGTGCGCTCGGCCCGGCTGTCGATGGTGGCGTTCGGCTTGTCGGCGGCCCTGGCCGGGCTGGCCGGCGTGCTCATCGGCCCCGCCAACTCGAGCTTCGACATCACGCTCGGGTTCTCGGTCATGCTCGGCGGGTTCGCCGCCGCCATCCTCGGCGGGTTCGGCAGCCTGACCGGGGTGGTGATCGGCGGGTTCCTGATCGGCCTCGTCGAGCAGCTGTTCGGCGGGTACGTGCTCCGCGACTACCGGGGCGCCTACCCGTTCCTGCTGATGATCCTCGTCATCGCCCTGCGCCCGCAGGGCCTGCTGTCGGGGAGGGCGGCCCATGAGCGCCTCTGAGCCGGGCACGACGGCCCGTCCCGAGGCCGGCGGCCCCGGGCCCGCGGCCGGCCCGGCCGAGCCGCCCCGCCCGCCGGCGTTCCGGGGCCACCCTTACCTCCTGATCCTGGCCGTGCTGGCCGGCCTGTACCTCGTGCGCCTGTGGCGCACCGAGGGGCTGGCCGAGGAGAACCTGTTCAACACCTGGCTGTTCATGAGCTGCCTGGTGGTCGGGTTCTGGTTCGTGTTCGGCGTGGCCGGCCAGTTCGCCTTCTCGCAGGCCGCGTTCGCCGGCCTCGGCGCCTACACGGCGGCCTGGATGACCGGCAACGACCACCCGTTCGAGCTGGCGGTCGTCGTGGCCGTGCTCGTCTGCGTGGCGGTGGCGCTCGTCTTCGCTCTGCTCGTGCGGCGCGCCGAGCACCTCTACTTCGCCATCGCCACGCTGGGGCTGAGCGAGGTCCTGCTGCTCGTGTTCCGCAGCTGGGAGGGCTTCACCGGCGGGGGAGAGCTGACCAACATCGCCCCCATCTCGCTGTTCGGCTGGGAGGTGTCGGGCCCCGACCGCGACCAGCGGGCGTTCTGGCTGTTCCTCGGCCTGCTCGGCCTGCTGCTCGCCCTGGCCACCGCCCTGCAGCGGTCGCCGGTCGTGCGCGAGGCCATCGCCGTGCGCGACAAGCCGCTGGTGGCGGCGTCGGCCGGGCTGCCCGGTGTGCGCATCCGCGCCACGTTCCTGGCGCTGGGCAGCGGCATCGCCGGCCTGACCGGGGCGTTCCTCGTCCACTGGCGGGGGTCGGTCACCACCGAGCAGTTCGGCGTCGACCTCGGCCTGGCCGTGTTCCTCATGCTGATCCTCGGCGGCATGCACTCGAAGTACGGGCCGCTGCTCGGCGCCTGGTTCTACGTGTACGTCGAGCACGGGCTGCGGGACAGCTCCGACTACCTGGAGTTCCTGGAGGACGGCCCGCTGCACGGCGTGTACACGTTCTCCGAGAACCTCGACCAGTACTGGCCGATCCTCTACGGCAGCGTGCTCGTCGTCGTGATGATCGCCCTGCCCGACGGCCTGGTCGGCATCGGGTCCCGCCTGGCCCACCGGCTCACGGGGGCCGGCGGCGATGCCCGGTCCACCGGCCCGCTGGCCCGGCTCGGCCTGACCGGGCTGGGCGACGTGGCCGCCCGTCTACGGCGGGGGCGCGCCGCGGCGCCCGCCCCCGCGCCCGATCGTCCGGGCCCGCCGGGGGCCGCCGCGCCGGCGGGCCCGGACACCACCACGCCAGCCACCACAGACACCACCACCCCAGCCACCGCCGACACGTCGGCGGCCGGGCCGGCCGACGAGGCCGCCGCCGGCGCGTCTGCACGGGCCGAGCCGGCCGGCGTATCGTCTCCACCAGCTGGGCCGGGCTCCGAGTCGCTCGCGGCGGCTGGTGGACCGGCCGGGTCCCCGCCCGCGAAGGGGGAGGGCGGGGGCTCGGCGGTCCAGGAGCGGGCCCCCGCGCCCGCCGGGGCGGTGCTCACCGCCCGGAGCATCGGCGTGTCGTTCGGCGGCGTCCGGGCCGTCGACGCCGTCGACCTGACTGTCGGGCGCGGCGAGGTGCTGGGCCTCATCGGCCCCAACGGCAGCGGCAAGTCGACCCTGCTGAACGCCATGACCGGCGTGGTGCCCGCCGAGGGCACGCTCGAGGTGGCGGGCGCGCCCGTGCCGCTCGGCAAACCGCCGCGGGTCCGCCGGGCGGGCCTGGGCCGCACCTACCAGACGCCCCAGACGTTCACGGCCCTGACCTGCATCGAGAACGTGCTGCTGGGCGTGCCCGACCGCCGGCGCATGGGCATCGTGGCCGGCGCGGTGGCCCGGCCGCTCGTGCTGGCTGACGAGCGGCGCCGGTGGGCCGCCGCCCAGGCCGCCCTCGAGCGGGTCGGGCTGCCCGACCACGCCGAGCGGCCGGCCGCCGGCCTGTCCCACCGCGACCAGCGGCTGCTGGAGCTGGCCCGGGCGCTGGTGGGCGAGCCCAAGGTCGTGCTGCTCGACGAGCCGTCGGCCGGCCTCAACGCCACCGAGACCGAGGAGCTGTGCGCGCTGCTCACGGGTCTGCGGGCCGAGGGCCTGTCGCTGCTCGTGGTCGACCACAAGATCGACTTCATCACTGAGCTGTGCGACCGGGTCGTGGTGCTGGAGCTGGGCCGGGTCATCGCCGAGGGCGATCCCCACGGCATCTGGTCCGACCAGCGGGTCGTCGACGTCTACCTGGGCGTGCCGCCCGAGCCGGCCGACGCCGACGCCGTCGACGTCGAGGCGGTGCCGTGATGGACGACGCCATGCTGGAGATCCGGGGCGCCTCCGTCAGCTACGGCGCGGTCCGCGCCGTGTCCGACCTCGACCTCACCGTGGGGGCCGGCGAGGTGGTCGCCGTGCTCGGCGCCAACGGCGCCGGCAAGACCACCACGCTGCGGGCGATCACGGCGCTCGTGCCCTACGCCGGGTCCATCCGGTTCGACGGCGACGAGGTGTCCGCGGTCGGCACCGAGGAGCTGGCCCGCCGCGGCCTCATCCACGTGCCCGAGGGCCGCCACATCTTCGGCAGCCTGTCGGTCCACGAGAACCTGCTGATGGGGCTGCCGGCCCGGGCGGGGCGCACCGGCGGCTACACGGTCGACGACGTGTACGACCTGTTCCCGCCGCTCGTCGCCCTGCGCAACCGCAGCGGCTGGGCGCTGTCGGGCGGCGAGCAGCAGATGGTGGCCGTGGGGCGGGCGCTGGTCGCCGCCCCCCGCCTCCTGCTGCTCGACGAGCCGTCGCTCGGCCTGGCGCCCATCGTGGTCGCCGCCGTCTACCGGGCGCTGCGCGAGGTGGCGAAGACCACGCCGATGCTGGTCGTCGAGCAGAACACCGGCGCGGTGCTCGACCTGTGCGACCGGGGCGTGGTGCTGGCCGACGGGCGGCAGGTGGTCGAGGGGACCGCGGCCGAGCTCGGCGGCCGGCGCGACCTGCTCGACTCCTACCTCGGCCAGCGGGTGCTCGACGAAGCGGAGGCGTGAGCAGGGGCCCATGAGCAACGACAAGGTCTACATCCACGAGTTCATCGACATCATCGGCCACAACCGGGCCAACTACATGCACCACATGACGGCCAACTGGTCGCCGATCGCCCAGAAGGAGCGGAACCAGCTCTGCTACGGCGTGTGGGGCACGGTGGGCACGACCCGGCGCTGGCCCGAGGTCGTGAACATCTGGGAGGAGGACGGGTTCGAGGGCCTGGCCAGCTCGTTCCGCCACGAGTTCAACCACCCGACGCTCCAGGACCCGGCGCTGGCCGAGTGGTGGGCCCGCGCCGCCCAGTTCCGCCGGTCGGGGATCGACCGGGTGCTCGTCCCCGCCCCCTGGACGCAGACGATCGAGGAGCTGTGCGCGGACGGCGTGCGGGGCGAGACCTACGCCCACGAGGTCGTCAAGGTCCGCCCCGGCTCGGCCTGGGACTACCTCGAGCTCGTGCGCGAGGAGGCCACCCCGGTGCTGGGCCGGTTCAACTGGGAGCTGGTCGGCGCCTGGGTCACGGCCATGCGCAACGACAGCGAAGTGCTCCTGCTGTGGGCGATCCCCACCTGGGAGGACTGGGGTCGGTTCGAGGCCGCCCAGCGCACCGACGAGCAGGTGGCGGCGTGGCGGGCCCGCGCCACCACGTTCGCGGAGGACTGGGAGCGGTTCCTGCTCGTCGACTCCCCGCTGTGCCCGTTCCGGACGGGCCGGCAGCCCCAGGAGAGCGACCGGGACTCCTACCAGCTCCCGGACTGATGGGCGCGCACTGACGGGCCTGGTCCGGCGGCCCGACGGCGGAAAGTGGGCGCGGCGCGCCGGGCGTCGCGGCGCCCGACATCGCGGGCTGGCGATTGACGTGTAAACGCCATCATGTACATGATGGCGTGTATGGACTTCGAGGTGCGGCGGCTGGCCGGCGCCCTGGGCGCCGAGATCATCGGGCTCGACCTCACGCGCCCGGTGCCCGCGGAGACGTTCGCCGCCCTCCGGGACGCGTTCCTCGAGCACCAGGTCATCTGCATCCGGGGCCAGGCGGCCATGAGCCCCGACGACCAGCTGGCGTTCGCCCGCCTGTGGGGCGAGGTCGCGATCCACCCCTACATCCCGTCGATCGACGGCTACCCGGGGATCATGCGGATCTACGACCCCAACCCCATCACCCAGACCTGGCACGCCGACACGACGCACGCCGCCCGGCCGCCGGCGCTCACGCTGCTGCTGGCCCGGGTGCTGCCCGAGGTGGGCGGCGACACGATGTTCGCCAGCGCCTACGCCGCCTACGAGTCGTTGTCGCGCGGCCTGCGGGCCACGATCGACGGCCTCCGGGCCGTCCACCAGGGCACCGAGCGGGCGGCGGCCGCCGGCCTCGACCAGGAGGCCGTGACGGCCAGCCACCCCGTCGTCCGCACCCACCCGGAGACCGGCCGCAAGGCGCTGTTCGTCAACGGCAACTACGTCACGCACATCGAGGGCTGGACCCCGGAGGAGAGCGCCCCGTTGCTCCAGTACCTGTACGCCCAGGTGGGCCGGCCCGAGCACACCTACCGCCACCGGTGGCAGGACGGCGACCTGGTGATCTGGGACAACCGCTGCACCCAGCACGCGGTCGTGGCTGACACGGCCGGGGCCGAGCGGGTGCTGCACCGGGTGACGATCGAGGGGGACGAGCCCAAGTGAGCCGGCCGGCCCCGGCGCCGGCGCCCGCCGGCCCCGGACACGGGTCCCGCCGGCTCGGCCGGCGCGGCTGACATACTCCCCGGCATGTCCCGTCCGGTTGAGCCACCGCTGCGAGCGATGGAGCGCGGCGGCCGGCGCGTGCGCCTGCCCCGCATGGCCGAGATGGTGGCCGGCCGCCTGCGCGACCAGATCCTGAGCGGCGAGCTCACGGTCGTGCCCCGCCTCGAGGACCTGGTCGAGCAGTTCGACGTGGGCCCGCCCGCGGCGCGCGAGGCGATGCGCATCCTCGAGACCGAGGGGCTGATCACGGTGCGGCGGGGCAACGTCGGCGGCGCGGAGGTCCACCGCCCGACGGCCGACCGGGTCGCCTACATGGTCAGCCTGGTGCTCCAGTCGCGCCAGGCGCCGCTGGGCGACGTCGGCGCCGCCCTCCGCCAGGTCGAGCCGCTGTGCGCCGCCCTGTGCGCCCAGCGCGAGGACCGGGCCGAGACCGTCGTCCCCGAGCTGCGGGCCATCGTGGCCGAGCAGGCCGAGGCCATCGGCGACGTGGCGCGCACGCTGCCGATCGTCGACCGGTTCCACGACGCCTTGGTTCGGGGCAGCGGCAACGAGACGATGATCGTCGTGGTCGGCGCGCTGGAGCGGGTCTGGGCCGGCCACGCCGAGGCCGTCTACGACCGCGACGACGTGGCGCCGGCCGAGCCGGCGGTGTGGAAGGCGTCGCTGCGCGAGCACCAGAAGATCGTCGACGCCATCGAGCGGGGCGACCCCCGGGTGGCCGACCTGGCCCGGCGGCACCTGGAGGCGACCCACGCCTACATGTCGAGCGTGGACGACGCCCGCATGGTCACGGCGTCCACCGTGCCCCGGTCCCGCTGAGGGCCGCGCCCCGCCGAGCCGGCCCCGGCCGGGCCCGGGCCTGGCTCCGTGGCGCGTGCTATGGCTATCATGGCCACAATAGAGAGTATGGGGCCGTGGAGAGGGAGGCCAGTGGGACGAACCGGGGGTGAGCTGCTGACCGCCCAGCTGCGGGCGGAAGGCGTCGAGGTCGTGTTCGGCCTGCCGGGCATCCAGCTCATGCGGTTCCTCGACGCACTGCACGGCGAGCCGGCCATCCGGTTCGTCACGACCCGCCACGAGCAGGCGACGACGTTCATGGCCGACGGGTACGCCCGCGTGAGCGGGCGGCCCGGCACCGCGCTGGTCGTGCCCGGTCCGGGCGTCTACAACGCGGGCGCTGGCCTGGCCACCGCCTACGCCTGCTCGTCGCCCGTGCTGCTGCTGGCCGGGCAGATCGAGCAGCACGGCCTGGGCCGCGGCCTGAGCCTCACCCACGAGATCGACGACCAGCTCGACGTCGTGCGGCCCGTCACCAAGTGGGCCCACCGGGTGCTCAGCGCGGACGACATCCCGGCCGCGGTGCGCCGGGCGTTCGCCACCATGCTCGAGGGCCGGACCCGGCCGGTCGAGCTGGAGATGCCGCCCGAGGTGTTCGCGGCCGACACCGACTCCGAGGTGATCCCGCCGGA
This sequence comes from Acidimicrobiales bacterium, assembly GCA_036563805.1. Lineage (GTDB taxonomy): Bacteria > Actinomycetota > Acidimicrobiia > Acidimicrobiales > VFJN01 > DATCLS01. Next base: position 138,048 of record DATCLS010000102.1, on the reverse strand, counting down.
GCCGGTGCCGGTGCACGAGCCCGATCCCGAGCTGGTGGCGACCGCCGCCGACCTGCTGGCCGCGGCCGACGAGCCGCTGATCGTCGCCGGCGGCGGCGCGGTCCTGGCCGGCGCCACGGCCGAGCTGACCGGCGTCGCCGAGGCCCTCCAAGCCGCGGTCGTGAACACCCGCGAGGGCAAGGGCGCGATCGACGAGCGCCACCCGCTGTTCGTGGGCACCGCTTGGGTCAATCGCCGACTGCGCCCGGTGCTGGCCGCAGCCGACGTGATCCTGGCCGTCGGGACCCGCTACCAGGGCGTCGGGCTGGCCGAGGGCCAGCGCCTCATCCACGCCGACGTCGACCCGGCCGAGATCGGCAAGCACGCCGAGCCGACGCTGGCCGTGACCGGCGACGCCCGGGTGTTCCTGGCCCGTTTGCGCGAGGAGCTCGACCGCCGCCTGCCCGCCGGCGGGCGCCCCGACCGCACGGCCGAGCGCCGGGCGGCCAAGCGGGCCATCGACGACGACCTGGCCGGGGTCGGCCCCCAGGCCGAGATGGTGCGGGCTCTGCGCCGGGCGGTGCCCGAGGACGGCGTGCTGGTCGCCGGCACCACCACGGTCGGCTACATGTGCCACCTCGCCTACCCGGTGTACGGGCCGCGCACCTACATCACCAGCTCGTACATGGGCACGCTCGGCTACTGCTACCCGACGGCCCTGGGCGCCAAGCTGGCCCGGCCCGACCTGCCGGTCGTGTCGATCAACGGTGACGGCGGCTTCCTGTTCACCTCGGCCGAGCTCGCGACCGCCATGCAGTCCGGCATCAACGTCGTGGCCGTCGTGTTCAACGACTCGGCCTACGGCAACACCCACCGCGACCAGATGGACAACTTCGGCGGGCGGGTGATCGGCACCGAGCTGCACAACCCCGACTTCGCCGCCTACGCCGAGTCGTTCGGAGCGGTGGGGGTGCGGGTCCCGACCGTCGACCAGCTGGAGGGCGCGATCCGCGAGGGCCTGGCCGACGACCGCCCGGTCGTGATCGAGCTGCCCATGGACCGGCTGCCCTCGATCTTCTGACCCATGACCACCGAGCCATGACCGCGACCGACACGACGCTCGACGTCCCGCGGCACGAGCGCCGGGCCGCCGACCCCATCGGCGCCGTGCTCAGCCTGGAGCGCGGCGTGCCCGCCTCGCCCGCCGCCGGCCGGCCCCGGCGGGACGCCGACCACCGGGGCCACGGCGCCGGCCTGGCCGCGTTCCTGCGATCGAAGAACGTGTACTCGACGATGGAGTGACGGCCGGCGACCGCGAGCGCCGGCGAGACGAGACCCGGGAGAGACATGGCAACCGCAGACCGCTACGGGTTCACCTACATCCGCACCGAGCTGCGGGACGAGGGCGTGCTGTGGGCCACGCTCGACCGCCCCGAGCGGCGCAACGCCATCAGCCCGGAGATGCACGACGAGCTGGCGCCGCTGTTCCGGCGCATCGCCGTCGACCGCGAGGTGCGGGTGGCGGTGCTCACCGGCGCCGGCGACAAGGCCTTCTGCGCCGGCGCCGACTTCGGCGGCATGCAGGACAACCTCGACGCCGACGCCTACCAGGACGGGTTCCCCGAGCTGATGCTGGGCTCGGCCGAGCTGGTCCGGGCCCAGCTGGCCGTGCCCCAGCCGCTCATCGCCGCCATCAACGGCGACGCCATCGGCCTGGGGGCGACGATGGCGCTGTTCTGCGACATCCCGCTCATGGCCGCCGAGGCCCGGCTGGCCGACCCCCACGTGAAGGCCGGCCTGGTGGCCGGCGACGGCGGCGCCATCCTGTGGCCGCTGCTCATGGGCCTCAACCGAGGCAAGGAGTTCCTGCTCACCGGCGAGATGATCGACGCCGCCGAAGCGCACCGGCTGGGGCTGGTCAACCACGTCCACCCCCGGGCCGAGCTGGCCGGTGCGGCCGAGGAGCTGGCCCGCACGCTGGCCCGGGGGCCGCAGGTGGCCATCCAGTTCAACAAGCGGCTGGCGAACACCGAGTTGGTCGACCGGGTCAACCGGGTGCTCGACGCCTCGCTGGCGATGGAGGCCATCACGTTCACGACCGCCGACCACCGCGAGGCCGTCCGGTCGTTCGTCGAGAAGCGCGCGCCCCGGTTCGGAGGAGGGACCGCATGACCACCGCCCCGACGACCGCCGCCCACGATCCGCTCGACCCGCCCGACGAGCTGGTCGAGCGCATCCCGCCCATCGTCGACCTCGACGCCCACGTCGTGGAGCCACCCGACGTGTGGTCGAAGCGGCTGCCGGCCCGCTACCGCGACGTCGGCCCCCGGGTGCTGTACCTGCCGCCGGGCCAGCCCAAGCTCGACGGTGGCGGCTACATCGAGGCCCCCGGCAACGAGGGCGACCCGGTGGCCTGGTGGGCCTACGAGGACCACCGCTACTCGGTCAAGCGCCTCATCGCGGCGGCCGGCTACCCGGCCGACGAGATCACCATGCAGGGCGTCACGTTCGACGACATGCGGCCCGGCTGCTGGCAGCCCGAGGCCCGCCTGGCCGACATGGATGTCAACGGCGTCGAGGCCCAGCTGGCGTTCCCCAACTACCCCCGGTTCTGCGGTCAGCTGTTCCTCCGGGCCACGGACAAGGAGCTCGCGCTCCTGTGCGTCCGGGCCTACAACGACTGGATGGTGGAGGAGTGGTGCGGCGGCTCCGGGGGCCGGCTCATCCCGCTGTGCCTGGTCCCGCTGTGGGACGCCGGCCTGGCGGCCGAGGAGGTGCGGCGCAACGCCGACCGGGGCGTGCGGGCCGTGGCCTTCAGCGAGCTGCCGCCGTACCTGGGCCTGCCCAGCATCTACTCCGGCTACTGGGACCCGCTGTTCGCGGCGTGCGCCGAGACCGGCACGGTGCTGGCCATGCACATCGGCTCGGGCACCAAGACGCCCCAGACGTCCGACGACGCCCCCGAGGCGGTGGCCAGCACGATCATCTTCGGCAACAGCGTGGCCAGCCTCACCGACTTCCTGCTCTCTGGCGTGCTGCACCGGTTCCCCGACCTCAAGCTGCTGTACGCCGAGGCGCAGATCGGCTGGATCCCCTACCTGCTGGAGCGGGTCGACGACGTCTGGGAGACCCACCGGGGCTGGAGCCACAGCCAGCTCCACTGCCCGGAGCGGCCGTCGACCTACTACTACCGGCAGGTCTACAGCTGCTTCTTCAAGGACCCGGTCGGGGTCGAGCTGCTGGACCGGGTGGGGGCCGACAACGTGGCCTTCGAGACCGACTACCCCCACCAGGACGGCACCTGGCCGCACTCCCGGCAGGCGGCGGCCCGGCAGTTCGGGCACCTCGACGACCACCTGATCCGGAAGATCGCCCGGGGCAACGCCATCGAGCTGCTCGGGCTCGACCTGGAGCCGTGACCGCGCCACGGCTTGTTCCGGGTCCCAGTCGTGGGCGCCTCGGGCGCCGGTACCGGGGTCGGCGGCCAGACTGTATAAAATAAACATGAAGGTTTCCGTCGGCCTACCCGTCCACCGCATCGATCGAGGCGAGGACCTCGTGTCGGGCGACGCCGTCGCCGAGCTGGCCGTGGCCGCCGAGAAGGCGGGCTACGACGCCGTCTCGGTCACCGACCACCCGCTTCCGTCCGACAAGTGGCTGGCCCGGGGCGGCCACCACGCCCTCGACCCGTTCTCGACCCTGGCCTTCGCGGCGGCGGCCACGACGACGCTGCGCCTGCACACCAACCTGCTGGTGCTGCCGTACCGCAACCCGTGGCTTGCCGCCCACCAGGTGGCCACGCTCGACCGGCTGTCGGGCGGCCGGGTGATCCTCGGCGTGGGCGCCGGTTACCTGAAATCGGAGTTCGCCGCCCTGGGCATCGAGTTCGAGGGCCGCAACGAGCGCACGGACGAGGGCATCCGCATCATGCGCCGGGCCTGGGCCGGCGGGAGCATCGACGGCAACACCATGCAGCCCACGCCCGCCCAGCCCGGCGGCCCGCCGATCTGGATCGGGGGCAACTCCCGCCGGGCGGTCCGGCGGGCGGTCGAGCTGGGCGACGGCTGGTCGCCGTTCCCCAGCGGCCCACCGTCGGTGGCGGCCGCCGCCCGCACCGCCCCTCTCCGGGGCGCTGACGACCTGGCACCGCTGATCGCGTACGCCCGCGAGCACGCCGACGCCGTGGGCCGGACCACCCCGCTGGAGGTCGTGTTCATGCCCGCCAGCCTCACCATGACCGGCCAGGAGCTCACCTGGGAGGCCGACCGCATCGTCGAGGAGGCCCAGGCCCTCGCCGCGGTCGGCGTCACCGGCCTGAACGTCGTCCTGCCCGGCGACTCCCGGGCCGAGTACGCGGACGAGCTGGCCCGGTTCGCCGCCGAGGTCTTCCCCCACCTGCCGGGCCGATGAGCGCGCACCGGGCCCCCGAGCGCCGGGACCTGGCCCCCAACGCCGTCGCCCGCTGGGCCGAGGAGGCGCCGGACCGGGTCTTCCTCCAGCACGTCGACGGCCGCACGCTGGCCTACGCCGAGGTCGACGCCCGGCTCGACCGGTGGGCCGACGGGCTGGCGGCCGCCGGCGTCGCCCCGGGCGAGCACCTCGCCCTGTTCATCACCGACCCGGTCGAGTCCGCGGTCACGTGGCTGGCGGCCGGCCGGGCCGGGCTGGTGGCCGTGCCGCTCAACACCGCCCACGTCGGCCGGATGCTCCGCCATGTGCTGGTCACGTCGGACGCGGCGGCGATCGTCGTGTCGCCCGACCTGGCCGGGCGCCTGCCCGAGGTGGCGGGGGACGCCAAGCGCCTGCGGCTGGTGGTGGTGACCGGCGAGGCGCCGGACCTGCCGACCGTGGGGGAGAAGGTGACGGTCGTCCGGGCGGCGGAGCTGCTGGCCGGCGCCGACGCGGGGGTGGGCGGGGGCTCCGTCGCCGGCGGCGGCGAGCGCCACCTCGTCGACCTCCACGAGACGGCCATGCTGCTGTTCACGTCGGGCACCACCGGCCCGTCCAAGGCCGTGATCGTGCCCTGGGCCACCGCCCACGGCTACTGGTCGTGGGTCCCCGACGACACGCTCGGCCCGGACGAGGGCCTGTACGCGCCCATGACGATGTTCCACATCTCGGGCCTGGGGGCGCTGCAGTACGCCGCGTTCAAGGGCGGCCGGCTGATCGTGCGCGACCGGTTCAGCGCCACCGCCTTCTGGGACGACGTGCGGGCGACCGGCGCGGTGGCGGCTGGGCTGGTCGGGCCGATGACCGCCCTGTTGGCCTCGGCGCCCGAGCGGCCCGACGACGCCGACAACCCGCTGCGCAGCATGATCCTCGGGCCGATGATCCCCGAGATGGCCGCGTTCGAGCGCCGCTTCGGGGTCCGGGTGGCGACGTGCTATGGCATGACCGAGGTGGCGCCCGTGATCGTCACCGGATGGGACCACGGGCCGTGGGAGACGTGCGGCCGGATCATCGAGGGCTACCCGGGTGCCGAGGCCCGCATCGTCGACGAGCACGACCGGCCGGTGCCCGACGGCGAGGTCGGCGAGCTGATCGTGCGGACCCGCGAGCCGTGGACGCTGAACGGCGGCTACCACAACCAGCCCGAGGCCACGGTCGAGGCGTGGCGCAACGGCTGGTTCCACACCGGCGACGCCTTCCGGCGGGACGCGGACGGGTGGTTCTACTTCGTCGACCGGATGAAGGACACGATCCGGCGCCGGGGCGAGAACATCTCGTCGTTCGAGGTCGAGGCGTCGGTGCTCGAGCACCCGGGCGTGGCCGCCTGCGCCGCCTTCGGGGTCCCCGACGACTTCGGTGGCGACGAGGTCATGATCGCGGTCGAGGCCCGCGACGGCGTCGAGCTCGACCCGGCCGCGCTGGGGGCGTTCCTGGCCGAGCGGATGCCCAAGTACATGACGCCCCGCTACATCGACGTGGTGGACGAGATCCCCCGCAACACGACGTCGCTGCGGGTCCAGAAGTTCGTGCTGCGCGAACGGGGCGTCACGCCCACGACCTGGGACCGGCAGGCCGAGACCTAGGCTGGCCGCGTGAGCGGTGCCGGGATCCCCGCGGGGTCGATCGAGGAGCGCAACCGGTGGATGCTGCGGGCCCGCGACGCCATCGACCGCGACTACGCCCGCCCGCTCGACATCCCGGCGCTGGCCCGCATCGCCCTCGTGTCCCGGGCGCACTTCATCCGCACCTTCCGCGAGACGTTCGGCGAGACGCCCCACCGCTACCTGCAGCGGCGGCGGGTGGAGCGGGCCATGGCCCTGCTCCGGGGCACCGACCGCAGCGTGACCGACATCTGCTTCGCGGTCGGGTTCTCCAGCCTGGGCACGTTCAGCCGGACGTTCCGCGACGTCGTCGGGCTGTCGCCGTCGGAGTTCCGCCGCCGGGCGCCGCGCCCCGCCCCGGTGCCCACGTGCTTCGTCAAGGCGTGGGCGCGACCGAGCACTTTCGGAGAAGCCCCCCGGCGGCTGCCTGCGTAGCGTGCCCGCCATGTTCAACGCGACCAGCCACTCCGGCATCTACGTGTTCGACCAGGACGAGGCCCTCGACTTCTACGTGGGCAAGCTCGGGCTGGAGGTGAGCGCCGACTCCGACCTCGGGTTCATGCGCTGGCTCACCGTGTGCGTGCCGGGCGACGACCACCACATCCTGCTGCAGAAGCCCGGCCCGCCCCTGATGACCGACGAGGTGGCGGCCCAGATCCGCGACCTGGTCAGCAAGGGCGCGCTCGGTCTGTCGATGATCCTCACCACCGACGACTGCCGGACGACCTACGAGGAGCTGAAGGCCAAGGGCGTCGAGTTCCTCGACGAGCCGACCGAGCAGCCCTACGGCATCGACTGCGGCTTCCGCGACCCGTTCGGCAACCAGGGACGCATCACCCAGCCGTCCCCGGAGATGGGCGAGATCACCGACGAGGTGAAGAAGCGCTGGGCCGACGGGGCGCCCGACCCGGTCAGCTAGCCCAGCAGCCCTGCCCGGGCAGCCGCCCGCCGCCGTGCGACGATGAGGGCATGGCTGCGCCCTCTGCCCGCCCGGTCACCGTGGCGTTCCCGCTGCGGGGCGAGTGGGTGGCGGTCCGGACGCCGGCCCACCGGGTGCCCAGCCACGGCACCGACCGGTTCGGGCAGCGGTACGCGTTCGACTTCGTCCGGCCGGACGGGCGGCGCGGCCTCCACCTCCGGCCGGGCAGCGCCCTGCGGGCCGGGCTGCTGGGCGGGCGCACCCGCGACTACTACGGCTGGGGCGAGCCGGTGCACGCCGCCGCCGGCGGGATGGTGGTGGCGGCCGTGGACGGCGTGCCCGAGCGGGAGCGGGTCCGCCCGCTGCGGGACGCGCTGGCGGCGCTGCGCCACGCCCGCCGCTTCGACCCCGACCGCGACGGGGTCGCCGCGGTGGCCGGCAACCACGTGATCGTCCGGGGCGCCGAGGCGTACGCCCTCTACGCCCACCTCGTGCCGGGGAGCCTGGCGGTGGCGGCCGGCGACGAGGTCCGGGCCGGCCAGGTGCTCGGCCGCGTCGGGCACACCGGCAACTCCACCGCGCCCCACCTGCACTTCCAGCTCATGGACTCGGACGACCCCCACCGCATGGCCGGCATCCCCTGCGCCTTCGCCGCCTACCTGGTGCGGCGGGGCGGCGGATGGGAGCGGGTCGAGCGCGGCGTCCCCGCCCGCGCCGAGCGCATCCGCTCGGTCGCCGACCCGGATCCGCTCGGCCCGGCCGCCCCGCCGCCCGCCTGAGCGGCTCACGACCCGGCCGCGGGCGGGCCGGGTGCCGGCGCCCCGGGGTGTCGGGGTCGGCGGCGAACGCCTCGGTCACCACCCGGCGGGCGGCCTCGAAACCGACCTCGCCCCCGGGCGTGCCGGACGATGCCGGGGCGAACAGCTGCTCAGGCGGGCCAGGTCCCTGGCATCGATGCGTCGTGGACCGCCATACCCAGCGCCAGCAGCTGGTCGGTGCCGTGCTCCTCACGGCGTCCCTCCTCCGGCGAGGCTCGAGAGCGTCTCCCCGGCCAGGAGGGCGGTGGCGACGGCGTCCCGGTGGGCGCGGACGTCGCCGAGCGTGGGCTCGGCGGCCTTGACCCGCCGGTACCAGCGGTGGAACGGCCGGTCGGCCAGGACACCCTGCCCACCGGCCAGCTGGTGGGCGGCGGCGGTGACCCGGCGGCACCGGGGGAGAGCGGTGGCCTTGGCGGCGGAGGCGGCCAGCCGGACCTCCGCCTCGGGCGCGCCCCGGTCGGCCACCCCGGCGGCGTCCAACACGGCGTCGGCGGCCTGGGTCACGTCGATCAGCATGTCGGCGCACCGGTGCTGGACGGCCTGCCGTGTCCCCAGCGGCGCACCCCACTGGCGACGCTCGGACACGTGGGCCACCGCCGCGTCGAGGGCCGCCTCGGCCGCCCCCACGGCGTCAGCGGCCAGCACGACCGCGGCCCGGGCGGTGGCGCCGGTGACGTCGGCCGCCCACGTCCGGACCACCGGGGCGCCGGACAGCTCCACCCGACACCGGGCGTCGTCGGCGATCGTCGCCTGGGGCGTGACGGCGACCCCCGGCCCCCGTCGGTCGACCTGGGCGACGGCGTCGGGCCCGAGCGGAACCAGCAGCCACGCCGCCGCGCCGGCGTGTGGGACGAAGTCGGCGACGCCGGTGAGCGTCGGCGGCCCGCCGGGCACGCCGGTCGGGTCCCGGGACGGGGCCGGCGGACGGACGTCGAGGGCGACCGCCGCCCGGTCCGGGTCGTCCCAGCCGAGCAGGCGGGCCAGGACGTCGGCGTGGAACGGCGACGGGACCGCGGCCCGGCCCAGCTCCCGGGCCACGATCGCGAGCTCGGTCAGGGGCCCGGCGACCAGCGGCGGGTCGCCGCCGGCCGCGAACGCGGCCCGGGCGGCGGCGCGCAGCCGGGCGTGGTCGGGCGTGAGGGACAGGTCCACCGTCATCCTCCCCGGGGCAGGCCCAGGCCGAGCTGGGCGATCGTGTCCCGCTGCAGCTCGTTGGCGCCGACGCTGATCGTGCCGTGAACCCGTTCCAGGTACTCCCAGGCCAGGCGCCCGCCGGCGGCCGCCCCGGGCGGGACGGCGTCGGGCGGGGCGAACGGCGGCGCCCACGCCAGCCCGGCGGGGCCGGCCAGCTCGGTGGCGGCCTGCGCGATGTCCTGGAGCAGCTCGGTGGCGACGACCTTGGCCATGGCGGCCAGGGCCGGCGCCGGCACGCCCCGCCCGGAGTGGACCGGGCCGCCGCCCCCCGCGTCGTCGCCGCCCGGGACGGCACCGCCTGTACCGGCGGCGGGTTGGGGCGGGGTCGGGCCGGGGGCGTCCGCCTGGGCCTGGGACCACAGCGCCCGGCGGGCGAGGCGGTCGCCGGCCTCCAGGTCGAGGGCCAGCCGGCCCACCGTGTCGCGGGCGAGGGGGTCGTCGGCCAACGGCCGTCCGTCGCGCTCCGCCGTCCGGACGTGCTCGACCAGCAGGTCGAGCGCGTGCCGGGCGAAGCCGATCCAGAACATGCCGGTCCGCTCGGCGGCCACGGCGGCGACCAGCTGCTTCCAGCCCCCGTGGAGCGTGCCCAGCAGCGCCTCCGGCCCCAGGCGCACGTCGTGGAACACGACGTCGCCCAGCGTCCAGCCGTTCATCGTCGGCCGGCGGACGACCTCGACGCCCGGTGCCCGCATGTCGACCACGAACATGCTCAGGGCCCGGCGGGCGGGTTCGTCCGGCCGGGTCCGGGCGATCGTGAGGCACCAGTCGGCCTTGTGGGCGCCGGTGACGAGCACCTTGGTCCCCCGCAGCACCCAGCCTTCGGGCAACGGGGCGGACCCCGGCGCCCCCGAGGGGCCCGACGCCTCCGTCGCCCCCGAACCGTCCGTCGCTCCCACTGGCGTGGCCGTCGCCTCGACGGCGGTGAGGTCGCTGCCGGCCCCCTCCTCGCTGTAGGCGATGCAGGCCGTCACCTCGCCGGCGGCCATACGCTCCAGCAGGTCGAGCTGCCACCCGGACCCGAAGGCGGCGAGTGCCTGGCCGGCCAGCGTGACCGCCGTGTCGACCAGTGGGGCGTCGGCGTAGGCCACCTCGTGGTCGAACACGGCCCGGCGCTCCCAGTCGCCCTCGAGCCCGAGGCGCAGCCAGCCCCGCTCGCCGGCGGCCCGGTGCAGCCGCCGCTCGACGTCCTCGCCCAGGCCGGTGAGGTCGGTCGGGTCGTCGTGTCCGGCGACGGCGTCGGGGGAGAGGGCGCCGGCCAAGAAGGCGCGCACCTCGGCCCGGAACGCCTCGGCCGCGGCCGAGAAGCGGAAGTCGACCACCGGCGTCCCGGTCAGGCCGCCGCCGGCGGCGCCCCGCCGATCGACGCCGTGACCCGGTCGGCGGTGGCCCGCACCGCCTCGCCGTACTGCCGGATGCCCGCCAGCCCCAGCTCGACCCCCAGGGGCGTGGCCGCCACCATCATCACCACCTCGCCGTTGTGGTCGAACACGGGCGCGGAGATCTGGGCCAACCGGTAGGGCACGTCGGGCGCCAGCTCGGTCGGCAGGTACTCGACCTGCGACAGCCGGCGGATCAGGTCGTCGCGCCGGGCCCGCACGTCGTCGGCGTCGGGGTTCTCGGCCAGCGCCGCCACGGCGTCGCCCAGCGACACCCGCACGGTGTTGTCGAGCGTGACGCCGAAGCCGAGCCGGCGCACCAGGTCGAGCGCGGCCAGCAGCCGGGCCCGGCCCTGCTCGTCGAGGGGCTCGGGCGCCCGGGCCAGCCACGCCTCGACGTCCTCGGCGGGGGACCAGGCCACGAACGGGGCCCCGAGCGGCGGGACGAACGGCACCGTCTGGCCCGTCGGCAGCCCCACCGAGAACGGGCGGGGCGAGCTGGTGGCGGCCACGACGACCAGCCGGGCGCCCGCCTGCACGGCCCCGAGGACGGGCAGCAGCAGCGCCTCGCTCAGCCGCTCCATCTCGGGCAGGGCGACCTGCGCCACCTCGTGCCCCTCGGCGGCGGCGGAGCCCAGGGGGATGAGCACGGGCCCGAGGCCGTAGCGCCGGCTGGACTCGTGGCGGGCCACCAGCCCGGCCTCGACGAGGCCGAGTAGGAGGGACTGGCAGGTCGCCTTGCTGACGCCGGTGCGGCGCGCGATCTCGGACAGCGACTGCGGTTCCCGGGGCCGCCGGGCGAGGAACTCGAGGATGTCGGACGCCCGCAGGACTGCCGGCGACGGCTTGATCGGCACGGTGCCTCCCTTCCCGGGCTTCATACCACCGGCGCAGGCCGCCTGGGTGCCATTCGGCTTGGATATCAGCCGAGAGGCTAGTATTCTGGCCGATAGGGAGGGTTCATACGCCCACAGGGCACGACGCCAAGCAGGGCACAGAGCCCGAGAGGGGCACGACGAGGGGGGAGACCGGGTGACCGATCTCGTGGCCGCGCCGCGGCCGTTCGTGGACGGGCAGTGGCGGTCGGCCGAGGCCGGCACCCTGGTGGTGCGGTCGCCGTCCACGACCGAGCCGGTGGCCGAGGTCGAGGCCGCGTCGCCGGCCCACATCGAGCAGGCCATCGTCGCCGCCCGCCGGGCGTTCGACGCGGGGCCCTGGCCCGGGCTCGACCCGGCCGAGCGCATCGCCGCCGTCCTCCGCCTGGCCAACGCCCTCGACGCCCGGAGCGACGTGCTGGTCGAGACCGTGATCGCCGAGGCCGGCTGCCCCCGGGTCCTCACCGAGACAGCCCAGGTCGACATGGCGCTCCAGAGCGTCCGCCACCTGGCCGACCTCTACGGCCGCCGGCCGACCTGGGAGCACAACGAGGTGCCGCTGGCCGACCCCCTGGTGGGCAGCCGGTGAGCGGCGTCCCGCCCCGCCGTGCGGCCGCCGGGCGCGCCGGGGGAGCGGCCGGTGACGGCCCCGGCCCAGGCCCGCCCGGCGCCCCGTGCGAAAGGAGACGCCATGACGGCCACCGGCGCCGGTGAGCCACGCGCCGCCGACGAGCTCGACCTCGACTGGCTCATCTCGGTCGACGACCACGTGCTGGAACCGCCCCACGTCTGGCAGGACCGGGTCCCCGCCGCCCGCCGCGACGAGGCGCCCCGCCTGATCACCGACGACCGGGGCGAGGCCTGGGTCTACGACGGCAAGCGGCAGCCCACCGTGGGCCTGTCGGCCGCAGCCGGCAAGCGCAAGGAGGAGTTCACCACCGAGCCGGTGACTTACGCCGAGATGCGCCCCGGCTGCTACGACCCCCGGGCCCGCATCGAGGACATGGACCGGGCCGGCATCCTCGCCTCGCTGAGCTTCCCGTCGTTCCCCCGGTTCTGCGGTCAGGTCTTCCACGAGGCCAAGGACAAGGAGCTCGCGCTCCTGTGCGTCCGGGCCTACAACGACTGGATGATCGACGAGTGGTGCGGCTCGGCGCCGGGCCGCTACATCCCGCTCGTCCTGTTCCCGCTGTGGGACCCGGCCCTGGCCGTGGCGGAGATCGAGCGGTGCGCGGCCAAGGGGGCGCGGGCCATCGCCTTCTCCGAGAACCCGGAGCCGCTCGGCCTGCCCAGCATCCACCACCCGAGCCGTTACTGGGAGCCGGTGCTGGCGGCTGCCGCCGAGGCCGAGCTCGTCGTCTGCATGCACGTCGGCTCGTCGTCGACGCTGCCGGCCATCACCTCCGACTCGCCCCCGCTGGCCAACATGGCCTGGGGCGCCGTCCGGACGGCCGGGACCATGATGTCGTGGCTGTTCAGCGGCTGGTTCCAGCGCCTGCCCACCCTGAAGGTCGCCCTGTCGGAGGGCGGCGTGGGCTGGATCCCGTACTTCCTCGAGCGGGCGGAGCAGGTCGTCGACAAGCAGCGCTACTGGGCGAGCCGCGGCGAGTCGTTCACCGGCTACGGCACCGAGCACGCCCGGACCGACAACAACCTCGACGGGCTGGACGTCCGCCAGCTGTTCCGCGACCACGTCTACGGCTGTTTCATCGAGGACGTCCACGGGATGGACAGCCTCGAGCGCATCGGCGTCGACAACGTGATGGTCGAGACCGACTACCCCCACACGGACTCGACCTGGCCGGACTGCATCGAGCTCGCCCGTGGGCAGGTGTCCGACCTGCCACGCGAGGTCCAGTACAAGCTGCTGCGGGGCAACGCGGAACGCCTGTTCCGGTTCACCCCCGCGGAGCCGCCGAGCCGGCGGTAGACGCACCGGAGGGAGAACCGACCATGCGCCTGGAAGACAAGGTCGCGATCGTGACCGGGGGGAGCCGCGGCATCGGCCGGGCCTACGCCGAGCGCTTCCTGCGGGAGGGGGCGTCGGTGATGCTGGCCGACGTCGACGAGGAGACCGGGGCCAAGACCCTGGCCGAGCTCGACGCCGGCGGCCGGGCCGCCTTCACCCGGTGCGACGTGTCCGACCCGGCCTCGACCGAGGCGTGCGTGGCGGCGACGCGCGACGCCTTCGGCCGCATCGACATCCTCGTGAACAACGCCGCCCTCTACGGCGACTGGAACATGGCCGACCAGAGCTTCGAGTACCTGAAGCGGGTCTTCGACGTGAACCTGCACGGCGTGTGGCTGATGACGCGGGCCGTCGCCCCGGTCATGGTCGAACAAGGGACCGGGCGGATCGTCAACCAGTCGTCCGGCGCCGCCTACAACTACGGCAGCCTGCCGACCGCCGACTTCCAGGGTCTCAACGCCTTCAACTACCAGCAGACCAAGTGGGGCGTCATCGGCCTGACCAAGTTCACCGCCGCCCAGCTGGGCCGGTGGGGGATCACGGTCAACTGCATCGCCCCCGGCGTCATCGACACCGAGGCCACCCGGCGGGTGGTGCCCAGCTCGACGATCGAGACCCTCGCCCAGCAGCAGGCCGTTCCCGGCGTGCTCACGGCCGAGGACCTGACCGGCGCGGCCGTGTTCTTCGCCAGCGACGACGCCCGCTTCGTCACCGGGCAGGTGCTGGTTATCGACGGCGGCAAGTACATGCCGGCATGAGCGGGCGCAGCAGGAGCGGGAGACCATGACCGAGCCCTTGGAGCGGACGACCGGCGCGTCCGACGCGGATGCCGAGCGCAACCGCCTGTTCGGCGCGGGCGTCGTCGACGACCCCTACCCGACGTACCACCGCCTGCGGGAGGAGGCGCCGGTCCGCCCGGGCACGGTCGAAGAGCACTTCCCGGCCGCGCCCACCCCCGACGCGTACGCCGACCGCGACCAGATGACCGTGCTCAGCTACGCGGCTTGCACCGACGTGTTCCGCCGGGCGCGCACGTTCTCGTCCCGGTGGTACGACCCCAGCCTGACCGCGTTCGTGGGCCCGACCGTCATCGGCATGGACGAGCCGGAGCACAACCGCATGCGGATGCTGCTCAAGGACGCGTTCTCGAAGCGGGCCATGCGTCGGTGGGAGGACGAGATCATCCGTCCGACCGTCGACGCCCACCTGCGGGCGCTGCTACCCCGGGGGCGGGCCGACCTGTACGCCGAGGTGGCGGCGAAGGTCCCGACGCTGACGATCGCCGGGGGCCTGGGCCTGCCCGCCGAGGACCGCCAGACGTTCTTCGACTGGGCCGTCACCATGACCTCGGGCGCGGTGCCGCCCGAGGAGCGGTTCGCGGCCGGCCGGGCCGTCGCCGACTACGTGGCCCCGCTCATCGCCGAGCGGCGGCGCCATCCGGGCGACGACCTCATCAGCATCCTGGTCACGGCCGAGATCACCGAGGAGGAGCGGGCCGCCGAGGGCTACGCGGGCGCCACCCACCCGCTGTCGGACGAGGAGGTCAACGCGTTCGTCCGGCTGCTGATCATCGCCGGCGCCGGCACCACCTACCGGGCCTACGGCAACCTCATGCTCCAGTTGCTGCTGCACCCCGACCAGCTCGAGGCCGTGCGGGCCGACCGGTCGCTGGTCGACGGCGCCATCCACGAGTCGCTGCGGCTGGAGCAGCCCATCGCCTTCCTGGGCCGGCTCGCCACCGAGGACACCGAGGTGGAGGGCGTGCCGGTGCCCCGGGGGTGCCCGGTCAACATCGTGATGGCGGCGGCCAACCACGACCCGGCCGTGTTCCCCGACCCCGAGCGGTTCGACGTCCGCCGGCCCAACGCCGACCGCCACCTCACGTTCGGGTTCGGCATCCACCGGTGCCTGGGCGTGAACCTGGCGCTGTCCGAGCTGCGGGTGCTGCTCAACCGGACGCTCGACCTGCTCCACGACCTGCGCTTGGACCCCGAGGCCGGGCCCCCGCACGTGACCGGGTTGGGCTTCCGGCTGCCGACCGGCCTGCCGGTGGTGTTCCGGCCCGAGCCCGCCGCGCCGGGGTAGGTCTCAGCGGAAGGGCCGGAAGAACGCCCGCAGCTCCTCGACGAACAGCTCGGGCTGCTCGAAGGCGGCGAAGTGGCCGCCGCGGGGCGGTTCGTTCCAGTAGACGATGTTGAACCGCTTCTCGGCCCACCGGCGCGACGGCCGGAGGATCTCCCGGGGGAAGATCGAGCAGCCGGTGGGCACGGCGACGCCGTCCGACAGGTCGGGGCCGCGGGCCCCGACCGTCTCGTAGTACATACGGGCCGACGACCCGCCGGTGGCCGTGACCCAGTAGAGCATCACGTTGTCGAGCAGCTCGTCGCGGCTCAGCACGTTCTCGGGGTGGCCGTCGCAGTCGGTCCACGACCAGAACTTCTCGAGGATCCAGGCCGCCTGGGCCGCCGGCGAGTCGACCAGCCCGTAGGCCAGCGTCTGGGGTCTGGTGCTCTGCTGCTTCATGTAGCCCGAGTCGTACTTGTCGTAGGCGGCGGCGTCGTCGAGGGACCGGCGCTCGGCCTCGGTCAGGTCCTCCATCGTCTCGGGGTCGGGCGGGACGACCGGCATGTTGAGGTGGAGAGCGGCGCAGTGCTCGGGGTCGAGCTTGGCCAGCAACGTCGACACGAGCGCGCCCCAGTCGCCGCCCTGGGCGCCATAGCGGGCGTAGCCGAGCCTGTCCATGAGCACGGCCCACGCGCGCGCCGTGCGCCCAGCGTTCCAGCCCCGCTCGGTGGGCCGGTCGGAGAAGGCGTAGCCGGGCAGCGACGGGCACACGACGTGGAAGGCGTCCTCGGCCGAAGCGCCGTGGGCCACGGGATCGGTGAGCGGCCCGAGGACCTTCAGGAACTCGACGACCGAACCGGGCCAGCCGTGCGTGACGATGATGGGAAAGGCGTCGGACCGGGGCGAGCGCACGTGGAGGAAGTGGATGCCGACACCGTCGATCGTCGTGCGGAACTGGTCGAAGGCGTTCAGGCGCCGCTCGCGCTCCCGCCAGTCGTAGCCCTCTGCCCAGTAGCGGCAGACGTCCTGCATGTAGCCGAGCGGGATGCCGTAGTCCCACCCCGCGCCGTCGATCTCGTCGGGCCAGCGGGTGCGGCGTAGCCGGTCGCGCAGGTCGTCGAGGTCGCGGTCGGGGACGGACACACGGAACGGCTCCACGGCCGGTTCATATCATATGAATCCGCCCTGTCGCTGTTGACCGGCGGTAGCGTCCCGGGCATCTTGTTGACTCGCCGAATAACGATCGTTCTGACGGCGGTGCTGAGCCTGAGCGGGGTGGCCACGCTCGGCCCGCCGGGTGCGTCCAGCCCGGTGACCGCCCTCAGGCCGTCGCCGGCAGACGCCCAGGCGGCCCCCGGCGCCGAGGTGCGGACGGTGGCCGCCGGGCTCGAGGTCCCGTGGGGCGTGGCGGTCCTGCCTGACGGCGGCGCCCTGGTCGCCGAGCGCGACCGGGCCCGGGTCGTGCACGTCTCGGCCGCCGGCGAGGTCACCGAGGTGGGCGAGGTGACGGGGGTCGAGCCGGCCGGCGAGGGCGGCCTGCTCGGCATCGCCGTGTCGCCCGACTTCGCCGCCGACCGGTACGTGTACCTGTACCTGACGGCAGCGGAGGACAACCGCATCGTCCGGGCCCGGTACGAGGACGGCCGGCTGGGCGAACCCGAGGTCGTGATCGACGGCCTGCCCAAAGGCGTGATCCACAACGGCGGCCGCATCGCCTTCGGCCCCGACGGGATGCTGTACGCCGGCGTGGGCGACGCCGGCCAGACCGGCCTCGCCCAGGACCTCGGCTCCCTGGGCGGGAAGATCCTGCGCCTGACGCCGGAGGGCGACCCGGCGCCCGGCAACCCGTTCGGCACGCCCGTGTGGAGCTACGGCCACCGCAACGTCCAGGGCCTGGCCTGGGACGATGCGGGCCGAATGTTCGCCACCGAGTTCGGCCAGAACGCCTGGGACGAGATCAACCGCATCGAGCCGGGCCGCAACTACGGATGGCCGGTCGTCGAGGGCGTCGGCGGCGACGAGGCCGACGACCTGTACACCGACCCGGTCGTCACCTGGCCGACCTCCGAGGCGTCGCCGAGCGGGCTGGCCTTCGCCGACGGGTCGCTGTGGGCGGCGGCCCTGCGGGGCCAGCGACTGTGGGAGCTGCCGGTCGACGCCGACGGCACGGTCGGCGAGCCCCGGGCCCTGCTCGAGGAGGAGTACGGCCGGCTGCGGACCGTGGTCGTCGCGCCCGAGGGGCCCGACGCCTCCCTGTGGGTCGCCACCAGCAACCGCGACGGCCGGGGCGTCCCGGCCCCCGACGACGACCGGATCCTCGCCGTCGAGCCGGCGCCGGCGTCCTGAGCGCGGGGCTCCTGGGTGCCGGCGTCCTGAGCGCGGGTTCCAGGGCGCCGGCGTCCTGAGCGCCGCAGGCGTTCCCGTTCCCGTCAGCTGAGGGCCAGGGCCGGGCGCAGCACGGTGGCCTCCAGCTGGTCGAGCTGGGCGCGGAGGATGTCGACGTCGAAGGCCAGGCACATCACGATCAGCCGGTCCACGCCGAGGTCGGCGTAGCGCTCGACCATGCCCGGCTCCAGCGGGTGGAGGTAGGGCGACACCGACAGCGTCAGGTCGTCCCGGCTGCGGCCCTCGGCGGCCAGAGCGGCGTCGAGCCGGTCCAGCGCCCCGGGCAGGTCGTCGGGGAGGCGGTTGAAGGTGAACCAGCCCTGCCCGAGTCGGGCCACCCGGCGGAGGGCGGCGTCGCTCTCGCCGCCGACGTGGATCGGCGGGTGGGGCGTCTGCACCGGCTTGGGGTACATCCGGCAGGGCTTCAGGTCGTACAGCTCGCCATGGTACTCGGACACCTCGTCGCACCACAGCGTCTTCATCACGGCCAGGTGCTCGTCGGTGCGCTGGCCGCGCCGCTCGAACGGCATGCCCACGGCCTCGAACTCCTCGCGCAGCCAGCCGACGCCCACGCCCAGCTCGACCCGGCCGCCCGACAGCGAGTCGAGGTCGGTCACGACCTTGGCCGTGTACACGGGGTTGCGCTGCGGCACCAGGCAGATGCCGGTGCCCAGCCGCACCCGGTCGGTCACCCCGGCCAGGAACGTCAGCGCGTTGAGCGGTTCGAGCATGCCGGCGTCGGGCCCGGTCGGCAACCGCCCGTCGGGCGCGTACGGGTACGACGACGCGTACTCGTCGAACAGCACGACGTGCTCCGGGAGCCAGATCGACTCGAAGCCCCGGTCCTCGGCCTCGCGGCCCACCGCCCGGACCAGGTCCGGTGAGGCGTTCCCGTTGCCCAGCGGCACGAACAACCCGACGTCCACGTGTCCCCCTCGCTCCCCGGTTCTCGCCGGCGCCACCAGCTTGCGGATCGCCGCCGAGGCTACCGGGACGGCTACGGTGCAGGACCATGCCCGCGCGTCGAACCTCGCTACCGGGCGGGGCGGTCCCCTCCGACCTCGCCGGCACCCGCTCGGCCGACGGGACGTTCGACGAGGTCGAGGTCAGCCTCGCCCTCGAGCGCTACCGGCGCGAGCTGACCGGCTTCTGCTACCGCATGCTGGGCGCCGGCTCCGAGGCCGAGGACGCCGTGCAGGAGACGATGGTCCGGGCCTGGCGCTCGATCGACCGCTTCGAAGGACGGTCGTCGCTGCGGTCCTGGCTCTACCGGATCGCCAACAACGTCTGCATCGACATGGCCCGCAGCCCCCAGCGGCGGGCTCGGCCCATGGAGATGGGGCCGTCGAGCCACACGGCCGACGTCAAGCTCGGGGCGCCGCTGCCCGAGACCGCGTTCGTCCAGCCCATCGCCGACGAGCGCGTCATCGACGTGGACGGCGACCCCGCCTCGGTCGCCGAGGCGCGGGAGTCGATCCGCCTGGCGTTCGTGGCCGCCCTCCAGCACCTGCCGCCCCGGCAGCGGGCGGTCCTCATCCTGTGCGAGGTGCTCAAGTGGCAGGCCAGCGAGGCGGCCCAGCTGCTCGACACCAGCGTCGCCTCGGTCAACAGCGCCCTGCAGCGGGCCCGGGCCACGCTGGCCGACCTCCAGGGCGACGAGAGGCTCGACCCCACCGTCGGCGACGAGCAGCAGAAGGAGCTGCTGGCCCGGTACGTCGAGGCGTTCGAGAGCTACGACATGTCCCGCCTCGTCGAGCTCATGCGCGAGGACATGGTCATGTCGATGCCGCCATACGACGTCTGGCTGCGGGGCCCCGAGGAGTTCGTGGCCTGGTGTCTCGGCCCGGGCATCGAGTGCAAGGACGGCAAGCTGTTGCCGGTGTCGGTCAACGGCTCGCCCGGGTTCGGCAGCTACCACAAGGTGGCAGACGGCGTGTGGGAGCCGTGGGCCATCCAGGTCATCGAGGTGGCCGGGGGCAAGATCGTCGGCCACCACAACTTCCTCTATCCCGAGCTCTTCCCCGAGTTCGGCCTGCCGGAGCGGATCGAGGGCTGAGGGTCGGGCGGCGTCGGCCGTGGCGCCTGTCGGTCGCCCGGCGGCCCCTAGGACCCGTCGGCCCCGGCGGTGGGGTGGAGCGCGGGGCGGTAGCCGGCGCGCAGGACCTCGACCGTGGCCCGGGGCGTGAGGACGGTGGCGTCGCCGCGGGCCGGGCGGTCGAGCGGGGGTCCGTAGCCGGCCGGCGACCAGGGGACCAGGCGGTCGCGGAGGACGAGCGCCGCGGTGTCGGCGTCGCCGACGGCGACGAAGGCGCCGGGCGGCACGTCGGCCCAGGGGCGGGCGTGCCGCCGCTGGGTGCGCCCGACGAGTCGGTCGGTGTGCAGCCGGCGGTCCATGGCGTCCGCTGAGGAGGAGGTGCCGAACGCGGTCCGCCACGCCGCCAGCCAGACCTCGTAGTCGGGCCGGCGGCACAGGGCGCACGGGCGGTGGCCGGCGGCCAGGGCGACCGCCTCGTCCCAGAAGAACAGGGCCGTCCACCGGTTGGGCTCCCACCGGGGCGCCACCCAGTCCTTGTACGACAGCCGGCAGGTGATCCACCGCCGGACCTGCCAGGGCCGGGCGATCTCGTAGGGCGCGCGGTGGATGCAGCCGCGGTTGCCCATGAACGATCCCCGCTGGTCGAGGGCGACGATCTCGCCGAACGGCGTCACCCGGTTCGGGGCAGGCACACCCCCATCGTCGCGGGCCGGCAGCCACTAGGGTGCGCGGCGAGGTCTGGGGAACGTGGGGCACGTCGGATCGACATCCGCCGGCGGGGCCGGCCGGCGCGGGGCCGTCGGGCCGCCCGGGACGGTCGGGGCGGTCGGATTGGCTCGACCGGCTGGCGCGGCCGGCAGCAACGGCCGGGGCACCGCCGCGTTCGGGGCCGCAGGCGGGGTCCGGACCGAGCCGGCGGCGCGGGCGGCGTGGGCGGCGGTGGCGGCGGCGCTCGCCGTGGCCGTGCCGGTCGTGGTGGCGCTGGCCGCCCAGCGGCACCCGGCCTGGCACCCGCTGCTCGACCATGCCCAGACCGAGCTGCGGGTGCGCGACGTGTTCAGCCGGCGCCCGCCGCTGGTCGGGCTCCCGGGGCGCTTCCACGCCTTCGGGGAGGCGGGCAGCCACCCGGGCCCGCTCAGCTTCTGGGCCATGGCCCCCACCTACCGGCTGCTGGGCGCCGACCCGTGGGCGCTGCAGGCGGCCGGGGCGCTGCTGCATGTGGTCGCTGCCGGCGTGGCCCTGGCGCTGGCCCGCCGCCGGGGCGGGACCGGGCTGGTCCTGGCCGTGGGCCTGATGCTCGCCGCGCTGGTGCACGGCTACGGGGTCGAGGTGCTGACCCTGCCCTGGAACCCGTACCTGCCCGTGCTGTGGTGGCCGGCGTACCTGCTGGCCGGCTGGTCGGCGCTGTGCGGCGACCGGTGGGCGCTGCCCGTGGCGGTCGTCGCCGGCAGCTTCTGCGCCCAGACCCACCTGCCCTACGCCGGGCTGGTGGCCGCCGTCGGCGGAGCCGTGCTCGCCGCCCTCGTCCTCCCGGCGGTGCGTGCCCGCCTCCGCTCGCCCCGCCACGCCCCCGGTGGCGGTGGGGCGACCGGCGGGGGCGTCGGGTGGCGGTGGGCGGCCGGGGCCGCCGGGCTGCTGGCCCTGCTGTGGCTGCCGCCGCTGGTCGAGCAGCTGACCGATCACCCCGGCAACGCCGCCATCGTGGTCGAGAGCCTGCGCCACCCGGTCGAGGCCCGGGTGGCGGCGGGGGCCGCGCTGGAGGCCTGGCTCGTCCGGCTCGACCCGATCCGCCTCGCCGCCGGCCGCATCGGGGTCGCGGGCTCGGTCGTGCCCGGGGCGACGGTGCTGGCCGCCTGGCTGGCGGCCGCCGTCGGCGCGTGGCGGTTCCGCCACGCCGAGCTGGTCCGCCTGCACGGCGTCGTCGGCGTGGCCTTGGCCGGCGGGCTGGTGTCGGTCAGCCGGAT
Source organism: Acidimicrobiales bacterium (assembly GCA_036563805.1). Taxonomy (GTDB): domain Bacteria; phylum Actinomycetota; class Acidimicrobiia; order Acidimicrobiales; family VFJN01; genus DATCLS01. Next base: position 116,420 of record DATCLS010000102.1, on the reverse strand, counting down.
CAGCGGCCGGCTCTGGGACTACCTGGTGCTGTGGGGGTGGGGGACCACGGCGCTGGCGCTCCTGGCCATCGGGTGGACGGTGGCCGTGGCGGTCCGGGGCCGGGCCGCCGAATCCGCCGCCGAGCTGCCGTCCGCCGCTCAGCCGCCGGCGGCCTCCGGCGCCTCCGCCACCGAGCTGCCGTCCGCCGCCCGGTCCCGGGCCCCCGGCCGGCCCCGGTGGGCGGCCGCGGCGCTGGCCACCGCCCTGGCCGTGACCGGAGCCGCCGCCACGGTCGACGCCGCCGGCAGCGAGGTGGCGACGCCGGAGGCCTCCCGGGTGATGGGGGAGCTGGCCGACGAGGCCGTCACCGCCCTCGAGCGGCGCGACGCGGCGGGCGAGGGCCGTTACCTCGTCGACTGGGTCGACCCCCGGGTCCCAGGGTCGACCGGCTACGGGCTGGTGGTCGCACTGGAGCGGCACGGGTTCCGGGCCGGGCTGGGGGAGGGCCACCGGGTCGGCGTCCGGCCGTTCCGCACCCTGACGCCCGGCGAGGCGACGGCCGAGCTCACGATCGTGTCCGGGCCGGCGCTGGCTCTGTGGCGGGCCGACCCCGCGGCGGTGGAGGTGGCCGCCGCCGCTCCGACCCCGGCCGAGGAGGCCGAGGCCCGGCGCCTGCGCGCCGACATCGCCCGCCAGCTGCGGGCGGCGGGCGCTGGCGACGTCGTGCCGCTGGTCGACGAGAACCTCATGGCCGCCGCGGCCGACCCCCGGGTCCCGGACGCAGCCGTCGCCGACATGCAGCGGCTGGGCGCGCTGCCGCTGGAGACCGCCGTGTTCCTCACCGCTCCGCAAGACTCCGGGGCATGACCAACACCGACGTGCTGCGCCGCGTCTTCGCGGCACTGGGCGCCGCCGACGTGGCCGCCCTCGACGAGCTGTACACCGACGACCACGTGCTCGAGCTGCCGTTCGCCAAGCCCGATCCCGTACGGGTCGAGGGCCGGGCGGCGGTGCAGGAGTACCTGCGCCGGGCGTTCGAGGTGTTCCGGTTCGAGCTGGCGCTCACCGCGGTCCACGAGCTGGCCGGCGGCGACCTGGTGGCCGAGTACACGAGCGAGGGCCGGGTCGTGCCGACCGGGCGTCCGTACGCGAACACGTACGTGGGCCTGTGGCGGTTCCGGGACGGCCGGGTCTGCCTCACCCGCGAGTGGTACGACCCGGTCGTGGCGGCCGCCGCCACCGCCGATCTCTAGAGGCGTCTCTGGGAGCGGTGGATCTCTGAGAGTGGGGACACACCGCCAAGAACATCGATTACGGTCGCAGTCGCAAACATGACGCCTAACTGAACGGAGCCCAGGGGGGAGAGCCGGGTGCGACGGGTGCGAGGTGCGGTGATGTTGGCGGCGGTCGCGGCCGCCACGATGGTGGTCGACGCCGGGGCGGCGGGCGCCGCCGGAGCGGCGCGGGAGGCGAGCGTGGCGGAGGCCACGGGGGGCCGGGCGGCGCAGGCGGCCCCGCAGGCGGTGATCCAGCCGGGGGCGTCGATCACGATGGGCGGCTCCTACTGCACCCTGAACTGGATCTACGACGGCACCGGCCCCAACGCCGGTCGGGTGTTCGCCGGCACGGCCGGCCACTGCGTGAGCGGCGTGGGGCAGGACGTGGCGCTGGCCGCCGGCACCTCCGGCGACCCGATCCTCACGTTCGGCGACGTCGCCTACGTCGACGACGACCTCGACTACGCGTTCATCGAGGTCCGGCCCGAGCACCGCGGCCTGGTGAGCCCGGCGATGAAGGGCCACCCCGAGTTCCCGACCGGCGTGTCCACCACCGGGTCGGCCGGCGCCGGGGACCTGATCCAGTTCTCCGGCCACGGGCTCGGGTTCCATCTGCTGCCGCTCACCCAGGAGAGCCGGGTCGGCGTGCTCAACTACAACGACGGCACCCAGCACTACGTGATCGGGGCGGTGACGCCCGGCGACTCCGGCGGCCCGGTCGGCGACATCACCGACGGCAACCGGGCGCTCGGCATCGTCAACACGCTGGGCGTGGGGGCGGTCGAGGACGCGCTGACCGTCATCACCGCCGGCGAGGGCGGTGTCTCGCTCCAGGGGATGCTGGCCGACGCCGCCGCCGACGGCTTCCCGGTCGCCCTCCGCACCGTCTGACCCCTCGCTCCACTCGTCACGACCGCCATGCGGCGGCCCGGCCGATCGCGCCTCGGGCCTGCGGCGGCAGGCCCGAGGCCGATCGGCTGCCGGCCCCACCCCGCCCGCGCCCGGGAGGCCGGGCGCCGATCGTCGACGACCCACCGGGCCCGCGCCGAGCTCACCCCCGACGTCGTGGCCCATCGACTCGCCGCCGACCTGGGCGCAAGCGGCCGAAGCCGGGCGGCGGAGCGCGGGCTCGCCGGGCGGCGTCGGCCGGGCCGCCTCCCGCACCGATCTGCTCGCCGGCCGCGTGGGGCGGGGGGCTGACGATCGAGGCCACCGCTCAGGTGGCCGACCGGGGGCGCCGCGCCCGGCCGAGGGCGAGTGCGGCGCCCGTCGCCGGAACAGCTTGCGCACGGCCCCGCCAGGCACGACACTGTTCGAGATATAGAACTAGGTTCGCTATTTCGAACCATGACGGCGAACCACGACCGGAGGAGGGGGAGCCGGTGAAGCTCGACCTGCTGTACGAGATCGACGTGCCCAAGCCGTGGGAGGGCACCCACCCGTGGGGCCAGCGCCGGGCCGAGCAGAAGTCCTACCGGGAGGCCCTGGAGCAGATCCGCCTGGCCGACAAGCTCGGCTTCCACACGACGTGGCACGTCGAGCACCACTTCCGCGAGGGCCGGTCGCACTGCCCGGCCCCCGAGGTGCTGATCGGCGCGCTGTCGCAGATCACCGAGCAGATCCGCCTCGGCTTCGGCGTCACGCTCGTGCCCCACGGCTTCGGCCCGCCGATGCGGGTGGCCGAGAAGGTGGCGACGGCCGACATCCTGTCCGGCGGCCGGGTCGAGTGGGGCACGGGCCGCTCCACACCGATGGAGCAGACCGCGTTCGGCGTCGACCGCGAGGAGAGCCGGGCCCAGGCCAAGGAGGCCATCGAGGCCATCGTCAGCATGTGGGAGTCGGAGTACTTCGAGTTCCACGGCAAGTACCTCGACTTCCCCCGGCGCATGGTCACGCCCAAGCCGGTGCAGGACCCCCACCCGCCCGCCTGGATGGCTGCCACCAGCGCCGGCTCCGCCGAGCTGGCCGGCCGTTACGGCCTCGGCCTGCTGTCGTTCTCGATCATGCAGCCGCTGGAGGCGATGGCGTCAGCCATCGAGCAGTACCGTGCGGCCATCGCCGAGCCCGAGCCCATCACCCGCGTCGTCAACAACCGGGTCGCCGCCTACACGCTCGTCCACTGCGCCGAGTCGATGGCCGAGTGTGAGGCCAACGGGATCTGGGACTCGCTGTGGTGGTGGTACAAGAACCTGGCCGAGTTCACGATCGAGTGGGAGTTCCCCAACCTGCCCCCGGAGGAGGCCCAGGCGGCCTTCCCACTGCTGGAGCGCCAGATGCAGGGTGACTTCGACCCCCACGAGTTCGCGGACGCCGACATGATCATCGTCGGCGACCCCGAGGAGTGCCTGCGCAAGATGCTGCGCTACGAGGAGCTCGGCGTCGACCAGCTGCTGTGCTACGTGCAGTTCGGCTACCTGAGCCACGAGTCGATCATGAAGACGATCGAGCTGCTGGGCACCGAGATCATCCCCGAGCTGCGCAAGCGCGAGGTCGCGGTCAGCGCCCGCACGGTGCCCGCCGGCGCCGCAACCGGCGCGGCCGGCAGCCCCGCCGGGAGCGCGTCGTCGTGACCCGCACCGACGACACGGCGGTCCCCGACTACCCGGGGCTGCTCCGCCTCGACGGTCGGGGGTTCGTCGTGATCGGTGCCGGGCAGGGGATCGGCCGCCAGGCGAGCCACGCCCTGTCCCAAGCCGGCGCCCGCCTGGTGCTGGTGGACAAGGACCCCGACCTGGCGGCCGACATCGCCGAGGAGGTCGGCGGCACCGCCTGGGCTGGCGACGCCACCCAGCGGGCCGAGGTGGAGCGCCTGGGCGACGACGCCGCGGCCGCCCTCGGCGGACGGGTCGACGGCCTGGTCGACATCATCGGCATGGCGCAGTACTCGTCGCTGCTCCACACCAGCGACGAGCTGTGGGAGTGGGAGCACGACATCTGCCTGCGCCACGCCTGGCTGGCCATGCAGGTGCTGGGCCGGCGGATGGCCGCCGGCTCGGGCGGCGCCATGGTGTTCGTCGCCTCGGTCTCGGGGCTGACCGGCGCGCCCCAGCACGCGGCGTACGGCGCCTTCAAGGCCGGGCTCATGAGCCTGGTGCGGTCGGCCGCGCTGGAGCTGGGCCCGCTCGGGATCCGGGCCAACGCCGTCGCCCCCGGCGTGGTGTGGACGCCCCGGGTGTCCGCCTACCTGGGCGAGGAGGGCCGCCGCCAGAACAGCGACAACGCGCCGCTCCGCCGGGTGGCGCTGCCGGCCGACATCGCCGCCGCGCTGCTGTTCCTGGCCAGTGACCTGGCCGGCTACGTCAACGGGCAGACGCTCGTGGTCGACGGCGGCGTCGCCGCCAAGTTCCCCTATCCGCTGCCGGAGGAGGCGTCGTGAGCAGCACCAGCGGCACCAGCGGCACCGATGTGGATCTCGCCAAGGCCCTGCGGGGCGCCGCCTGGCCGGGGACGGACGAGGTGCCGTACCCCCGCGCCGATCCGGCCGACGCCGCCCGCCTGCCCGCCGACACGTGGGGCACGGCGCTGCTCCCCGTCGGGGTCCGGCTCGAGCTGGTGGGCGACGCCGAGGCCGTCGAGGTCGACTACACCTGCGCCACCGACGACCTCGGCTACCGGGGGGCGGGGGCGGGCACGACGTTCACCGCCTGGCGCGGGGACGACCTGCTGGACGAGCAGCCGGCCGTGCTCGCCGACGGGGTGTCGACCGTGCGCCTGGCGCTGCCCGGGTCGACCGCCGGCACCGTGACCGTCCACGTGCCCGAGGGCATGCGGCCCCGCCTCCACGCCGTGCGGGCCGTCGACGGCTCCCTGGAGGCGGCCCCGGCCGGCCCCCGGTGGCTGTGCTACGGCGACTCGATCGCCGAGGGCTGGGTGGCCAGCGGCCCCGGGCGGGCGTGGCCCGCCGTCGCCGCCCGCCGGTGGGGGCTCGACGTGGTCAACCTCGGCTACGCCGGCTCGGCGCGGGGCGAGATCGCCTCGGCCGAGCAGCTGGCGGCCCTGCCGGCCGACGTCGTCTCGGTCACCCACGGCACCAACTGCTGGACCCGCATCCCCCACAGCGTGGACCAGATGCGGGCCAACCTGGCCGCCTTCCTCGACATCCTCCGCCAGGGACACCCCGAGACGCCGATCGTGGTCGGCAGCCCGGTGGTGCGGCCCGACGCCGAGGAGACGCCCAACCGGCTGGGAGCGACGCTGGTCGACCTGCGCGCCGCCATCGAGGAGGTGGTCGAGGCCCGGCAGGCGGCCGGCGACGCCCGGCTCACGCTCGTGCGGGGCGGGCCGCTGCTCACGGCCGACCAGCTGCCCGACGGCATCCACCCCGGCGACGAGGGGCACGCGGCGCTGGCCGCCGCCTTCGGCGGGGCGGTGGCGACGGCCGTGGGCGCGGCCGGCCCGGGCGCCGACGACGGGAGCGGGGCCGGAGCCGGCTGATGTCCCGGTCGTCGCCGTCGGTGGACCGCGTGGTGGCGGTGATCGAGCTGCTGGCCGCCCACCCGGAGCGGGGGTTCTCGCTCACGGAGGTGTGCCGGCGGCTCGACCTCAACAAGGCGACCGCCCACGCGCTGCTGGCGTCGCTGACCGAGAAGGCGTGGCTGCTGCGGCACCCGCTGGACAAGACGTACACGCTGGGGCCCGGCCTGGTGGCGGTCGCCGGCGCCGCCGCGGCCCGGCAGCTCGAGCTGGTCGACTACGCCCGGGGCGAGATGCGCCGGCTGGCCGACGACCTCGACGTCCAGGTCGTGGCCAGCGCCGTGCGGGGCGACGAGATCGTCCTCTTGGCCGTGGCCGGGGCGGCCCGCCCGCTCGGCGTGCACGTCCACCCGGGCCAGCGGGTGCCCCTGACCCCGCCGGTCGGCACCGTGTTCCTGGCCTGGGCCTCGCCGGCGGTGATCGACCGGTGGCTGCGCCGCCTGGGGCCCGAGGCCAGCGAGGACGACCTCGAGCGCTACCGCCGGGCCCTGGCCGCCGTCCGGCGCCGGGGCTACGCGGTGTCGCTGGAGGCCGACGCCCGGGTCCTGCTGGAGCGGGCCCTGGCCGAGGGCGACCGCCCGATCGGCGAGGTGCTGGGCGAGCTCGGGCGGCAGGACTACCTGCTGCTCGAGCTCGAGCCGGCCCACTCGTACCGGCTGTCGATGGTGGCGGCGCCGGTGTTCGGGCCCGAGGGCAACGTCGAGCTGGCCCTCACCCTGTTCGACCTGCCGGGCCAGACCGCGGCCGACCAGGTGCCCGAGCTGGGGGAGCGCCTGCTCGACGCGGCCGCCACCGTCACCAAGGCGATCGGCGGCCGCCCACCCGAACCCGAGTAGCTGCCGGCGAGCTCAAGCCGGGCCGCCCGAACCGGAGGCCCGGCCCGGCAACCGAGCCGCGCCGCCAGGCCGGGGCCCGTCAGGACGAGGCCCGACGCCGCCGGTAGGCGGCGACGTGCTGGCGGTTGGCGCACTGGGCGCCGCAGTACAGCCGGGACCGGTTGCGCGACAGGTCGACGACCACGTTGCCGCAGCCCGGCGCCGCGCACACCCGCAGGCGCTCGAGCCCGCCGTCGCGCACGACGATGGCGAGGGCGATCGCCATCTCGGCGCCCATCCGGTGGTGCACGGGGGCGTCGAGCGGGGTGTAGTGCAGGTGCAGCGGGTTGCCGTCGTGCTCGATGAGGTAGGGGACGGCCTTGGCCTCGGCGATCAGCGCGTTGATCTCGGCCACCACCGCGTCGCGGTCGCCGGCCGCCGCCCGCTCGAACACGCCGCGCAGGCGGGACCGCAGCCGCCGCACGGCCCGCAGCTCGGACTCGGTGGTGGGGCGCGAGCCGCTGATCTCGTGCGCGTCGAGGAACGCGACGAGCGAGTCCAGCGAGGCGAGGACGTCGGGCCCGCCGTCGCGGCCGTCGCCGTTGACCAGGTCGGTCAGCTCGGCGAGCACGTGCTCGCTGTCATGGTCTAAACGCAATTGACTCCTGACATACTGGGCCCGTAGTGTCAGGAGTCTAGTGCGTAACACCCCTTACTCCCCCGCGCGCGGCTACGCGTACGTGCTGGTCGGCGCGGCTCTGTTCGGTGTGAGCGCCAGCGTGGCCAAGGTGGTGCTCACAGCGGGCATCGAGCCGGCCCGGCTCGCCGCGCTCCGGTGCACGGGTTCGGCGCTCGGGCTGCTCGCCGTGCTCGGCCTGACCCGGCCGGCCGCCCTGCGCATCGACCGGCGCGACCTGCCGGCGCTGGTGGCGCTCGGCCTCAGCGGCGCCGCCCTGATCCAGTGGCTGTACTTCATCGCCATCGACCGGTTGCCGGTGGGCATCGCCCTGCTGCTTGAGTTCGCCAGCCCGCTGATGGTCGCCGTCTACACGCGGGCGGTGCTGCGCGAGCTGGTCCCGCGCCGGGTGTGGCTGGCGCTGGGCCTGGCGCTGACCGGCCTGGCGCTCGTCGCCCAGGTGTGGCGCGACACCGGCCTCGACCCGGTCGGCGTGGCGGCTGCGGTGGCCGCCGCCGCCTGCCTGGCCACGTTCTACCTGCTCGGCAAGCGGACGCTGGCCCAGAACGACCCGCTGTCGGTGTCGTTCTGGATGTTCGTGGTGGCCGCCGGGTTCTGGGCCGTCGTCCAGCCGTGGTGGTCGTTCGACCCGGCGGTGCTGACCCGCTCGGCCTCGCTGCTCGGCAGCCTCGCGGGCGTGTCGGTCCCCGTGTGGGCGGCCGTGGCCTGGGTCGTGGTCCTGGGCACGCTCCTGCCTTACACGCTCGACGTCGCCGCCCTGCGGCACCTGGCGCCGACGACCACCGGCATCGTCGGGATGCTCGAGCCGGTCGTGGCCGGGGCCGTCGCCTGGCTGTGGCTGGGCCAGGTCCTGACCGGGCCCCAGCTGGCGGGCGCTGTGCTGGTCCTGACCGGCGTCGGGCTCGTCCAGACCGCGCTGAGCCCGGAATCGCCCGGGGACGACACGGGGTTGGGTCCCGGCCCCGAGCCGCCCGCAGGCGCCGACCGGGCGCCGGGCCCAGCGACCGGCGGGGGGCCGCCCCGGGACGGGTCGCCCCGGGCCAACGGTCGGGACGCCGGCACGGCCTCCGGGCCGGCCCCGCGCCCGGTCCGGCGGCCGGGGTCCCGGCCGGCGCCGGCACGGAACGGCCGGGCGCCGCGGAACGGCCAGGCGCCGCCACGGCCGGTCCCGCGGCCCGAGCGGGGCAGGCGGGCCGAGCGGAAGGCTCGGGCGCGGCCCACCGCGCTCCGAGCCTGAGACGGGCGTCCCCGCCTCTACGCTGGCGCCATGCCCACGAGCGCCAGCACCCGCAGCGGCATCGCCGTCGACGAGCTGTCCGACGACGTGCGCCCGCAGGACGACCTGTTCCGCCACGTGAACGGCCGGTGGCTGGCCGAGACCGAGATCCCGCCGGACCGCGCCTCCCACGGCGCGTTCTACGAGCTGCACGACCAGGCCGAGCGCGACGTGCGGGCGCTGGCCGAGGAGGCGGCGGCCGGCGACGCCCCGCCCGGTAGCGACGAGCGCAAGGTCGGCGACCTGTGGGCCGCGTTCATGGACGAGGACGAGGTCGAGCGGCGCGACGCCGAGCCGCTGGCCGACGACCTGGCCGAGATCCGTGCGGTCGCCGACACGAGCGCGTTCCTCCGCCTGCTGGGGAGGCTCCAGCGGCACGGCACCGGGAGCGTGGTCTACTGGTACGTCGACAACGACGGCGACGATGCCACCCGCTACATCGTCAACCTCGTCCAGGGCGGGCTCGGGCTGCCCGACGAGGCCTACTACCGCGAGGACGCTCACGCCGAGACCCGCGCCGCCTACGTCGAGCACGTCGCCACCATGCTGCGGCTGGTCGACGAGCCCGATCCGACCGGCGCCGCCGAGCGGATCATGGCGCTGGAGACGGCCCTGGCCAAGAGCCACTGGACGACCGTCGACAGCCGCGACGCCCTCAAGACCCACAACCGGCGGACCCGCGCCCAGCTGAAGGAGATGGCGCCGGGCTTCGACTGGGACGCCTGGCTGGAGGGGCTGGCCGCCCCGCCCGGGGCGTTCGACGAGGTGATCGTCCACCAGCCCGACGCCATCGAGGCCGCGGGCCGGTTGCTGACCGAGCTGCCGCTGGAGGACTGGAAGGCGTGGCTGACGTTCCACCACGTGCATGCGGCGGCGCCGTACCTGTCGTCCCGGTTCGTCGAGGCCAACTTCGCCTTCTACGGCACGCGGCTGTCGGGCATCCCCGAGCTGCGGGAGCGCTGGAAGCGCGGCGTCGGCGTCATCGAGGAGGCGCTCGGCGAGGCGGTGGGCCGACTGTACGTCGCCCGCCACTTCCCGCCCGAGCACAAGGCCCACATGCAGCGGCTGGTCGGCTGGCTGGTCGAGGCCTACCGGGTCGACATCGAGCAGCTCGACTGGATGTCGCCCGAGACCAAGGAGCGGGCCCTGGCCAAGCTGGCCAAGTTCACGCCCAAGATCGGCTACCCCGACCGCTGGCGCGACTACTCGGCGCTCGAGATCGACCGCCACGACCTGTTGGGCAGCGTGCGTCGGGCCGCCGCCTTCGAGTCCGACCGCAACCTGGCCAAGATCGGCAAGCCGATCGACCGCGACGAGTGGCACATGACGCCGCAGACGGTCAACGCCTACTACAACCCGGGGATGAACGAGATCGTCTTCCCCGCGGCGATCCTGCGGCCGCCGTTCTTCGACCCCGACGCCGACGACGCCGTGAACTTCGGCGGCATCGGGGCGGTCATCGGCCACGAGCTGGGCCACGGCTTCGACGACCAGGGCAGCCGCTACGACGGCGACGGCAACCTCACCGACTGGTGGACCGACGAGGACCGCAAGCGGTTCGAGGAGCGGGCCCGGGCGCTGATCGAGCAGTACGACGGCTTCGAGCCGGCCGGCCTCGAGGGGCACCACGTCAACGGCGCCCTGACCGTCGGCGAGAACATCGGTGACCTCGGCGGCATCCAGATCGCCCACAAGGCGTACCTGCTGAGCCTCGAGGGGCAGGAGCCGCCGGTGATCGACGGTCTGACCGGCAGCCAGCGCCTGTTCATCGGCTGGGCCCAGGTGTGGCGCACGGTGACCCGCAAGGAGGAGCAGATCCGCCGGCTGGCCATCGACCCGCACTCGCCGCCCGAGTTCCGGGCCAACGTCGTGCGCAACCTCGACGAGTTCCACGAGGCCTTCGGGGTGCGGGAGGGCGACGGCATGTGGCTCGCCCCCGAGGCCCGGGTCCGCATCTGGTAGGCCCGCCTCGGCCAGGACCGCCTCCGGCGGGCCCACCGGAGGCGGGATCGGTGCACCCGGTGGGCCCGCAGCCGGTGGGCACTGCCGAGCGCACCGGCCCGGCGGGCCCGGTCAGCCGGGCTCGTCCTGCTCGGCGGCGACCTCGATCAGGTAGTCGACGCTGGTGTCCTCGTCCCAGGCCGCGTCGCGCAGCTGGCCGTACAGCTCGTCGTAGCGCTTGACGTCGTCGACGTCGCTGAGCACGAAGTGGTCGGTGGCGACGTCGACGACGACCACGTCAGGGTCGTCGGGGTCGGGGAACGTGTACAGCGAGAACGCCGTGCGCGGCATGTTGTAGGTCGGCACGACGGCGTCGACCGGCAGCACCCGCAGGCTGAACTTGGGGTAGCGGTTGAGCACGGCGGCCACGTGGTAGAGCTGCGCCTTGACCACCTCGGGCGGGGCGGCCAGGCGTCGCACCGCCACCTCGTCGAGGATCACCTCGTAGGTCGGCCCGCCCGGCCGGCGCAGCATCCGCTGGCGACCGCTGCACGCCTCGACCTCCTTGGCCGGCACCGACGCGGTCTGGCCGGCCAGCCGCTCGGCCTCGACCCGGGCGTGGGTGAACTGCGGCGTCTGCAGCAGCCCGGGGACGAACGTGGGCTGGAACTCGCGGATCGTCGCCGCCCCGGCCTCCAGGTCGGCCAGCAGGGCCTGGCGCGGGCCCATGGCCTTGTTCGAGTCCCACCAGCCGCGCGTGGCCGCGTCGCGGGCGATCGTCACCATGCGGATCCAGTCGTCGCCGTCGATGCCGAGCGCGTCCAGGATCTGCATGACGTCGCCCAGGTCGACGGTGTGGCCGTTCTCGAGCCGGGAGATCTGCGCCCGGCTCTGGCCGATCATCTTCGCCAACTGCTTGTGCGTCAGTCCTGCGTCCACGCGCGCAGCCTTCAGCTCGGCAGCCAGCCGCATGCGACGTACGTAGGGGCTGATCATTCCCCGGCCTCCCCAGCGTCACCGTCCGTAGACGCTACGTCGTCGGGCCGGCCAACCCCCAAGTCACGCTGCGCGCGAGTGGGTCGCGCCCTAAGGCTTGCGGCCGACGCCCACGTAGTAGGGCACCTCCCAGTCGCGCGCGGGCGGGTCGTCGTGGCGCCACTCGTCGGGCGTCACCAGCCCGGGCTCGACCAGCTCGAGCCCGTCGAAGAACCGCAGGACGTCAGCCCGGCCGCGCACCCGGAGCCGGAAGCCGGTGCCGGTCTCGTTGATGCGCCGGGCCGCCTCGTCGACCGCCTCGGTGAGGACGTCGTTGGTGATGTGCGAGAGCGCCAGGTAGCTGCCCGACGGCACGGCGTCGACGAACCGGCGCACCAGCTCGTGGGGGCCGTCCTCGTCGCACACGTGGTGCAGGGTGCCGAACAGCGTGACGGCGACCGGCTGGGCCAGGTCGAGCGTCTCGGGCACCCGGCCCAGCACCTTGTCGGGCTGGCGCAGGTCGGCGTCGATGTAGGCCGTGCGGCCCTGGGGCGTGCTCCGCCGCAGCCGATGGGCGTGCGCCAGCACGACGGCGTCGTCGTCGACGTAGACGACCCGCGACTCGGGGGCGAGGCGTTGGGCGATCTCGTGGAGGTTGTCCTGGTGGGGGATGCCGGTGCCGATGTCGAGGATCTGGCGGATGCCGGCTTCGGCCACCAGGTAGCGGACGGCGCGGACGAGGAACTCGCGGTCGGCCTTCACGGCCTCCTTGGCGAGGTCGAGGCCGACCTCGCCGTAAGCCGCCGCGGCGTGCTCGGCGACCCGGCGGTCGGCCGAGAAGTTGTCCCGGCCACCCGCCACGTAGTCGTAGACCCGGGCGGGGCGGGCGGTGCTGCCGTCGATCTCGACCGGTCGGGCGTCGACGGCCTCGCGGGTCTGGGGCACGTCGGCGACGCCGCCGCTGGTCGGTCCGCGCCGGTCATCGCTCACGCTTCGTGCCTCCTTCGCCTCGCATAGTCGCCAGTATGGCGCACCGGCCGTTCCCCCAACGTACAGATCTTTCACGGACGGTTCGGTTCTTGCTCGTCGGGTCGCCCGCCGACGCCGTCGGTCGACCCCGGGCGTCGCCGCGAGGCGATCCGGCCGCGGCGCGGCCCGTGGGGCCCGTCGCCGGCTCAGGGCTCGACGAGCGCCTCGGTCACGACCCGGGCGGTCTGCGCCGAGCCGAACTGGGCGGTCGGGTTGCCGGGCCCCAAGCGCACGACGACGGTCTCGGTCGCCGGGTCGACCTGGACGACCTGGCCGCCGAGGCCGAGGGCCCAGAACATGTCCTCGGAGGCCTCGGGCGCCGTCTGGCGGACCGGCGCCTCGGCCGCCTCCTGTCGGGGGAGCGACTCGGCCGGGTTGGACGCCGCGGCCGGGCGGTTGAGCCACCACAGGTAGCCGTAGGCCTCGTTGATGTCCTGCGACGGCCTTCCGGTGGCGGCCTCCACCCACTCCTCGGGCACGACCTGCGTCCCGTCCCAGTGCCCGCGCCGCAGGAACAGGTAGCCGAACCGGACCATGTCCTCGCACGTCGTCTGGAGGCCGAAGAACGTGTTGGTGTTGCCGGCGTTGTCGTGCGACATGGCGGTGTGCCGCATGCCGGTCGGCGCGAACAGGCGCTCCTCGGCGAACTCGGCGGGGTCGACGCCGGTCGCCTCCTCCAGCACGGCGTCGAGCGTCTGGATGGCGGCGTTGTTGTACACCCACACCTCGCCCGGCTCGTGGCTCTGCTCGAGGCCGATGGCGAACGCGGTGCGGTCGGCGGTCTGGATCAGGGTCACGTAGTCGTTGGCCAAGGTCCAGAACCGGCCGGAGTCGTTGCTCAGCAGGTTCTCGACGGTGACGGTCGACGCCGGCCCGTCGGCCCACTCGGGGATGTACTCCGCAGCCGGGTCGGTGATGTCGAGGGCGCCGTCGGCTTGGGCGATGCCGACGAGCGTGCTGGTGATCGACTTGGTGGTCGAGAAGACCTCCTGCACCGTCTCGCGCTCGGTGCCGTTCCAGTACCAGTCGGCGACGATGCGCCCGTCCCGCGCCACCACCAGGCAGTTCGAGTCGGCGGCCTCGGCCTCGGCCGCCAGCGCCTCGAGGCGGGCCGGGTCGAAGCCGGCCTCGGCCGCGTCGCCGCGCTCCCACGCGTCGCCCGGGTAGACGGCGCCCCGGGCGGCCTCGGGGACGGGCGCGGCCTCCGCGCGGTCTGCACGCGCGCCGTCGGAGTCGGCCGCCTGGTCGCCGCCCGAATCGGACCCGGAGGAGCACGCCGCGGCCCCGAACGCCGCCAGTGCGAGCGCCACGGCCAGCCACCGCCTGCGGGACGAGTGTGCCATCGATCGAGCCTCCCCTCGCCCGACACGGTAACCGGAAGTAACCCCCACGGGGAGTGGCGGTCGGCGCCGCGTCAGCGACCGGTCGGCGGCCGGGTCAGCCCCGGCAGGTGCCGCACAGGCCGACCAGGTCGATGCGGTGGCCCGCGACCTCGAACCCCGACTCGGCCGACGCCAGCTTGGCCGCCTCGGCCACCGCCCGCTCGAGCCGGGGCGACGTCGGGACGTCGGCCACCACGCCGCACGACGTGCACAGCAGGTGGTGGTGGTGTCCGGACAGGTCCTCCGCCAGCTCGAACCGGTCGTGGCCGGGGCCGCCGGCCACCCGGCGGACGACGCCGGCGTCGACCAGCACGGTCAGGTTGCGGTAGGCGGAGCTCTGGGGCAGGCCCTGGGCGCCGACGCTCCGGATGATCTCCGGGACGGTCAGCGGGCGCCCGCTGGCGGCGAGCACGTCGACCAGCGTGCGGCGCCCGGCGGTGTACCGGTGCCCCGCGGCGGCCAGCCGCACGCTGACCTCGTCGTGGACCTCCACGATCCCGCCTCAGCAGCCCTCGCGGTCGGTCCGGGCGACGGGGGCGGGCTCGACGTTGTCGGGGGCGATCGTCATCGTGATCCTCGGCGGTCGTCGACCGGTGGGCTTCAGGGAGCGGTCGCGACCTCCGACTCTACGCGGGACGCCAGCGCACCCCACAGCGCACGGTAGCTCGGGTACTCCAGCTCCGGCACGATCCAGCCGGCGGCCACGAGCTCGGCGTGGAGCTTGGGCAGGTTCCGCCACGGGACGCCCATGTCGACGTGGTGGGCGAGGTGCCAGCCGGTGTTGTAGGGGACGAGCCAGAAGCTGGCCAGCCGGGACTGGCGGACGTGGTGGGTGGTGCGCCGCCGGTCGGGGCTGCGCTCCATGCCGCCGTGCTCGGCGATGGCCCGCAGGCGGTTGAGGACGCGCCACGACGTCATCCATGGCAGCAGCCACAGCAGCGGGTAGAGCTCGGGCCGGCCGGCCGCGGTGAACAGGCCCAGCAGCACGACCTGGGCGGCGACGATGCGGGCGGCGAACGGCCGCGACGACCGGGAGAGCAGCGCCCGCAGCAGCGGCCGCAGGTTCTTCCAGCCCGAGATGCCGACTGCGTCGCGGATCAGCTTCCGCCGGAGGCTCGCCCTGGTCACCGGGTAGCCGGTGTAGAGGTTGAGGTCGGGCTCGTTCGGCCCGAACTCCTCCTTGTGGTGGGCGAAGTGGCTGCGCCGGTAGGCCTCGAACGGCACGAACGCCGGGTAGGCCAGCAGCCACCGGCCAACGAGGTCGTTGGCCCGCTTGTTGGTGAACAGCAGCTTGTGGGCGGCCTCGTGGGCGAGGATGGCGAAGCGGGCGAAGGCCGGGCCCATGAGCACGACCGCCGCCGCGTAGGCCAGCGGGTGGGCGAGCCACGCCGCCAGGCCGATCGTCGCCGCCGCCTGGCCCCAGGCGAGCAGCACGCTGCCGACGTTGCGGCGGTCGTCGATGCGCCGCAGCTCGGCCCGTAGTGTCGGCACCGGCATGCCGGTCGCCGTCAGCCGGTCGGTGGGCAGCACGTCCGGCAGCAGCTCGGGCGGGGGCACCATGTTGCGCCGGGCCATGGTCCGCCGGGCGGTGGCCCCGCCCGCGGCCGCCGCCGTCGTCACGGTCGCGTCGGTTCCGTCGGTCCTGTCGGTTTCGGCGGACTTGGCGATCATCGCACCCACGCTCTCGATAATACAGTTTCTCTGCACATGTCGCCATCACGTAACACCCTCACCGCCCGGTCGGTGCTGCTGTCGGTGCTGCTCGGCACCGACCCGCCCCGGCTGCCGGTGCGGCTGCTGGTCCGCACGACCGAGCTGTTCGGGCTGGCCGAGGGCACCACCCGCACGGCGCTGTCCCGCATGGCGGCGGCTGGCGAGGTGCGGGCGCAGGACGGCTGGTACGAGCTGGCGTCCGACCGGCTGCTGGCCCGCCAGGCCCGCCAGGCGGCCAGCCGGGAGGCCCGGACCCGGCCCTGGACCGACGGTCGGTGGCTCCAGGCGGTGATCGTGGCGGCCGGGCGGCGGGCGGCGGCCGACCGCTCGGCGCTGCGGACGGCGCTGGCGGGCGCCCGCCTGGCCGAGCTGCGCGAGGGGGTGTGGCTGCGGCCCGACAACCTGGGCGACGACGCCGTGCCGGCCGTGGGGGAGGAGGTGCGCTGGTTCCGGTCGGTGCCCGACGGCGACCCGGCGGCGCTGGCCGCCGAGCTGTGGGACCTCGACGCCTGGGCGGCGCGGGCCGGCGAGCTGCGCCGGCGCATGGGCGCGCTCGTGGGCCCGCTGGAGGCGGGGGACCGCGGCTGCCTGGCCGAGGGGTTCGTGCTCAGCGCCGACGTGCTCCGCCACTTCCAGGCCGACCCGCTGCTCCCGGCCGAGCTGCTGCCGGCGGACTGGCCCGGCGCCGCGCTGCGCCGGGAGTACGACCGCTACGACGCCGCCTACCGGGGCGTGCTGCGGGCCTGGTTCCGGGAGAACGCCTGACCGCCCGGCGGGCGGGCGCCGGCGGGTCGGTCGGGCGCCGGCGGGCCGGTTGGGACCCGGCGGCGCTGGCCGTCGGAACAGCGGGCGTCAGGGGCGGCGGCGGGCCATGAGCGCCGCCCGCTTGTGGGGGAGGTCGACCTCGGCCACCGGCTCGAAGCCGGCGGCGGCGAACGCCCGCCGGGCCACGTGGTGGGCGGCGTCGGGGTCGCCGACCACGGCGCGGCAGGCGGCCTCCGCGCGGAACAGCCCTTCGGCCACGGCGGCGAGGACGGCCGGCCCGAGGCCCCGGCCGGTGCGCCGCCGGTCGCCGATGGCGATGTGGATGCCCAGGTCGTGGGCTCCGGCCGGGTAGGCGTCGGCGACGACGTCGCGGGCGGCCCGGTACACCTCGACGTAGGCGACCCGCTCGCCGTGGTGCCACACCGTCCAGGGTCGGGAGTGGTCGCCGGCCAGCTGGCGGGCGACCTCGGCGGACCAGGCGGCGTGCGGCCAGTCCTGCCCCCAGAAGGCGGCGACGTGGGGCTCGGCCATCCACCGGACGACGTGGTCGAGCTCGACCCCGGACGGCGCCACCGGGACGACGGCCCACGGCGGGTCCAGGAGCGGGGTCGGGGGTGGGCCGACGGCGTCGACCTCGGGGCCCAGGGGGCGCCGCAGCCGGCGGGCCGAGCCCCCGGTCGGCGCCGCGGTGCCGGTCCGCGGCGCCGGGCGGCGGGGCGAGGACATGATAGGTGTACCTTACATCCGGTGACGGAGGGCAGAACCACCCCCGGCTGCGACGTCTGGATCGTCCGCCTGGCCGGCGTCCCGGGGGCCGACGGCCTGCTGGACGCCGAGGAGGTCGGCCGGGCGGCCCGGTTCCGGCGGCCGGCCGACCGCGACCGCTACGTGGCTGCGCACGCCGCCCTGCGGGCCGTCCTCGCCCGCTACGCCGGCCGCCCGCCAGGCGGGCTGGCCTTCGCCCGCGAGCCGTGCCCGCTGTGCGGCGCGCCCCACGGCCGGCCCCGCCTGGCCGGCGCGCTCGGCGCCGGCCCGGCAGCCTGGCACTTCTCGCTGGCGCACGGCGGCGCCGTGGCGGCCGTGGCGGTGGCCCGCCGGCCGGTCGGCGTCGACGTCGAGGCGGCCGACCGCGGGGTCGGGGCCGATGACCTGGCCGCCGCCCTCCACCCCGACGAGCGCCGGGCCCTGGCCGCCCTCCCCGCCGCCGACCGGGGGCCGGCCGCGCTGCGGGCCTGGGTCCGCAAGGAGGCCGTCCTCAAGGGCCTCGGCACCGGCCTCGGCCGCGACCCGGCGACCGTGGCCGTCGGCGTGGGGCCGGCGCCGGGCCCGGGGCCCGACGGGTGGGCGGTGCGGGACGTGGCCGCCGGGGACGGGCTCGTCGCCGCCGTGGCGCTCGCCCCCGCGGACGCCGCCGGCGCCCCCGACCCCAGGGCCGGCCCGGGGCACGTCCCGACCCCCGCCGGGCGCTCTGCCGCCGCCGTCGGGGACGGCCTCGCCGCCCCCGGGAAGCCGGCCGCCCCGGGGGAGCCGGCCGGCGCTGCGGTCGAAATCGCCGTCCGCCGCATCGACCTGGCCGCCCTGCTGGCCGGCGCCCGCCGGCCCGCGGCCACCCAGGCCACCCCCGAATGGGGGTGACGAGGGGTCGGTAACTAGGCTCGCTCGCGCTGGTCCGTCGACATGGAGGCTCGATGCGTTCGCCGAAGGACTTCTTCCGCCCGCTCGCCGTCGGAGCGCCGGAGCCCGTCCGGGAGATCCCGTTCGGGCCCTCCCGGATGATCCACTTCTTCGACCCGAGCAACGAGAAGATGGCCGCCAAGGTTCCCGACATCGCGGCCAAGGTCGACATCCTCCTCGGCAACCTCGAGGACGCCATCCAGGCCGACCGCAAGGAGGCCGCCCGCGAGGGCCTGATCCGCATCGCCCGGGAGGCCGACCTGGGCGACACGCCGCTGTGGACCCGGATCAACAGCCTCGACTCGCCGTGGGTGCTCGACGACCTGCTGCAGCTGGTGCCCGCCATCGGCGACAAGCTGGCCGTCATCATGGTCCCCAAGGTCGAGGGGCCCGAGGACATCCACTACGTCGACCGTCTGCTGGCCCAGCTGGAGGCGAAGGCGGGCCTCGACCGGCCGATCCTGCTCCACGCCATCCTCGAGACCGCCCGGGGCGTGGCCAACGTCGAGGAGATCTGCGGCGCCAGCCCCCGCATGCAGGGCCTGTCGCTGGGCCCAGCCGACCTGGCGGCCAGCCGGCGCATGAAGACGACCCGGGTCGGCGGCGGCCACCCCGGCTACCTGGTCCGCCAGGACCCGCCGGGCGGCGACGTCGAGGCCGAGCGCGCCACCTACCAGCAGGACCTGTGGCACTACACGATCGCCCGCATGGTCGACGCCTGCACGATGCACGGCCTGCTCCCGTTCTACGGGCCGTTCGGCGACATCAAGGACACGGTCGCCTGCGAGGACCGGTTCCGCAACGCCTTCCTGCTCGGCTGCGTGGGGGCGTGGAGCCTGCACCCCGTGCAGATCGACATCGCCCGCCGGGTGTTCTCGCCCGACCCCGAGGACGTCCGCCACGCCCGCCGGGTGGTCGACGCCATGGGCGACGGCACCGGCGCCCTCATGATCGACGGGAAGATGGAGGACGACGCCTCCGTCAAGCAGTGCAAGGTCATGCTCGACCTGGCCACCGCGCTGGCCGCCAAGGACCCGGAGCTGGCCAAGGCCTACGAGGGGGTGCTGTGACGATGGGCGAGCTGCGTCCCCGCCGCTCCGTCCTCTACATGCCGGGCGCCAACGAGCGGGCGCTCGAGAAGGCGGCCGGCCTGCCGGCCGACGCCCTCATCCTCGACCTCGAGGACGCGGTGGCGCCCGACGCCAAGGTCGAGGCGCGCGACCGGGTGGCCGAGGCGGCGGCGTCGGGCCGCTACGGCCACCGCGAGGTCACGATCCGGGTCAACAGCGCCGGCACGCCCTGGCACGACGACGACCTGCGGGCGGCGGCCGCCGCCGGGCCGGACGCCGTCGTGGTCCCCAAGGTCGACTCGGCCGCGGCCGTGCACGCCATCGAGCGGGCGCTCGAGGCCGCTGGCGCCCCCGACCGCACCCGCATCTGGGCCATGCTCGAGACGCCGGCGGCGATGCTGCGGGCCGAGGAGGTGTGCTCGGCGTCCGAGCGGCTCAACATGTTGGTCATGGGCACCAACGACCTGGCCAAGGAGCTCAACGCCGAGCACGTGCCCGGCCGCCAGCCGCTGCTCACCGGGCTCGGGCTGTGCGTGATCGCCGCCCGGGCCACGGGCAAGGCGATCCTCGACGGCGTCTACAACGACATCAAGGACGCCGAGGGGTTTGCGGCCGAGTGCCGGCAGGGCCGGCAGATGGGCTTCGACGGCAAGACGCTCATCCACCCGAGCCAGGTCGAGCCGTGCAACGAGGTGTTCGCGCCGGCGCCCGACGAGATCGAGCGGTCCCGTCGCATCATCGAGGCGTTCGAGGCGGCCGAGAAGGAGGGCCGGGGCGTGGTCACGGTCGACGGCCGGATGGTCGAGAACCTGCACGTCGAGCAGGCCCGGCGCACGCTGGCCTTGGCCGAGGCCATCGAGCGCATGGGCTGAGCGCCCGGCCGAGGGCGGCGCCCGCCCCCGGCCCGTGGGTGGGTCGAGCATCCCCGGCCCGGTCTGTCGACCGTGCCCGACCCGCCGGTCAGCCGCGTCCGGTCAGCCGGGCTGCTCGACCGGCGTGGCGGGGTCACCATCGACGGCGGCGGCCAGCATGGGCACCAGCTGGTCGAGCAGCACGGGCAGGCTGAGCACGGTCCCGAACGACGTGGCGCCACCCAGCTCGCTCAGGTTCTCGACCGGGACCTCGCGGCCCTCCCGCACCACGTCGAGCTCGCCATAGATCGGCATGCTCCGGACCTGGGGCATGTCGGCCTCGGCGTCCTCGATGATCCACACCAGCACGTCGACGTCGAGCAACTCGGCCTGCTCGTAGCTCAGGTCGGCGCTGAAGCCGTCGCCGACCAGGTCGACGATCTCGTCCACCGGCTCGAACCCGAGGGCGTCGAGGAAGCGGCCCCGGGGATCGGTCGGCGCGAACACCGACACCGACCCGGCGTACGGCGTGGCCACGACGGCGGTCCGCCCCGCGAACTCGGGGTGCTCGGCTCGGGCCCGGGCGAACCGGTCCTCGATGGCGGTGACCAGCTCGTCGGCCTCTTCGGGCTGGCCGAGGATCCGCCCGATCGTGCGGGTCTGCTCCTGCCAGGGGATCCCGAAGTCGGGATGGTCGACCGGCTGGGCGACGGTGGGGGCGATCTGCGAGAGCGTCTCGTAGTCGTCGTCGGTCAGGCCGGCGTAGAGGCCGATGATCACGTCGGGGCGGAGCCGGGCCACCTGCTCGAAGTCGATGCCCTCGGTGGTGCCGACGATCTCGGGCTCGGCGTCGCCCAGCTCGTCCTGCGCCCACGGCCACACAGCGTGGGGCTGGTCGCCGAACCAGTCGGTGACCCCGACCGGGGCGACGCCGAGGGCGAGGACGGCGTCATGGTCGGTGAGGCCGACGGTCACGACCCGCTCGGGCGGCTCCTCGATCGTGGTCTCGCCGTACGTGTGCTCGATGGTGACGGGGTAGGCGTCCGGGTGGGCGCCGGCGGCCGCTGCCCCGCCCCTGGCATCCGGCCCGGCGTCGTCGCCGGACCCGGACCCGCAGGCGGCTGCAGCCACCGCGAGGGCGAGGAGGAGGGCGAGCAGCCGGGACCCGGGCCCGGCGGTCGGTCGGGAGTCGGTCATGGCTGTGCACCTGTCCGGTGGGTGGTGGGATCGGGGCTGTGGGCTCGGGCGACGAGGCCGTCGACGGCGGCCAGCCACAGGTCGGCCAGCGCCCGGACCTCGTCCTCGGTCAGAACGCCGTCGGGCCACGACCAGGTGGCGTGGAGCTCCGGGCCGTCGGGGCCGTCGAGGGTGACGGCGTTGATCTCGATGGGGCGGGACAGCGGCATGCCGGGGTCGGCGCCTCCGCCGAACGCGGCGGCCTCCGGGGCGGGGGTCCAGTCGCCGGCCCCGCCGTCGGCCGCCTCGTGGTCGGCCCCGGGGTCGGCGCCACCCTCGCCGGCGCCACCCTCGCGGCCGCCGGCGCTCGGCCCGGCAGCCGCGAACCGGCCCAGGTAGTTGAACAGCACCTGGGGCCGGGCCCGCCCGGCCAGGCGGGGTGCGGTCTCGGGGTTGAGGTAGCGGAGCAGGCCGTAGCCGATGCCGCCGTCGGGCAGCGCCCGCAGGGCGGCCTGGACCCGGGCGACGACCCGGTCGACCTCGGGCCCGCCGGCGCGGAACCCGTCCCAGTCGAGGGGACCGGCGTCGAGGCGCACCGGGCACAGGCTGGTGAACCAGCCGACCGTGCGGGACAGGTCGACCCCGGCGACCGCCTCCTCGCGGCCGTGGCCCTCGAGGTCGACGAGCACGGGCGCGCCCTCGTCGCCGCCGACCCGGCCGGCCGCCCGGTGCCAGGCGCCGACCGCGGCGGCCAGCGCCGCCAGCAGCACCTCGTCCATCGTCGCCGCGTACCGGGCTGGCACCCGGGTGAGCAGGCGACGCGTCGCCTCCCGGGGGATTTGCACGGTCAGGGCCTGCTCGGTGGCCACCGTGTCGCGGGCCGGGTCGACCGGCCGAGCGCCGATCGGCACGACCGGGGCCGCCAGCATCGCCTCCCAGAACGGCAGCTCGGCCGTCCGCTCCGGCGCCGCCGCGGCCGCGTGCAGCGCCTGCGACCACCGCCGGAACGACGTGCCCACCGGCGCCAGCTCGGGGGCGACGCCGGCGTCCGCGGCCGCCCACGCCGCCGCCAGGTCGGGCACGAGGATCCGCCACGACACGCCGTCGGTCACCAGGTGGTGGGCGAGCACCATGAGCCGCCCCTGGCGGTCGGGGCCGGCGTCGAGCCAGACGGCCCGGACCATGGCGCCGGCGTCGGGGTCGAGCTCGCCCATGGCGGCGGTCCACCGGGCCGTCGCCTCGGTGGCCACCGCGTCGTCGGGGCGGCCGGCCACGTCCACCCGGGTCACGCACTGGGCGGCGTCGACCGCCCCGGGCGGGGCCACCTCGAGCGTCCACCGCTCGGCCCCGTCGCCGTCGGCTCGCGTGCGCCGCAGGCGGGACCGGAGGACGTCGTGGCGGTCGAGCACGGCCTGGAGCGCGGCGACGAGCGTGGCCTCCCGGAGGCCGGCCGGGGCCCGGAGCACCATGACCTGGTGGAAGCCTCCGATGGGCCCGCCCAGCTCGCGGAGCCAGTGGATGATCGGGGTGGGCTCGAGCTCGCCGACGCCGGCCCCGGCCTCGTCGCCGGCCAGGTCCGCAGCGCGCCGCACGACGGGGGCGAGGGCGGCGACGGTCTCGTGCCGGAACACGTCCCGGGGTGTGAAGACCAGGCCCGCCTCCCGGGCCAGGCTCACCAGCTGCATCGAGACGATGCTGTCGCCGCCCAGGTCGAAGAAGCTGTCGTCGATGCCGACCCGGGGTAGACCCAGGGCCTGGGCGAACAGGCTCGCCAGCACGGCCTCGCGGTCGTCGCGGGGCGGGGCGCCGCCGGCCAGGGCGGCGAAGTCGGGCGCCGGCAGGGCCTCGCGGTCGAGCTTGCCGTTGGGGGTGAGCGGCAGCCGGTCGAGGACGACGACCGCGGCCGGGACCATGTAGTCGGGCAGGAGGCCGGCGGCGTGGGCCCGCAGCTGGCGGGCCAGGTCGTCGCCGTCCGCGGCGTCCGCCCCGTCCCGGTCGGGGTCGGGCCGCCCGGGCGGCCGGGCGGGGTCGGGCACGACGTAGGCCACGAGGCGGGTCAGGCCGCCGTCGCGACGGGCGGTCACCGCCACCTGGCCGACCGCCGGGTGGCCCGCCAGCGCCGCCTCGACGTCGCCCAGCTCGATCCGGTAGCCGCGCACCTTGACCTGGTCGTCGGCCCGCCCGACGAACTCGAGCGTGCCGTCGGGCAGGCGCCGCACGACGTCGCCGGTCCGGTACAGCCGGGCGCCGGGCGGGCCGAGCGGGTCGGCCACGAACCGCTCGGCGGTCAGGTCGGGGCGCCCGAGGTAGCCGCGGGCCAGCTGGTCGCCGCCCAGGTAGAGCTCGCCCGGCACCCCGGGCGGCACCGGGGCCAGCGAGCCGTCGAGCACGTGGGCGGTCGTGTTGGCGACCGGGCGGCCGATCACGGGCCGGTCGCTGCCGGCCACGCGGGCCACCACGGTGTCGACCGTGCACTCGGTCGGCCCGTAGAAGTTGTAGGCCTCGGTGCCGTCCAGCCCGGCCAGCTCGGCCCACTGGGCGCGGGGCACCGCCTCGCCGCCCACGCCCAGCAGGGCGAGGGGCAGGCGGCCGTCCGCCAGCAGCCCGGCCGCGGCCAGCTGGCCGAAGTGCGACGGCGTCACCTCGACGAAATCGATGCCGGCGTCGCGCAGCAGGGCGGCCAGGCGCTCGGGGTCGCGGCGCTCCTCGTCTGTGGCCACGTGGATCTCGTGCCCGTCGAGCAGGCCGAGCAGCGGCTGCCACGAGGCGTCGAACGAGAAGGGCCAGGCGTGGCCGATCCGCAGCGGACGGCCCAGGCGCTCGGCCGTCGGCCGGAGCAGGCGCGTCCGGTGGTTCTGGAGCAGCGTGACGACGTTGCGGTGGGGGACGACCACGCCCTTGGGCCGGCCGGTCGAACCCGACGTGTAGATGACGTAGGCGGCGTGGTCCGGCGTCAGCGGGCTGGGGCGCTCGGCGTCGGTGACGTCGGCCGCCGGCCGGGCGGCGATCCGGGCCGCCGTGGCCGGGTCGTCGAGAACGACCGTGGGCACGGCCGGCGGGATCGGTGCGGTGGGGGCCAGGTCGGAGACGGTGAGCGCCGCCACCGGCCGGGCGTCGGCCAGCATGGCCCCGATGCGCTCGGGGGGCAGCTCGGGGTCGACGGGTAGGTAGGCGGCGCCCGCCTTCTGCACGGCCAGCAGGGCCTCCACCACCCGGTGCGAACGGGGCAGGAGGAGCGCCACGACCGTCTCCGGCCCGACCCCGACGTCGAGCGCCAGCAGGTGGCGGGCCAGCCGGTTGGCCCGGGCGTTCAGCTCCCCGTAGGTCCAGCGGGTGTCGGCGCAGGCCAGGGCGGGGGCGTCCGGGCTGGCGGCGGCCTGGGACTCGAAGACGGCGGGGATCGTGGCGTCGGGGACGGGCAGGCGCTCGCCGGCGGCGGCAGCCACCAGGCGCCGGCGCTCGTCGTCGGCGAGCAGGTCGAGGCGGCCGACGGGGAGGTCGGGCTGGTCGACGAACGCCTCCAGTGCCCGGCGGAGGCGGCTGGCCAGGGCCTCGGCGTCGGCCGGCGTGAACAGGTCGGGCCGGTACTCCACAGCCAGGCCGAGGCGGGGGCCGGGCTCGGCCACGACGGTGAGCGGGTAGTGGGTGGCGTCGGCGGACGTCGCCCCGGCGAGGTCGAGCGTGCCGCCGTCGGGACCGTCCTCGGGCCCGCCGGCAGTCGGCCCGTCGCCCGTCGAACCGGCGCCGCTGGTCTCGGCGCCGGCGGCGCCGCCGGTCCCGGGGTCGAGCGGATAGTTCTCGAACACCAGCAGCGTGTCGAACAGCTCGTCGGCGCCGGCCAGCCGCTGCAGCTCGGCCAGGCCGACGTGCTGATGGTCGAGCAGCCGGGCCTGCTCGGCCTGGAGCCGGGTGAGGAGGTCGGCCAGCGCCTCGCCGGGCCGGAGGCGCACCCGCACCGGCAGCGTGTTGATGAACACGCCGATCATGTCGGCGATGCCGGGCACGTCGGGGGACCGGCCCGAGACGGTGGCGCCGAACACGACGTCGTGGCGCCCGGTGGTCCGGGCCAGCACCAGGGCCCAGGCGGCCTCGACCAGCGTGTTGAGGGTCAGGCCCCGGGCCCGGGCGACGCCGGTCAGCCGGTCGGTCAGGCCCTCGGGCAGCCGGGTGCGGACGATGGCGGGCAGCGCCGGAGCCCGGCCCGGGTCGGCCGGGGCGAGCAGGGTCGGCTCGCTGATCCCGGCCAGCGCCTCGGACCAGGCGGCGCGGGCGCTGTCCCGGCCGTCCCGGTCGCGGTCGGCCAGCCAGCGGAGGTAGCGCTCGAACGGCACGGCCGGCGGCAGCCCGGCGGCGGCCTCGGAGCCGCCGGCCGCGTACAGGGCCTGCAGCTCGGCCACCAGGCGGGGCATCGACCAGCCGTCGACGACGATGTGGTGGGCGGTGACGACGAGGCGGTCGGCGCCCGGCATCCGGACCAGCGTGGCCCGCAGCAGCGGGGGCCGGGCGAGGTCGAAGCGCTCGGTGCGGTCGCGGGTGGCGACGGCGGCCAGCTCGGCCTCGCCGGCCGCGGCGTCGAGGCCGGTCAGGTCGACGACCGCGCAGTCGACCGCCACGTCACGCAGCACGACCGACACGGGCCGCGCGGTCAGGTCGGACCGGAACCCGGCCCGCAAGTTGGCGTGCCGGTCGAGCAGACCCCGCAGCGCGGCCCGGAGGCGGTCGGCGTCGGCCCGGCCGTCGAGCTCGAGCACCAGCTGGACCGTGTAGACGTCGAGGCCGCCCTCGGCGAACGACGACAGGAACAGCAGCCCCTCCTGGAGCGGCGTGAGCGCCCAGATGTCGGCGACCCGGCCGGGGTAGGCCGCCTCGACCCCGTCGATGGCGGCCTGGTCGAGGGCGACCGTCGCCAGGTCGGACGGGGTGAGCCCGCCGGCGCCGGGCCGGGCGGCGTGGGCGGCCAGGGCCCGGAGGGCGGCCACCCAGTCGTCGGCCAGCTCGCGGGCGTCGGGCTCACGGAGCGCTCCGCGGGCGTAGGTCCAGCGGGCCCGCAGCCGGGGCCCGTCGGGGCCGTCCTCGGCGGAGGCGTCGACCTGCAGGAGGTGGACCAGCGGCAGCGCCGGGTCGGGGCCGGCGTCCACCGCCTCGGACTCGGGGGCCGGGAACCAGTCGGCCTCGACCGTCGCGCCGCGGCCCAGGTAGTTCACGAGGACCTGGGGCCGGGCCGCCCGGCCCAGCACGGGGCCGGCCTGGGGGTGGAGGTAGCGGAGCAGGCCGTAGCCGAACCCGCCGTCCGCCGCGGCCCGGACCTGCTCCTTGGCCGCCTTCAGGGCCCGCCCGGCAGCGGGGCCGCCGGCGAAGGCGTCGTCGAGGTCGATCGGGCCAGGATCGAGGCGGGCCGGGCGCACCGTGGTGAGCCAGCCGACCGTGCGGGACAGGTCGGCGCTGCCGTCCGGCGCGACCGCCGCCTCCTCCCGGCCGTGGCCTTCGAGCTCGACGAGCAGGGCCGTGTCGGTCCCGTGGCCGTGGCGCCGGCGCCAGCGGGCGGCGGCCAGCTGGAGGGCGGCCAGCAGCACCTCGTCCACCCGGGCCCGCACGCAGGCCGGCACGGTGGTGAGCAGCGGGGCCGTGTCATCCGGGCCCAGCTCGACGGTGAGGGTGGCCGCGGCGCCGGCCGTTCCGCCGGCCTCCGGCGGCGCGCCGGCGGCCAGCTCGGCGTCCGGGACCAGCTCGGCGCCGGGGGCGAGCGTCTCGGTCCAGTGGGCGAGCTCGTCGAGCCGGGCGGCGTCCTGGGCTGCCTCGGCCACCAGCCGCGACCAGCGGCGGAGCGAGGTGGGCACGGGGTCGAGGCGGGGCTCGCGGCCGGCGGCCGCGGCCTGCCAGGCGACCGCCAGGTCGGGCAGGAGGATGCGCCACGACACGGCGTCGACCGCCAGGTGGTGGGCGACGAGCAGGAGCCGGCCGGGGGCGTCGGGGCCGGCGTCGAACCACACGGCCTGGAGCACCGTGCCGGCCTCCGGGGCGAGCCGGCCGGCGGCCGCGTCGGCCTCGGCGGCGACGGCGGCCCGCAGCGCGTCCCCGCCCAGCCCGCGGGCGTCGACGCGCCGCAGCGCCGGGTGGGTCGGCGCTGCGCCGTCGGGGTCGTGCGACCCGGCGTCGGCGGGCGGGTCGACGACGAGGCGCCAGATGGCGCCGCCGGCGTCGCGGCGCAGGCGGAGGCGCAGGGCGTCGTGGTGGTCGATCACGGCCCGGAGGGCGGCCGTCAGCGTGGCCTCGGTGGCGCCGGCCGGGGCCTGGACGAGGACGGCCTGGTGGAAGCGGTCGATCGGCCCGCCCCGCTCCCGCAGCCAGTGCACGACCGGCAGCGGGGCGACCTCGCCGACCCCGTCGTCGGGCTCGGCGGCGGGCGCCGACCGGCCGTCCGCCTCGGCCTCGGCCGCGGCTGCGGTGGCCACCGCGGCCAGGCCGGCCGGCGTGGGCGCCTCGAACACGTGCCGCGCCCGGAGCGGCAGGCCGGCCCGCCGGGCCTCGGAGACGAGGGCGATGGCCACGATGCTGTCGCCGCCCAGGGCGAAGAAATCGTCGTCCGGCCCGACGTCGGCCGGGGTCAGGGCGAGCACGCCGGCGACCAGCTCGCGCACCCGCGCCACCAGCGCACCGTCCGGGGCGTCCGGACCGGCGGCACCGATCGGGCCGGGACGGACCGGCGCCGGCGCCACGGCCACGGGACCGGCACGGCCGTGCTCGTCGAGCCCGGCCTCGGGCCGCCCGCTGGGGCGGAGCGGGGCCACGTCGAAGGCGCTCAGGCGGGTGGCGGGGGCGGCCGCGGCCTCGGCCAGCAGCCGGCGGAGCCGGCCGATCATGGCCTCGACCGTCGCCCGGTCGAACAGGTCGCCCGAGTACTCGACGCCGACGTCGAGCCGGTCGCCGCCGGGCCCGCCGGTGGTCTCGGCGAAGATCCAGTTGAGGTCGAACTTGGCGACGCCGGGATCGAACGGGACGGGCTCGACGTCGAGGCCGAACAGGCTGGCGCCCCCGTCGGTCCGGTGGACGTGGCCGACCATGACCTGAAACAGCGGGTTGCGGGCCCGCGACCGCACGGGGTTGACGGCGTCGACCACGGCCTCGAACGGCAGGTCCTGGTGCTCGAAGGCGGCCAGGTCGGTGTCGCGCACCCGGGCCAGCAGCTCGGCGAACGTCGGGTCGCCGGAGACGTCGGTGCGCAAGGCGAGCGTGTTGACGAAGAACCCGACCAGCTCGTCGAGCGCCTCGTCGGTGCGGCCGGCGACGGGGGCGCCGAGCACGATGTCGTCGCCGGCCCCCAGGCGGTGGAGCAGGGCGGCCACCGCGGCGTGGGCGACCATGAACACGCTGACCCCGTGGTCGGCCGCCAGCCGGCGCACGGCGGCGTACGTGGCGGCGTCCAGCGGGACATGCACGGTGCCCCCGGCCGCACTGGGCTCGGCCGGCCGGGGCCGGTCGGTGGGCAGCGGCGTCTCGGCGGGGGCGCCGGCCAGCGTGTCCCGCCACCAGGCGGCCTGGGCGGCGTGGAGGCTGGCCGGGTCGTCCGGGTCGCCGAGCAGCTCGCGCTGCCAGAGCGTGTAGTCGGCGTACTGGACGGGCAGCGGCTGCCACTCCGGCGCGCGCCCGACCACCCGGGCCCGGTAGGCGCGGTCGAGGTCACCGAGCAGCGGCCGCTCCGACCACTCGTCGGTGGCGACGTGGTGCAGCGCCAGCACCACGACCTGGTCGGCCGGTCCCGCCACCAGCACGCTCAGGCGGATCGGCAGGTCGCGGGCCAGGTCGAACGGCCGCCGGGCCGCCCGGGCGACCAGGGCGTCGAGGTCGGCCCCGGTGGCGTCGACCACCTCGAACGGCACGACGGCCTCGTCAGGGGTGAGGATGCGCTGGTAGGGCCGGCCGCCGTCCGCACCGAACGTCGTCCGCAGAACCTCGTGGCGGGCCACCACGTCGGCGAGCGCAGCCCGGAGCGCGCCCAGGTCGAGCTCGCCCCGGAGCCGGGCCACGATCGGGAAGTTGTAGGCGTTCGTGCCCTCCTCGAGCTGCTCGATCAGCCACAGCCGCCGCTGGGCCGGCGACAGGGGGAGGGCCGCGGGCCGGGGCCGGGGCACCAGGGGCGGCCGCTCGGGGGCGGCACCGCCGGCGCCCGGACCGCCGGCGCCGGTGCCGGGGCGGCCGAGCCGCCGGGCCAGGGCGGCCACGGTCGGCGCCTCGAACAGGTCACGCACGGCCACCGCGGCGCCGAGGTCGCGGCGGGCCCGGGCCACCAGCTTGGCCGCCAGCAGAGAGTGGCCGCCGAGGTCGAAGAAGTTGTCGTTGGCGCCGACCGGGGGCGCGCTGGCGGCGCCAGCGCCGTCCGTGCCGCCGTCGAGACCCAGCACCTCGGCGAACAGCCGGCACAGCGCGGCCTCGGCCGGAGTGGCCGGCGGCCGGTGGGCCCGGGCGGCCGGCTCGCCCGGCGCGGGCAGCGCCTTGCGGTCGAGCTTGCCGTTGGGCGTGAGCGGCAGGGCGTCGAGCGTGACGAACGCGCTCGGCACCATGTAGTCGGGCAGCCGGGCGGCGAGGGCGGCGCGCAGGGCGGCGGCGTCCGGGGCGGAGGCGCCGGGCTCGGGGACGACGTAGGCGACCAGCTGGGGGCCGCCGGGGCCGTCGTCGCGGACGAGCACGACCGCGTGCCCGACCCCGGGCTGGGCCGCGCAGGCGGCCTCGATCTCGCCCAGCTCGATGCGGTTGCCTCGCAGCTTGACCTGGTCGTCGGTGCGGCCCAGGTAGTGGAGCGTGCCGGAGGCGTCCCACCGAACCAGGTCGCCGGTCCGGTACATGCGGCTGCCGGGCGGGCCGTAGGGGTTGGCCACGAACCGCTCGGCGGTGAGGTCGGGCCGGCCGTGGTAGCCGCGGGCAAGCTGCACGCCGGCGAGGTAGAGCTCGCCGGGCACGCCGATCGGCACCGGCTGCAGC
The DNA here is from genome assembly GCA_036563805.1 of Acidimicrobiales bacterium. Lineage (GTDB taxonomy): Bacteria > Actinomycetota > Acidimicrobiia > Acidimicrobiales > VFJN01 > DATCLS01. The sequence goes on along the minus strand of DATCLS010000102.1, from coordinate 86,350 downwards.
CAGCGGTCGAGCACCAGCGTGGTCGTGTTCCACACCGGGCGGCCGATGGGCACGGTGCCGGCCTCGGGGAGGCCGAGGGCCGGGTCGTGCCAGGTCACGTCGACCGCGGCCTCGGTCGGCCCGTACAGGTTCTCGAGCGGGACCCCGGTCACCGCCTCCCACCGGGCGGCCAGCGCGGCGGGCAGGGCTTCGCCGCTGGCGAACACCCGCCGGATCGAGGCGGCCCACCGGCCGTCGGCCACGACGTCGTCGACGCCGAGGAAGGCCTCGAGCATCGACGGCACGAAGTGCAGGGTCGTGATCCCTTCGGCCGCGATCAGCTCGACCAGCTCGTGGGGGTCGCGGTGGGCGCCGGGCGGGGCCAGCACGACCGCGGCGCCGTGACACAGGGGCCAGAACAGCTCCCACACCGAGACGTCGAAGCCGGTCGGCGTCTTCTGCAGCACCCGGTCGTCGGGGCCGAGCGGCCACCGGTCCTGCATCCAGGCCAGGCGGTTGACGATGGCGCGGTGGGTGACCGCCACGCCCTTGGGCCGGCCGGTGGAGCCGGAGGTGAACAGGACGTACGCCGGGTTGTCGGGGCCGGCGGGACCAGAAGCGGCCCGGCCCGCGGAGGATGGCCCGGCGGGGCCGGCGCCGGGCGCGGCGGGCTCCAGCCGGAGGCCCGGGCCTACGGTGACGACCGCCCCGCTGTCCTCGCGGATGACCGCGGCGCGCTCGGGCGGCAGGCCGGGGTCGAGCGGCACGTAGGCCGCCCCCGCCTTGAGCACCGCCACCAGCGCCACCATCAGCTCGGCCGACCGGGGGAGGGCCACGGCCACCACCCGCTCGGGGCCGGCGCCGGCGGCCCGCAGCTCGGCGGCGAGCGCCGCCGCCCGGGCGTCCAGCTCGGCGTAGCTGAGGCGCTCGGAGCCGAACACGACCGCTACCGCGTCCGGCGTCGCCGCCACTTGGCGCTCGATGCGGTCGAGAAGCGTGTCGCCGGGGACGGCCCGGGCGGTGTCGGCGAAGCCGCCGGTGAGCCGGCGCCGTTCCTCGCCGTCCAGCAGGTCGAGGTCGCCGAGGCGGGCGTCGGGCCGGGCGGTGGCCTGGTCGAGCAGCCGGACCAGGCGGGCCAGCGCGGCTTCGATCGTCTCCCGGTCGAACAGGTCGGTGGCGTGCTCGGCGCTGATCGTCAGCCGGTCGTCCGCCGTCTCCGTGAAGACGAGGTTGAGGTCGAACTTGGTGGTGCCCTGGTCGTAGCGCACCGGCTCGCGTCCGACGCCGAGCACGTCCACGGCGCCCGCCGGGCGGTTCAGGTAGCCGACCATGACCTGGAACAGCGGGTTGCGGGCCCGCGACCGGACGGGGTTGACGGCCTCGACCACGGCCTCGAACGGCACGTCCTGGTGGTCGAAGGCGGCCAGGGCCGCGGTCCGCACCCGGCCGAGCACCTCGGCGAACGTCGGGTCGCCAGACAGGTCGGTGCGCAGGGCGAGCGTGTTGACGAAGAACCCGACCAGCTCGTCGAGCGCCTCGTCGGTGCGGCCGGCGATGGGGGCGCCGAGCACGATGTCGTCGCCGGCCCCCAGTCGGTGGAGCAGCACGGCGACCGCGGCGTGGGCCACCATGAACGTGCTGGCGCCGGTGGCGGCGCACAGGTCCCGCAGCCGCTGGTGGACCTCGGGCGGCACCGTGACCTCCACGACCCCGCCCCGGTAGCTGGGGGCGTGGGGCCGGGGTCGGTCGGTGGGCAGCGTCACCTCCTCGGGCGCGCCGGCCAGGGCCTCCCGCCAGTAGGCGATCTGGCGGGCGTGGAGGCTGGCGGGGTCGGCGGGGTCGCCGAGCAGGTCCCGCTGCCAGAGGGCGTAGTCGGCGTACTGGACGGGCAGCGGGTCCCAGTCCGGCGCCCGGCCGGCGGCGCGGGCGACGTAGGCCTCGGTGAGGTCGCGCACGAACGGTCGGTCCGACCACTCGTCGGTGGCCACGTGGTGGAGGACGATGACGACGACCCGGTCGGTGACCTGGACGCCGTCGAAGCCGTCTGGGCCGTCGGCGCCCTCGCCGGCGGCCGCGCCCGCGACGTCCACGACCGCCAGGCGGATGGGCGGGTCGGCGGCCAGGTCGAACGGCCGGCGCACGAGCTCGGTCACCACGCCGGACACCTCGTCCGGGCCGCAGCGCCGCGACTCGAACGGCGGCTCGGCCTCGTCGACGGGCAGCACGACCTGGACCGGCTCGCCGGTGCCGCCGTCGCGCAGCACCGTCCGCAGCGACTCGTGGCGGGCCACGACGTCGCGCAGGGCGGCCCGCAGCGCGCCCACGTCCAGCTCGGGCCCGACCCGCACGACCAGCGGGAAGTTGTACGCGGCCAGGTCGTCCTCCAGCTGGTGGAGGAGCCACAGCCGGGCCTGGGCGGGCGAGGCCGGCACGACGTCGGGCCGGGGCCGGGCGACGAGCGGGGGCCGGACGGCGCCGCCCGCCCGCTCCTCGATCCGGGCGGCCAGGCGGGCGACGGTGGGCGCCTCGAACAGGTCGCGGATCGCCAGCTCGGCGCCGAGCGCCCGCCGGGCCCGGCTCACCAGCCGGGTGGCGAGCAGCGAGTGGCCGCCGAGGTCGAAGAAGTCGTCCTCGGCCCCGACCGACTCGAGGCCCAGCACCTCGGCGAACAGCGCGCCCAGCGTGGCCTCGGTGGGCGTGGCCGCCGGCCGCGACGGCCCGGCGGGGCCGAGGTCGGGCCGGGGCAGCGCCCGCCGGTCGAGCTTGCCGTTGACCGTCAGCGGCAGCCGGTCGAGGACGACGAAGGCCGACGGCACCATGTAGTCGGGCAGGACGCCGACCAGGTGGTCGCGGACCGCCGGCACCAGCCCGGTCCGGCGGCGGGTGGCGGCCGGGTCGTTGGCCAGCTCGGCGAGCGGGCGGACCGTGCGCGGCTCCGGGGCGTACGTGCCGGTCGGCAGCGGCCCGTCGAAGCCGGCCACGAACACGGCGTCGTAGGTGGCCGGGTCGCGGCCCGGGGCGATGGCGGCCCGGTAGCCCAGCTGGGCGGCCAGGGTGACGACGTCGTCGGGCTCGACGCCGTCGCGGGTGGCCAGGGCCCCGGCCGCGGCGGCCAGGTCGCCCCGGGCCAGCAGGTCGGCGGCCGCCACCTCGCCCGACGTGCGCGGGTCGGGCACGCCGCGGACCCGCAGCGCGGCCGGGCGGTCCGTGCCCAGGCGGTGGCGCAGTTCGGTGAGCGAGCCGACCGCCTCCCAGGCCACGGCGGGGGCATCGGTCACGTCGGCGACCGTGCGGTCGGAGGGACCCTCGCCGCCGGCCGTGCGGACGATGACGTCGTAGCGGTGGCGGGTCAGCTCGTTGTGGGCCGTCCCCGCCTTGCGCAGCACGGTGACGCCGGCGATGCCCGGCCCGCCGTGGTCGTCGCTGTCGCCGTCGCCGCCCGCCGCCAGGAACCGTCCCAGGTCGGCCCACAGCGCGGGGTCGACCAGCAGCTCCTTCTCCAGTTCCACGCCCCGCCGGGCGGCGCGGGCCACGGCCGCGGCGTCGCCGGTCCCGTCCCGGCCGGCCCGGTGGATGGCGACGGCGGCGTGGAAGGCGGCGTGCGTCCGCAGGTCGCGCACGTCGCCGACGAACAGCGCCCCGCCCGGCGCCAGCCGGTCGAGGGCGCCGCGCACGATGTCCAGCAGGTGGCGGGCGTCCGGGAAGTACTGGGCGACCGAGTTGATCACCACCACGTCGAAGGCTCCGGCGGGCAGCCCGTCGGTGACGTGGGCCGGCTGGCAGCGCAGCTCGACCCGGCCGGCCAGCGCCGGATCGGCGGCCACCTCGGCCCGCAGCTGGTCGATGACCGAGGCGGACAGGTCGGTGCCCCAGTACGCCTCGACGTGGGGCGCGATGCGGGACAGCAGCAAGCCGGAGCCGACGCCGATCTCCAGGACCCGGCGGGGCCCGAGGGCGAGGATGCGCTCGACGGTCCGCTCCCGCCACTCGCGCATCTCGTCGAGCGGGATCGGCTCGCCGTCGTAGCTGCTGTCCCAGCCCGAGAAGTCCTCCTTCCGGAGGGCGGTGCCGATCTCCCTGTACTCGGCGTCGTAGACCTCGCGCCACTCCTCGATCTGGGCGGCGGCGCCGTCGTCGCCGTCGGGATCGGCGGGCACCAGGTAGGCGACGAGGCGCTTGACGCCCGGGACCTCGGTGTCGTCGGCCACGACCGCGGCGGCGGCCACGTCGGGGTGGGCCAGGGCGGCGGTCGCCACCTCGCCGGGCTCGACCCGGTAGCCCCGGATCTTGACCTGGTCGTCGGTGCGGCCCAGGAACTCGAACGAGCCGTCGGGGCGGTGGCGGACCAGGTCGCCGGTCCGGTACATGCGGGCGCCGGGCTGGGCGGCGAACGGGTCGGCGACGAACCGGGCGGCGGTCAGGCCCGGGCGTTTCAGGTAGCCGCGGGCCAGGCCCACGCCGGCGATGTAGAGCTCGCCCGGCCGGCCCGGGGGCACGGGCCGGAGGCTGGCGTCGAGCACGTAGGCCCGCGTGTTCCAGATGGGCCAGCCGACGATGGGCGTGGCGCTGTCGTCGGTGCCACCGCCCAGCGTGTTGATCGTGTACTCGGTCGGGCCGTAGAGGTTGTAGCCGAGCACGCCGTCGGTGGTGCGGAGGCGGTCCCAGACGGCCTCCGGCACGGCCTCGCCGCCCAGCAGCACGAGGACCGGGCGGTGCCCGCCGGTGCTGTCGGGATCACCGGCCTCGTCGGGGCCACCGCCGTCGCCCCCGTCGAGCAGGCCCTGCTCGAACAGCTCCTGGGCGTAGGTCGGCGTGACGTTGACGACGTCGATGCGGTGGCGGTCGCAGTAGGCGACGAGGGCGTCGGCCTCCCGGCGCAGGCGCTCGTCGAGCACGTGGACCTCGTGGCCCTCGACCAGCCACAGCAGCTCCTCCCACGACATGTCGAACGAGAACGACACGGTGTGGGCGATGCGCAGGCGCCGCCCGGCGGCGCGGACCACCGGGTCGAAGATCCGCTCCTTGTGGTTGAGCTGCATGTTGGTGAGCCCGCGGTAGGGCGTGACCACGCCCTTGGGCTCGCCGGTCGAGCCGGACGTGTAGATGACGTAGGCCGGGTGGTCGAGCCGCCCGGGCCGGTCCGGCGCGAACGTCGCCCGCTCGGCCCCGGTGAGCGGCCCGGGGTCGAGCCGGTCGAGCGCGGCGGCGGTCGCGGGGTCGTCGAGCACGACCTCGGCGACGGCCCGGTCGGTGGCGGCCCGCCCGCGGGGGCCGGCGGGCGCCAACCGGTCGGGCAGGCGGGTGCGCGCCTCGGCCGTCGTGAGCAGGCACACCGGCTCGGCGTCGGCGACCATGAACCCGAGCCGGTCGGCCGGCAGGTCGAGGTCGAGCGGCAGGTAGGCGGCTCCGGTCCGCAGCACGGCGAACAGAGCGGCGACCATGTCCGCCGAGCGGGGGAGCGCGAGCGCCACCACGGCCTCCGGGCCGGCGCCGCGGGCGAGCAGGAGCCGGGCGAGGCGGTTGACCCGGGCGTCCAGCTCGGCGTAGGTCAGCGCCTCGCCGTCGCACACGAGCGCCGCGGCGTCGGGCGTGCGGGCGGCCTGCTCCTCCAGCAGCTCGGCGATCGTGGCCGGCGGCAGCGGGTTGGCGTGGGCCGCCCACTCGGCTTCGCGGGCCGCCCGCTCCTCCGGCCCGACCAGGTCGAGCGCCCCCACCGGCGCGGTCGGGTCGGCCGCCACCTGCTCGAGCGCCCGGGTGTAGCGCCGGAGCACGGTCTCGGCCAGAGGCCGGTCGACCAGGTCGGGCCGGAAGGCGAGCAGGACCCGGAGCCGTTCGCCGGGCCGGACCACGAGCGTGAGGGCGTAGTGGGTGGCGTCGGTGGTGCCGTAGCCCTCGACGCCGTGCTCCTCCAGGAAGGCGGGCAGGTCGTCGCCGAGCTCGCCCCGCCCCTGGAAGTTCTGGAGCACGTACAGCGTGTCGAACAGCTGGCCGTGGCCGGCCTCGCGCTGGATCAGACCGAGGCCCAGGTGCTCGTAGGGGAGGAGAGCGGTGCGGTCGGCCTGGGTCCGGGCCAGCAGGTCGAGGACCGGCTCGCCGGGGTCGAGGCGGGCCCGGGCCGGCACGGTGTTGAGGAACAGGCCGACGATGCCCTCGACGTCGGGCACCTCGGCCGGCCGGCCCGAGACGGTGAGGCCGTACACGACGTCGTCCTGGCCGGTGAGGCCGCCGAGCACGATCGCCCACGCCCCGCCGAGCACGGTGCTGAGCGTGAGCCCGTGGGCCCGGGTGGCGGCGACGATGCGGGCGCTGAGGTCCTCGGGCAGCTCGACGACGCAGGTGTCAGGAAGCACCGGCTGGAGCGCCTCGGCCGCCGGGGCGACCAGCGTGGGCTCCTCCAGGCCGGCCAGCGCCTCCCGCCAGGCGGCCCGGGCCGCGCCCTCGTCCTGCTCGCCGACCCAGGCCAGGTAGTCGGCGTACGACACGGAGCGGGGGATGCCGGTGTCGTCGCCGGCCCGCTCGTACAGGGCGAACAGCTCGCCGTACACCAGCTGGCCCGACCAGCCGTCCCACAGGAGCAGGTGGCGGGACAGCACGATCCGGTGGCGCTCGGGGCCGAGCCGGACGACGGTCAGGTGCAGCAGCGGCGGCCGGGCCAGGTCGAAGCGGCGCGACCGCTCGGCCTCCATGATCTCGTCCAACCGGCGGGCCCGGGCCTCGGGATCGAGGTCGGACAGGTCGACGACCGTGAGCGGCACGTCGTGGGCCCGTACGATGGCCTGCACCGGGCGGGCGAGGCCGTCGCCGAGGAAGGCGGCCCGCATCGTCGGGTTGCGGGCGAGCAGGGTGGCCATCGCCGCCCGCAGGCGGTCGACGTCGACGGCCCGGGCCAGGTCGAAGTGATCCTGGACCGTGTAGACGTCGAGGGCGGCGTCGTCGAACGTGGCGTGGAAGTAGAGGCCCTCCTGGAGCGGTGACAGCGGCCAGATGTCCTCGACGCCCTGGGGGAAGGCGGCCTCGACCAGGTCGATGGCCTCCTGGTCGAGGGCGAGGTGGCGGAGGTCGGAGGGGGTGAGGCCGCCGGCGCCCGGCGGCGTCGTCGCCGCCTCGGCGCCGAGCGCCCGCATCTCGGCGCGCCACCGCTCGGCCAGCTCGGGGTCGCCGTCCCACCGAGCCCGCAGCCGGGGCGGGGTGCCGACGCCGCCGGCGTCGGCGGCGTCCAGCGACGCCGTGACCCGGAGCCGGTAGGGACCGGGGTCCGTGTCGCCCACGGGCACCGGCGTCGGGTCGGGGCCCGTCCCGGGAGCCGGGCGACGCCGGTACAGGACCGCGGGCCGGGGGAGGGCGGCCAGCGCCGGCGCCGTCTGGGGGTTGAGGTGGCGGAGCAGGTCGAACCCGGCACCGCCGCCCGGCGCGGCCCGGACCTGCTCCTTGCACCGCTTCAGCGCGGCCAGGCCGGTGGCGCGGCCCGGGTCGAGGCGGACGGGGTGGACGGCGGCCAGCGGGCCGACCGTCCGCGCCACGTCGGCGCCGAGGTCGGGGCGGTCGGGCCGCTCGACGTCGACGACCAGCGGCGCGCCGACCGCCCGCTGGAGGGCGGTGAGCGCCACCTCGTCCACCGTGGCCCGCACGGCCCCGGCGGCCGCCAGCACCCCCGCCGTCTCCTCGACCGTCAGCTCGACCGTGACCGCCCCCTCAGCGGGGGCCTCCCGGTTGGCGGGGGCGGCGGGGAGGGCGGCACCCGGGGCCAGGACCTCGATCCAGTGGTCCAGCTCGGCCAGGCGGGCGGGGTCGTGGGCGGCCTCGGCCGCGGTCCGGGTCCAGGCCCGCAGCGGCGTCGCCACCGGCGGGAGCGGGCGGCCGGCCCAGAGGGCGGCCAGCTCCTCGGCCAGGATCGCCCACGAGCGGGCGTCGACCGCCAGCGGGTGGGCGACCAGCAGCAGCTCGCCGGCCTCGCCCGGGCCGGCGTCCAGCCACACGGCCTGGAGCACGGCGCCGGCCTCGGGGTCGAGCCGCCGGGCGGCCGCCTCGGCCTCGGCCCCGACGACGGCCTGGCGGGCCGCGGCCGCCAGCCCGGCCACCGGCACGGACCGGAGGCCGTCGTCCGCCTCCCGCGCCGGCTCGCCCGCGACGGCGTTCCGGTGCGTGGTGCCCGGTCGGGCGGCGGGCGGGGAGTCGACGGGGTCGACGTGGAGCGCCCAGCGGTCGCCGGCGCGGGTGAGGCGCTGGCGCAGGGCGTCGTGGCGGGTCACGAGCGCCCGCACGGCCTCGGCCGCGCGCTCGGCGTCGACCCCGGGCGGCGCCGGGACCACCAGCGACTCCGCCTCGCCGGCGCCCAGCTCCCGTAGCCGGTGGGCGGCCGGCGGCGGCACCAGGGGCCCCGCCCCGGACCGGTCGCCGGCGTCCCGGTCGGCCACGAGGGCGGCCAGGCCGGCCGGCGTCGGGTGGGCGAAGACGTCGCGGGGCGTCAGGTCGAAGCCCTGGCGGCGGGCGCGGCCGACCAGCGTGATCGACACGATGCTGTCGCCGCCCAGCGAGAAGAAGTTGTCGTCGGGCCCGACCGCCGGCAGGCCCAGCACCTCGGCGAAAAGCGTGCGGAGGGCGTCGACGGCGCCCGCCCCGCCCCCGGTACCGCCCGCGCCGTCGCCGCCCGCCGTCCCGGGCCGAGCGGGTGCCGGTAGCGCCGCCCGGTCGACCTTGCCGTTGGGCGTCAGCGGCAGCTGGTCGAGCACGACGAACGCGCTCGGCACCATGTAGTCGGGCAGCCGGGCGGCCAGGGCGTCGGCCAGCACGTCGTCCAGGGCCGCTGGCGGCCGGTCGGCGGCCTCCGCCGCGGCCACCACGTAGGCCACCAGCCGGGGAGCGGGCCCCGGGTCGGTCCGGGCGACGACCACCGCCTGGTCGACGCCGTCGAGCGCCACCAGCGCGGCCTCGATCTCGCCCAGCTCGATGCGGTTGCCCCGCAGCTTCACCTGGTGGTCGGTGCGGCCCAGGTACTCGAGCGCCCCATCCTCCCGCCACCGGACCAGGTCGCCGGTGCGGTACATGCGGGCGCCGGGCTCGGGGGCGAAGGGGTCGGCGACGAACCGCTCGGCAGTCAGGTCCGGCCGGGCCAGGTAGCCGCGGGCCAGCTGCACGCCGGTCAGGTACAGCTCGCCGGCCACGCCGACCGGCACGGGCCGGAGCAGGTGGTCGAGCACCAGCAGCCCGGTGTTCCAGACGGGCCGGCCGATCGGCACGGTGGCGCCGGCGGGGTCGGGCGGGCACGGCCACCACGTCACGTCGACCGCGGCCTCGGTCGGCCCGTACAGGTTGTGGAGCGGGACCCCGGTCAGCTCGTGCCAGCGCCGGGCCGTCGCCGGCGCCAGCGCCTCGCCGCTGCTGATCGCCCGGCGCAGGCTGGCGGCCCACGATGGGTCGGCCGCCACCTCGTCGTAGCGCAGGAAGGCCTCGAGCATCGACGGCACGAAGTGCAGCGTCGTCACCCGCTCGGCTCGGATCGTCGCCGCCAGCTGGGCGGGGTCGCGGTGGGCGCCGGGTTCGGCGAGGACGAGCGCGGCGCCCTCGCACAGGGGCCAGAACAGCTCCCACACCGAGACGTCGAAGCCGATCGGCGTCTTCTGCAGGACCCGGTCGTCGGCGGTGAGGCCGAACGTGGCCTGCATCCACGCCAGGCGGTTGACGATCGACCGGTGGGAGACGACCGTGCCCTTGGGCTTGCCCGTCGAGCCGGACGTGTAGATGACGTAGGCCGCGTTGTCCGGCCCCGGGCGCCGGCGGGGCGCCCCGCCGGCCGACGACGGGCCCGGCCCGGACCCCGGACCGGCGCCCGGTTCGAGCCCCGGACCGGCGGCGCCGCCGGCGCCGGCGGCCAGCCGCCACGGGTCCGATCCCTCGTCGATCACCACGGCGGCCCCGGCGTCGGCCGCCATGTCGTCGAGCCGCGCGGCCGGTAGGTCGGGGTCGAGGGGCAGGTAGGCGGCGCCGGCCTTCAGCACGCCGACCAGCGCCACCACCAGGGGGACCGACCGGGGCAGGCGGACGCCGACCACCGACTCGGGCCCGACGCCCCGGTCGGCGAGCCAGCGGGCGACGGCCTCGGCCCGGGCGTGGAGCTCGGCGTAGGTGAGGCGCTCGCCGCCCGCGATCAGGGCGGTGGCGCCCGGCATCGCCACCGCCCGGTCCTCGAGGCGGTCGAGGAGCGTGCCGGCCGGGACCGGGTGGGCCGTGTCGGTCGCCCGTACGACGACGCGGGCACGCTCGGCCGGGTCCAGCAGGTCGAGGGCCGCCACCGGCGCGTCGGGGTCGGCAGCGACGGCCGTCAGGGCCCGCCGCAGCCACCCGAGCAGGCGGTCGGCCCCCAGGCCGCCGGCCAGCGGCGCCCGCCGGTCGACCCGCAGCCGTAGCCGCTCGCCGGGCACGGCCACGAGCGTCACCGGGTAGTGGGTGACGTCGTGGCCGTCGGCCAGGGCGACGCCCAGCCCGCCGGCGACTGCGCCGACCCGGTCGGCGTCGAACGGGTAGTTCTCGAAGACGACCAGGCTGTCGAACAGCTCGCCCAGCCCGGCCCGGCGCTGCACGGCGGCCAGGCCGACGTGGTGGTGGTCGAGCAGGTCGACGTGCCAGGCCTGGAGCCGGTCGAGCACGGCACCCACGGGCTCGTCCGGCGCCCACCGGACCCGGGCCGGCAGCGTGTTGATGAACAGCCCGACCATCGACTCGACGCCGGGCACCTCGGGCGTGCGGCCCGCCACGGTGGCGCCGATCACGACGTCGTCGCGCCCGGTGACCATCCCGACGACGAGCCCCCACGCCGCCTGGACGACCGTGCTGAGCGTCACGCCCCGCGCCCGGGTCAGGTCGACGAGCGCCGCGGTGGCGGCGGCCGGCAGCTCGACCTCCGCCCGGTCGAGGTCGGCGGGGCCCGCGCCGTGATCCGAGCGGTCGGCGCCCGACCCGTCCGGGCCGTCGGGCCCCAACGCGCGGGCGCCGGCCGCCAGCCGAGTGGGCCCCTCCAGACCGGCCAGCGCCTCGCCCCAGGCGGCCAACGCCGCGTCCCGGTCGCGGGTGGCCAGCCAGCGCAGGTGGTCGCGGTAGGGCGACGCCGGCGGCAGGGCGTCGGCGCCGCCGCCGGCGGCATGCAGGGCCAGCAGGTCGCCGAGCAGGATCGGCGCCGACCAGCCGTCGGCCAGGATGTGGTGGCAGGTGACGATCAGCCGGTGCCGGTCGGCGCCGAGCCGGAGCAGCGCGAAGCGGATGAGCGGCGCCGTGTCGAGCGGGAACGGCTGGGCACGCTCGTCGGCCTGGAGGGCGGCGGCCCGCCGCTCCCGCGCCGCCTCGTCGAGGCCGCACAGGTCGGCCTCCCGCCACGGTGGCGCCACCGGCGGCCCGACCACCTGGAGCGGCGCCCCCGACCGGGCCGTCACGAACCGGGCCCGGAGGTTGGGGTGCCGCTCGAGCAGCGCCGCCGTCGCGGCCCGCAGCGCGGACGGGTCGACCGGGCCGGTCAGGTCGACCGCCTGCTGCTGGACGTAGTCGTCGGACGCGGCGCCGTCGAGCGTCGCCTGGAGGTGGTGGAAGAACAGGCCCTCCTGGAGCGGCGACAGCGGCCACACCTCGACCGGCCCGCCGGCCGCGGCGGCCAGCTCCTCCCGCTCGCTGGGCTCGAGATCGACCAGCGGGGCGTCGGAATCCGCGGCCGGTCCGCTCGCGGCGGCGCCCGCCGCGCCCTCCTCCGGGCGGGCGACCCGGGCCAGGCCGGCCACGGTCCGCTCGGCGAAGACGTCCCGGGCCGTCAGCACGAGGCCCTCGGCCCGGGCCCGGCTCACCAGCTGGATGGCGGTGATGCTGTCGCCGCCCAGGACGAACAGGTCGTCCTCCACCCCGACGGCGGGCAGGCCGAGCACGTCGGCGGCCAGGCGGGCGAGCACGGCCTCGCGCCCGGTGCGGGGCGCGACGCCGGTCGACAGCGCGCCGAGGTCGGGGGCGGGCAGAGCCTTGCGGTCGAGCTTGCAGCTGGGGCTGCGGGGCAGGTGGTCGAGGACGACGACGGCGGCCGGGACCATGTGGTCGGGGAGCAGGAGCGCGGCGTGGGCCCGCACCTGATCGGCCAGGTCGGGCGCCGGCTCGCCGGCCGGGACGACGTAGCCGACGAGCATCTTGGCGCCGGGCCGGTCCTCGCGCAGGGCGACGGCGGCCCGGGCCACGCCCTCGTGGCGGGCCAGCGCGGCCTCGACCTCACCGGGCTCGACCCGGTAGCCCCGGATCTTCACCTGCTCGTCGGCCCGGCCGAGGAAGTCGAGCTGGCCGTCGGCCCGCCACGCCACAAGGTCGCCGGTGCGGTACATGCGGGCGCCGGGCTCGGGGGCGAAGGGGTCGGCGACGAAGCGCTCGGCGGTCAGGTCGGGGCGCCCGAGGTAGCCGCGGGCCAGGCCGTCGCCGCCGATGTACAGCTCGCCCACGGCCCCCGGCGGGCAGGGCTGGAGGGCGGCGTCGAGGACGTAGGCCCGGGTGCCGGGGTCGGGCACGCCGAGCGGCACCGTGTCGCCCGACCAGTCGGGCCCCGGCGACCACAGCGTGGAGTTCACGGTCGCCTCGGTCAGGCCGTAGCAGGCGACGACCGTCAGCTCCTTGGACCACCGGGCCACGACGTCGGCGGGCACCGCCTCCGAGCCGGTCAGCAGCGTGGACCCGGCCGGCAGCTCCGCCCCGTCGCCGAGCGCCGCCACCAGGGAGGGCGGGAAGGCGAAGTGGGTGACCCGGTGGCGCCGCAGGTGCTCGACCAGGGGCGGGCCAGCGACCCGCAGCTCGGACGGCGTGACCACCAACGCCGCGCCGGTGTGCAGGGCCATGCACAGCTCGAAGACCGCCACGTCGAAGCTGGTGGATGCGAACTGCAGGACCCGGCTGCCCGGCCCGACGCCGAAGCCCGCGACGGCCGTGGCCACCAGGCTGGCGATGCCCTCGTGGGTGACGACCACGCCCTTGGGTCGCCCGGTGGAGCCGGAGGTGAAGATGACGTAGGCGGCGTCGAGCAGGTCAGGCGCCCGGTCGGGGCCGAGCCGGCCGGCGTCCGCGGCGGCGATCTCGGCCACCGTGGCCGGGTCGTCGAGCAGCAGCACGGGCGGCCCCTCGCCGGGCTCCCCGCTCGCGCCGTCGCCCGCGGCGCCCGGGGCGGCGACGCCGGCCGCCAGGCCCGCCGTCGTCACGATCAGGGCGGGGCGGGCGTCGGCCAACATCCCGGCCACCCGGTCGGGCGGCAGGTCGGGGTCGAGCGGCAAATGGGCGGCGCCGGCCTTGTGGACGGCCAGGACGGCGGCCACGGCCTCGGCGGTGCGGGGCAGGGCCAGCGCCACGACGTCGCCCCGCCCCACGCCCCGGGCGGCCAGCGTGCGGGCCAGCCGGTTGGCCCGCCGGTCGAGCTCGGCGTAGCTGACCTCGGCGTCGCCGTCGATCACCGCCACCGCCTCCGGCGTCCGGTCGGCCTGGGCCTCGAAGCCGGCGGGCAGGGTGACGGGCGCCGCGGCCCGATGGGTCCCGGCCTGCGGACCGAGCATTCGGACGCGCTCCTCGGCCGTGAGCAGCTCGAGGGCGGCGAGGGGGCGTCCGGCCGCGGCCGGATCGGTCAAGGCGCGCAGCACGCGCAGGAGGCGGAACAGGTGGGCGTCGACCTCGTCGGCCGAGTAGCGGGCGGCATTGGCCTCGACGTCGACGACCAGCCCCGCCCCGGGGCGGTCGTGCACGGCGATGGCCAGGTCGTCGACCGGCCCGCCGGCGACGGTCTCGACGGCCGCCGGCGCCCCCGAGAACCGGAGGTCGAGGTCGAAGGCCATGTAGTTGACCGCGGGGCCGATGAGGCCGTGGATCCCGCCGGGGACGCGCAGCCGGCGGCACAGGTCCTCGCCCCGGTAGCGCTGGCGCAGCATCGCCTTCTGCAGCTCGCGGCCCACCCGGTCGACCAGCTCGTCGCCGGTCGTCTCGGGCCGGACCTCCAGCCGGAGCGGGACGATGTTGGCGAGCATGCCGGGCAGCGTCCGCAGCGCCGGGCCGGTGCGGGCGGTGACCGGCAGGCCCAGCACCAGGTCGCGGGCGCCGGTCACCCGGTGCAGGTAGGCGGCGACGGCCGCGGCGAAGAGCGCCGACGGGCGGCGGGCCGGCGAGGTGGACGCGGCCCGGAGGGCGGCCTCCAGGTCGGGGTCGAGCGGGACGACCCGGCGGAGCGTCCGCTCGCCGGGGGCGGCGTCCGTCCGGGCCAGGCGGACGGGCTCGGGGGCGCCGGCCAGCCGCTCGACCCACCAGGCGGCGTCCCGCTCGGCGGCGTCGGACGCCGCGTAGGCCCGGTCCTGCTCGACCAGGCGTCGCAGCGTGCCGGGCGGCGCGGGCTCCACGGCCGCGCCGGCGCCCAGGGCCGTGTACACGTCGGCCACCCGCCGGGCGGCCAGGGCGGCCGAGGCGCCGTCGATCAGGATGTGGTGGCCGGCCCACAGCCACCAGGTCCGGTCGGGTCCGGCCAGGAACAGGGCGGTGGCGAACAGCGGGCCGGGCCCGGCCAGGTCGAAGCCCTGGTCGAGCAGGCGGCGGACCTCGGCGTCGACGACGGCGCGGGGGTCGGGCTCGCCGGCCAGGTCGACGACCCGCAGGTCCCAGGGCATGTCGAGATCCAGCTCCTGGACGACCTCGCCGCCCTCGTCGACGAAGCGGACGAGCGTGACCTCGGTCTCGCGCAGCACGAGCCGCAGGGCGGCCTCGAAGCGCTCGGAGTCGACGGCATCGGCGATCTCGACCAGCTCGCCGACGCCGAACCGGTTGGCGTCCGGGTCGACCTGCTCGGCCAGCCAGACGTTGGCCTGGGCCCGGGTCAGCGGGAAGCGGGGGAGCCTGCTCACGCCTCCCCCCAGTCGAGCTTCAGGCCGTTCTTCCAGACGAAGCGGTGCAGCGAGCACGACGGTCCGCACTCGCGCCACGGCGCGTCGGGCCACCGGCCGGCGGCGACGGCCAGCGTCTCCGCCCACGCCACCGGCGACGTGAGGGCCTCGATCAGCACGCGGCGGACGTCGGCGGCCGTGCGCACCTCCGTGACCCCGGTCGGGCTCCACACCGGCACGGCCGGGTCGCGGACGTCGAAGCCCGCCACCTCGGCGGCCAGGGCCTCGGCCACCGGGGCCATGACCGGCGTGTGGTAGGGCGCGGTGACCGGCAGCTCGCGGTAGGTCTGGGGCAGGGCGCCGACCCGCTCGACGAAGGTGGCGAAGTCGCCGGAGGCGCCGACGACGACGCAGTCGGCCGGCCCGTTGCGGCCCGCGACCCAGACGTCGAGCCCCTCGGTCGCCTCCTCGGCGGCGGCCGGCCGGAGCCGGGTCATCGACGCCATCGTCCACGGCCGGGGCGGGAGCAGGCGGGCCGGCAGCGCGGCCCGCAGGCGGACGAACCGCAGGCCGTCCTCCTCGCTCAGCGCCCCGGCCACGACCAGGGCGCTGACCTCCCCCAGGCTCTGGCCGAGCACGCCGTCGATGCGCTCACGTCCCTCGGCGCCCGCCCGGGCGCGGCCGAGCTGATGAACGACGATGGCCCGCTGGGCCTCGGCGGGCGGCAGCGCGGTGAGGTCGGTCTCGGGCTCCCCGGGCACCGCGGTCGCGCCCTGGCCCTCGAACACGAGGACGGTCACGGCGGCCCGTCAGGCGGAGGCGGCGGAGGCGGCGGAGGCGGCCAGGAAGGCGTCGACCAGCTCGCCGACCGTGCGGATGTCCGGCGTCCGCTCGATCACGGCGTCGATGACATCGGCCGGGAACTCCTCCTCGAGCACCGACACCAGGTCGATGAACTCCATGGAGTCGAGGTCGAGGTCCTCGGTGATGTCGTCCTCGAGGCGCAGCCGGCGGGGCTCGTCGCCGGACACGACCAGGTCGTAGCTCTTCTGCAGCTTGGCGAGGACGTCGGCGGCGGACGCGGTCGTGGTCATGCTCGTGCTCCCTGGGTCACCGGTGGATGTCGAGGACGACGGCGGTGTTCGTGCCGCCCAGGCCGACCGAGGTGCACAGCACCAGGCCGTCGGGCGGGGGCTCGCCGTCGGCGAGCCGGGGGTGCGCGGGGTCGTCGCTGACCCGGGCGGGCAGGGCGCCGGCCTCGTAGCCGGCGAGGAGGCCGGCGAGCTCGGCCAGCGCGGCGGCGGCCATGCAGTGGCCGAGCAGCGGCTTGTAGCTACAGAGGCGCGTGCGGTCGGGGAACAGCCGGTCGGCCAGCGCGGCCTCGATGCCGTCGTTGATCGGGGTCCCGCTGCCGTGGGCCTTGATCACGGCGATGTCGCCGGGGGCGGCGCCGGCGGCGGCCAGCGCGTCCACGAAACAGCGCGCGAGCTCGCGGCCCTCGGGCTCGGGGGCCACCAGGTGGTAGGCGTCGTGGGTGGTGGCGCCGCCGAGGTAGGTGGCGCGGCCGCTGTCGGCCCGGTTCGTCACCACCAGCGCCACCGCCGCCTCGCCGAGGAAGAAGCCGCGGCTGCCCTCCTGGAACGGCCGGCAGTCGGCGGCCGACCGGTTCTCGCCGAGCAGCACGCGCATGCGCCGGAAGCCGGTCACGATCTCGGCGATGACGCACAGCTCGGCGCCGACCACCACGACGTCGGTGGCGAGGCCGCCCTGGAGCCAGGCGTCGGCCAGCTGGAGGGCGGCGTTGCCCGACGAGCAGGCGGCGTTGACCACCAGGTTGGGCCCGGTCCAGCCGTGGCGCTGGGCGAGGGCCGAGCCCGCCGCCGTGTGCAGCATGCGGGGGAACAGGCTGGGCCGGGGGCGGCCGCCGGAGAAGAAGTTGTCGCGGATCGCCCGGATGTCGGCGATGCCCGTGCAGAACAGGACGCCGACCCGGTCGCCCGGCTCCCAGCCGCGGCCGGCGGCCTCGGCCAGGGCCTCGTCGACGGCGGCGCCGACCATGTGCTCGTAGCGTTCGTTGGGGTCGAGCGGCTCGGCGCCCGGCTCGGGGACGAGGGCGGCGAGCGCCCGGATGCCGTCGACCTCCGCGTGAGCGGCGGCGGTCGTCTGTGCCGCCACCCCCTGGAGGAGCGGCTCCGTGCCCCAGCCGTAGCCCGTGACGGCCCCCAGGCCGGCCAGCTGCGCCGTCACCGGGTGACGTCCGGCTCAATCAAGCAGCCCGACAACATGATGATAGGTATACCTTACGATTGCGCTCGCGGGCGAGCCCCGTCGGGCCCGTTTCCGCCGGGCCGGGCGCCGGCGGTGCCGACCCCGCCGGTCCGAGCGCCGTCGGTCCGAGCGCCGTCGGTCTCGGCACCGCCGGCGTGCGGGCGAGCCCCGCCGGGGGCCCGGGTCGCCGACCACGCCGACCACAGCTCGGCGTAGGCCCCGCCGGCGGCCAGCAGCTCGTCGTGGGTGCCGGCCTCGAGCACCGTGCCCTTGTCCAGCACCACGATCCGGTCGGCGGCCACGGCCTGGGTGAGCCGGTGGGCCACGACCAGCGTGGTGCGGCCGGCCACCGCCCGGTCGGCCGCCGCCTCCAGCCGCCGGGCGCCGGCGCTGCCGGCCTCGGCCGTGGCCTCGTCGAGCACGGCCACCCGGGGGTCGGCCAGCACCAGGCGGGCGAGGGCGAGCTGCTGGGCCTCGGTCGGCCCCAGCTGGTGGGGGCCGTCGTTCACGACGGTGGCGAGCCCGTCGGGCAGGGCCTCGACCCAGGGCGTGGCGCCCACCCGGTCGAGGGCGGCCCGCAGCTCGTCGTCTGTGGCGTCGGGCCGGGCCAAGCGCAGGTCGTCGGCCAGCGTGCCCGCGAACACGTGGACCTCCTGGCTGACGAGAGCGACCGTGCGCCGCAGGTCCGCCGGCCCGATCTCGTCGACGGGGGCGCCGCCCAGCCGGACGGTGCCGGCGGCGGGGGAGTGGACGCCCACCAGCAGCTTGGCCAGCGTGGTCTTGCCGGCGCCGCTCACGCCGACCAGCGCCACCCGCTCGCCCGGCCGGAGGTGGAGGTCGACGCCGTGCAGGACCTCGGCGCCCGGCTCGTAGGCGAACCGCACGCCCTCGACGGCCACCGAGGCGTCCCGCACTGTGGCCGGCCGCTCGGGCTCGGGTGGCGGCGGGACCGCCAGCACGCCCACCAGGCGGGCCAGCGCGGCGCCGGCCGCCTGGGCGGTGTCGAGCTGGAGCAGCAGGCCGCCGATCGGGTCGAACAGCCGGTGGAAGTAGAGGGCGGCCGCCGTCGCCGCGCCCACCGTGATCGTTCCGTTGCGGACCAGTAGGAAGCCGACGACGAGCACGGTCCCCAGCCCGACCAGCTCGGCGCCGTTCAGCCGGGAGAAGAACCAGGCCCGGACCCGGCCGGCGGCCACGGCGAACCGGACCGACTCGCGGGACCGGGCGTCGATACGGTCGAGGTGGACGTCCTGGAGCCGGAACGCCCGGATCGTGCGGGCGCCGACCACGCTGCCATGCACCTCGTGGGAGCGGGCGCCCTCGGCCGCCCGCTCGGCCGCGTAGATCGGGCCGGAGCGGCGCAGGTACCAGCGGGCCGCGCCGACCTGGATGGGGACGGCGGCCAGGCCGGCCAGCGCCAGGCGCCCATCGAGCGCCCCGAGGCCGACGAGGGTGAGGCCGATGATCAGAGCCGAGCTGACGATCTCGGGGACCGCCTCGCGGGTGGCCTCCGACACGGCGTCGACGTCGCCGCACACCCGGGCCACGAGGTCGCCGGTGCCGGTCCGCTCGACGTCGGCGAGCGGCACGTCGAGGGCCCGGGACACCACCCGCTCCCGCAGGGCGGCCAGCAGCACCTCGCCGAGCCGGCCCACCAGCGCCATGCCCCAGCCGGCCAGCGCCCCCTGGGCCACGGCCGCTACCACCAGGGCGAGGGCTAGCCGGTCGAGGTCGGCGGTCGGGCGGCCCTCGTTGACGACGTCGACCACCTCGCCGAGCAGGCGGGGGACCAGCAGGCCGGCCGTTGTGGCCGCCACCAGCACGCCGACGGTGAGCACGGCCAGGCCGCGGTGGGGGCGGGCGAGCGCCGCCAGCCGGCGGCGGGTCTCGGCCGCCGACGCCACGGGGAGCGTGGGGGCCAGGGGCAGGGCGTCGCCGGGCGGTACGTCGCGGCCGGCGACGCCGTCGTCGGGCCGGCGTTCGTCGCCGCGCCTGTCGGCGGTGGTGCCGTCGGCGCCGCTCACGTGAGCACCGCCGTGCGGTAGCGGTCGTCGGTGGCGGCCAGCCGGGCATGGTCGCCGTCGGCGGCGATCCGGCCGCCGTCCACGACCACCACCCGGTCGGCGACGGCCAGCAGGCCCGGGCTGTTCGTGACCAGCAGCGTGGTCCGCCGCCCGGCCCGCAGCGAGCGCAGCCCGGTCGCCACCTGGTGCTCGGTGGCGGCGTCGACCGCGGTCGTCGGCTCGTGCAGCACGAGCACGGGCGCGTCGGTGGCCAGGGCCCGGGCCAGGGCGACCCGCTGGCGCTGGCCGCCGGACAGCGACCGGCCGCCCTCGGCCACCGGGGCGTCGAGGCCGCCGGGCACGGCGTCGACGACGGCGTCGGCCCCCGCGGCCTCGAGGGCGGCCGCCACGTCGACGCCCGGGTTGGCGGCCACCGCCACGTTGTCGGCGATGGTGCCCTCGAACAGCCGGGCGTCGTGGTGGGCGACGACCACGGCCCGGCGGGCCTCATCGAGGCGCAGGGCGGACAGCGGGACGCCGTCGACCGCCACCTCGCCGCCGGCCGTCTCGACCGAGCGGTCGAGGCAGGCCACCAGCGCCGCGGCCTCGGCCGGGTCGGTGGTCACGACGCCGACGATCTCGCCGGGCTCGACCTCGAGGTCGACGCCCTGGAGCGTGCCGTGGCGCAGGCCCCGCAGGCTGAGGCGGCGGGCGCCCGTGGGGGCGCGGTCGCCGGCGCCACCACCGTCGCCGCCGTCGTCACCGTCCCGCCCCGTCGGCGGCCCCAGGCGGCCGTCGCCCTCCCGCACCGCGGGCGGGGCCGTCAGGGCGGCGGCCACGTGGGCGGCGGACGCCCGGGCCTGGGCGAGCATCCCGGCCGCGTAGGCCAGCCTGCCGAGCGGCCCGACCAGGAACTGGGTGATCCCGACGGCCGCCACGAGCTCGCCCACCGTGATCGAGCCGTCGAGCGCCTGGCGGCCCCCGATCCATCCCACCAGCACCAGGAAGGCGCCGGCGACCGACATGGTGACGCCCAGGTAGGCCGAGCGGACCCGGTTGGCGGCCAGCGCGGCGTCGAGCGCCTCGCCGCTGGACCGGCGGTAGCGGGCGGCCGCCGCGGCCTCGGCCCCCAGGCCCTTGAGCACCCGGAGCCCGGCCAGCAGGTCGGCGGCGATGCCGGCGGTGGCGGCGACGGCCTCCTGGTGGGCGTCGGCCCGGTCGACCAGCGGGCGGGACATGGCCTGGACGGCCAGCAGCACGACCGGCATCCCGATGACCACCACCGCTCCCAGCGTGAGCGAGGTGGCGAGCAGCACGGCGGCCGCGGCCGCCACGCCGGCGACGGCCCCGACCAGGATCACGAGGGCACCGACGCCCTCGCCGATGCGGGCGGTCTCGACCGTCGACAGGCTCACGACCTCGCCGGGCAGGGCGTCCTCGACGCCCCCGCCCGGGTCGAGCACCCGGCGGGCCACGCGCAGGCGCACGTCGTGCGACGCGTTGGCGACGACCCGGTCGTAGGCGTACACGCCGTAGCACCCGGCCGACGACAGGACGGCGAACAGCACGGCCAGGCCGATCACCCACCGGGTCATGGCGGCGCCGTCGCCGGTGGCCACGGCCCGGTCGACGACCAGGCCGACGGCGAGCGGGACGGCGACCTCGGCGGCCTGGTGGACGACCACGAGGAACGACGTGAGCGCCAGGTCGCGGCGCTGGCCGCGGGCGGTCTCGCGCAGCACCCAGCCGCCGGACGCGGCCGGCTCGCCGGGACCGCCCTCGGCGGGGCCGCCGGAGCCGTCGTTGCGACCGTCGTCGACGGGGGGCTCGTTGACAGGTGACCCAGACTTTCCGATAAAAGTGAGCCTAACATCGGCCAGACGGACGAGGGAAAGCCCGGATGACCAACCCCTTCGACGACCCCGACGGCACGTTCCTCGTGCTCCGCAACGCCGAGGACCAGCACTCGCTCTGGCCCTCGTTCGCCGAGGTACCGACCGGCTGGGAGGTCGTCCACGGCCCCGACGGCCGCCAGGCCTGCCTCGACTACGTGAACGAGCACTGGACCGACATGCGCCCTCGCAGCTTGGCCGAGGCCATGGACGGGCCCCGCACGTGACCGCCGCCCCCGACCAGCCGGCCGGCGAGCCCGAGGTGCTCGACATCCTCGGCATCGGCTTCGGTCCCTCGAACCTCGCACTCGCCATCGCCGTCGACGAGCACAACCGCCGCGACCCGGCGGCCGCCCTGACCGCGCGGTTCGTCGAGCGCAAGCCCCGCTTCGGCTGGCACCGGGGCATGCTCATCGACGACGCCACCATGCAGGTGTCGTTCCTCAAGGACCTGGTGACGCTGCGCAACCCGTGCAGCGACTTCAGCTTCGTGTCCTACCTGCACAGCAAGGGCCGGCTGGTCGACTTCATCAACCACAAGACGCTGTTCCCGCTGCGCATCGAGTTCCACGACTACCTCGAGTGGGCGGCAGCCCGCCTGGATGACGTCGTCGCCTACGACCAGGAGGCCACCGACGTCGAGCCCGTCGTCGAGGACGGCCGGGTGGTGGCGTTCGACGTCGCCACCAGCGACCGCGGCGGCCGGGGCATCACCGTTCGGCGGGCCCGCAACGTCGTCGTGGCGGCCGGCCTGGCGCCCAGCCTGCCGCCCGAGGCCCGGCCCGGCGGCCGGGTCTGGCACAACGCCGACCTGCTCGACCGGGTGGAGACGCTGCCGCCGTCGCCCCGGCGGTTCGTCGTGGTCGGGGCCGGGCAGAGCGCGGCCGAGGCCGTCGAGTACCTGCACCGCCGGTTCGCCACGGCCGAGGTGTGCTCGGTGTTCACCCGCTGGGGCTACACGCCGTCGGACGACACGCCGTTCGCCAACCGCATCTTCGACCCCGGGGCCGTCGACGCGTACTACGGCGCCTCCGAGGACGTGAAGCGGATGCTGTTCGACTACCACCGCAACACCAACTACTCGGTGGTCGACCAGGACCTGATCAACGAGCTGTACCGGCGGCAGTACCAGGAGAAGGTGCAGGGCCGGGAGCGCCTCCGCATCCTCAACGCCTCGCGGGTGGTGGCGGTCGACCCGGCCGAGAACGAGGTGCGGGTCGAGGTCGAGTTCCTGCCGACCGGCGAGCGGACGACGCTGGTGGCCGACGCCGTCGTCTACGCGACCGGCTACCGCCCGACCGACACGCTGCGGCTGTTGGGCGGGGCCGCCGAGCTGGCCCGGCGCCGGCCGGACGGGGCCCCCGACATCGGGCGCGACTACCGGGTCGTGCTGGACGCTCCGGCCGATGCCGGCATCTACGTCCAGGGCGCCACCGAGCACTCGCACGGCATCGCCTCGACGCTGCTGTCCAACATCGCGGTCCGCTCGGGCGAGATCGTCGAGTCGGTCCTCGCCCACCGCCGCGCCTCCGCGGCCCGGACGCCGACCCGGGCCACGACCTTCGCCCCGGCCCCCGCGCTCTGAGCCCCCGGGTCCGAGGCCCCGCCGGCCGGGCGAGCCCGGGCGGCGGCGGGTGGCCCAGCGCATGGGCGGCGCATACTGGGGGCGTGGCGCAGCCGCCGGACCGGGCGCCGCACCCGGGGGTGCCGCACGAGCGCGGGCCGCACGACTGGGTGCTGCACGTCGACCTCGACGAGTTCCTGGCCGCGGTCGAGGTGCGGCGGCGGCCCGAGCTGCGGGGCCGGCCGGTGATCGTGGGCGGCGACGGCGAGCCGACGGCCCGGGCGGTGGTGGCGGCCGCGTCCTACGCGGCCCGGGAGCACGGCGTGCGCAGCGGGATGCCGCTGCGCACCGCAGCCCGCCGCTGTCCCGACGCCGTGTTCCTGCCGTCCGACCGTCCCGCCTACGAGGCGGCGTCCGACGAGGTCATGGCCACGATCCGCCGGTTCGGGGTGGTCGAGGTGCTGGGCTGGGACGAGGCGTTCGTGGCCGCCACCACCGCCGAGCCCGAGGCCCGGGCCGCCGAGATCCAGCGGGCGGTTCGCGCCGCCACCGGGCTCGTCTGCTCGGTGGGCATCGGCGACAACCGCATCCGGGCCAAGGTGGCGACCGGGTTCGCCAAGCCGGGCGGCGTCTACCGGCTGACGGCCGAGACCTGGATGGACGTGATGGGCGATCGCCCGCCCGACCAGCTGTGGGGCGTGGGCACCAAGACGTCCCGCAAGCTGGCCGAGATGGGCATCACGACCGTGCGGGCGCTGGCGGCCGCCGACCGGGACCGTCTGGCCCGCCGGTTCGGGCCGAGCATGGGCCCGTGGTACCGGGTGCTGGCGCTCGGCCTGGGCGGCACGACCGTGAGCGCGGCTCCCCACCGGGCCCGGTCGCGGAGCCGGGAGGTGACGTTCCCCCGCGACCTGACGGGGCGGGAGGCGCTCGACGGCCACCTCGTCGAGCTGGTCCGGCGCGTGGCCGGGGACGTGGCGGGGGAGGGGCGGCCGGCCGTGCGGGTGGCGGTCAAGGTCCGGTTCGCGCCGTTCTTCACCCAGACGCGCAGCGTCGCGCTCGCGGCCCCCACCGGCGACCTGGCCGCGCTGGAGGCCGCGGCCCGGGCGGCGCTGGACCGGTTCGAGCTGACCCGCCCGGTCCGCCTGCTCGGTGTCCGGGCCGACCTCGCCCCGCCCGCCGAGCCGGAGGAGAGAGAGGCGGGGTCACCGTCCGCCGCCCCGCCGGCCGAGCCGTGACGTGCCGGTGCGCCCGGGACGAGCCGACCCGTCCTGGTCAGCCGCCCCGCACCTCGGCGGCGATACGGCCGAGCGCCGCCACCGTCCGGTCGATGTCCTCGTCCGTCGTCGACCAGTTGCTCAGGGAGCACCGCAGCACCGCCCGGCCCCGCCAGGTCGAGGGCGTGAGCACCGCCGTGCCCTCCTCCAGCACCCGCCTGGCGACCGCCCGGGTGGCCTCGTCCGACCCGAACGCGGCCAGCACCTGGGTGAACACCACGTCGTTGAGCACGGTGGCGCCGGGGATGGCGGCGATGCCCTCGGCCATCCGCCGGGCGTGCCGGCACAGCCGGTCGACCAGCTCGGCCAGGCCGGACCGGCCGAGCGACCGCAGCACCGCCCACACGGCGAAGCCCCGGGCCCGCCGGGAGAACTCGGGGACCAGCTCCAGCGGGTCGCCGGCCTCGGTGTTGATCAGGTAGGCACCCCGGACGCCGAACGCCGCCCGGTGGACCGCCGGGTCGCGCACGATGGCGAACCCGCAGTCGTAGGGGACGTTGAGCGTCTTGTGCCCGTCGGTGGCCCACGAGTCGGCGCGGTCGACGCCGTCCACCAGGGCTCGGACGGCCGGGTCGGACGCCGCCCCCGCCCACAGCCCGAACGCCCCGTCGACGTGGACCCAGGCGCCGCGCTCGTGGGCCAGGTCGGCGGCCTCGCCCAGCGGGTCGAACGCCCCCGTGTGCACGTCGCCGGCCTGGAGGCAGACGATCGTCGGGTCGCCGCCGGTCGCCTCCAGCCGGGCGGCGAGCCCGTCGGGGCCGTCGAGCCGCACCCGGCCCTGGGCGTCGCTGGCCACCTCGACGATCGAGCCGGTGCCCAGGCCGAGGTAGCGCAGCGACAGGTCGATCGTGTCGTGCCGGTCGGCGCTGGCCAGCACCCGGACGGGCGGGCCGCCAGCCAGGCCGCCGGACTCGACGTCCCAGCCGGCCCGGGCCAGCACGCCGTGGCGGGCCGCGCCCAGGCAGGTGAAGTTGGCCTGCATGCCGCCGGTCACGAGCCCGACCGAGGCGGAGGTCGGGAGGCCGAGCGCGTCGATGAGCCAGCCGGCCGCCACCGCCTCGCAGGCCGCGGCGGCGGGGGTGAGGGCCGTGAGCCCGGCGTTCTGGTCCCACGCCGAGGTGAGCCAGTCGGCGGCCAGCCCGGCCGGGTGGGTGCCGCCGATCACGAAGCCGAAGAACCGCCCGGCCGGCGTGGCGGTCAGGCCCGGCTCGGCGGCCTCGGCCAGCTGGGCGACCACCTCGGCGGGGTCGGTGGGGGCGTCCGGCAGCGGCCCGCCGAGGGCCCCCACCATGTCGTCGTAGGTGGCCCGGGTCCACACCGGGCGGTCGGCCAGCGACCCCAGCCAGCCCTCGGCCGCGTCGACGACCTGCCGCAGCAGGGGTCGAAGCGCGGGCGGCCCGGGTGCGGCACCCGCGGCCGTATCACCCACGCCGCCGGCCACGCCGCCCGTCCCGGTGGCGTCGCCCCCGGTTCCGCTGGCGCCGCCCGTCATCCGGCCACCCGCGAGCCGAACGGCTCGGCGGCCGTGGCCTGCAGCTGGCCCACGCCGCGGACCTCGTCGTCGCGCCGCGAACCGATGCCCGGGGCCAGCCCCGGGGGCTCCGTCCCCGTGTCAAGGTGTGTCGCCTGCATCACCATCCGGTTTCGCGCGAACTCGGAGCCGTGTCCAGCGACTCGGGCTCGATGACCGGTTGCGGACCTCGGACGCGCGGGTTACATGCAATATACGATTCGGCCATGGGATCCGAGGGATCGTCAGACTCGTCCGCCTCGCTGGGGTCCCCGGCGTCGCCGGGCTCGCGCCACGACTCGCGCGACGACTCGCCCGCCGCGCGGGACCCGCTGGACTTCCTCGACGCCACCGGGCAGGCGGAGCTCGTGCGGCGCGGCGAGGTCACCCCGGCCGAGCTGGTGGAGCGGGCGATCGCCCGCATCGAGGCGCTCGACCCCGCCTACGGGGCGCTGGTCGACACGCGGTTCGACCGGGCGGTCGCCGAGGCGGCCGGCGACCTGCCCGACGGCCCGTTCCGGGGGGTGCCGATGGTCGTCAAGGACGCCGTGCAGCACTCCGCCGGCGACCGCTACCAGCACGGGCTGCGCTACCTGCGCGACCGACCCTGGCGCTCGCCGGCCGACACCGAGCTGGTGCGACGCTACAGGGCGGCCGGCTTCGTGGTGGTGGGGCGGAGCAAGGTGCCCGAGCTCACCACGTCCCCCACCACCGAGCCGCTGGCCCACGGCCCGGCCCGCAACCCCTGGAACCCCCGCCACTCGACGGGCGGGTCGAGCGGCGGGTCGGCGGCGGCCGTGGCGTCCGGCATGGTGCCGGTGGGGCACGCCAACGACATGGGCGGGTCGATCCGCATCCCCGCCTCGTGCTGCGGGCTGGTCGGGCTGAAGCCGAGCCGGGCCCGCACATCGCTGGCGCCGCTCCACGGCGAGTACTGGGGGCCGTTGACCCACGAGCACGTCGTGTGCCGCAGCGTGCGGGACACCGCCGCCATCCTCGACGCCACCGCCGGCCCGGCGCCCGGCGACCTGTACGCGGCGCCGCCCCCGGCCCGGCCGTGGGCCGACGAGGTCGGGGCCCCCGTGCCGCCGCTGAAGGTGGGCCTCGTCACCGGCCACCGCTACGGGGGACCGGTCGACCCGGCGTGCTCCGGCGCAGCCGAGGAGGCGGCCCGGGTGCTCGAGGCGATGGGTCACGAGGTCACGCCGTGTGGCGTCGAGGCCATGGCCGACCTGGACGGGATGGTGGGCTTCGGGCTGCTGGTGGCGGCCGGCGTGGCCGCCGAGGTCGCCCACTGGGAGTCGGTGTTCGGCGAGCCCATCACCGACCTCGAGCCCGCCAACGCGGCGATGGTCGAGCGGGGGCGGGCGGCGAGCGCCGTCGACCTGATCCGGGCCACGGACGCGGTGGCCGCCTGGAGTCGGCGGATGGCCGAGGCGTATGCGCCGTTCGACGTCCTGCTGTCGCCGACCATGCCCAACCCGCCGGTCGAGCTGGGCGTCGCCGACGGGCACGCGCCGCCGGACCAGGCTCAGGCCGTCCACGCCGACATGGCCGCCCTGGCGCTGCCGTTCGACGTCACCGGCGAGCCGGCCATCTCGCTGCCGCTCGGCATGTCCCCCGACGGGTTGCCGATCGGGGTCCAGCTGGTGGCGCCGGTGGGGCGGGAGGACCTGCTGATCCGCCTGGCCTCGGCGCTGGAGGAGGCGTGCCCCTGGGCCGACCGGCGCCCGCCGGTGCCCGAGGGGTCGTAAGGGCCGGGCCGCCGGCGGGCGCGGGCCCGGCTCCGCCCGGCCCGGTCCGGGTGCCCGGCGGCGGTCGGTCAGTCGCCCGGCAGCTCGAAAAGGCCCCGGGCCTTGAACAGGTCGACGACCTTCTCGCCGATGGCCCGCATCATCTTGAGGTACTCGGCGGCCACCCGGTCGTGGTCGTCCTCGCGCATGGCCTTGAGGACCGCCGGGAGCCCGCGCCGCTCGATCGGGATGGCGTCGGGGACGAGCGAGAAGAAGTCGCCGGGCACCAGGCCCGACATCGCCCGGACCACCACCCGGATGCGGTTGGACCGAGCGGCGTCGACGATCGCCCGCTGGAACCGCATGCTGATCCGGGTGACGTCTTCGGGGCGCTCGGCCCGGCGCAGCTCCTTGACCAGGCCGTCGAGCGTCTCCAGCAGCTCGGACGAGGGGGAGCGGGTCAGCGCCCGCTGGGCGGCGAAGCCGTAGACCAGGCCGTAGAGCTCGTAGTGGTCGCGGACGGCGTCCTCGTCGAGGGCGTTGATGAACGCCCCGCGATGGAGCTCGATCGTCACCCAGCCCTCGCGCTCGAGGGCGATCAGCGCCTCGCGCACCGGGATGCGGCTCACGCCGAGCGTCTGGGCGATCTCGTCCTGCGGGACCCGGGTGCCCGGCCGCAGGTCGCCGTCGAAGATGAGCCGACGTATGAACAGCGCGGCCTGGTCGCCGCTGCTCATCCTCGTCGTGTCGATGCCTTTGGCCAGGGGAGAGCCGATGCCAGCCGTGCTCGGCGGGGGCGCCATGCCGAATATGTTATTCGGGCGCTGGTCACGGCCCGGTGACCCGCTCGGGGTATATCTTATACGGGTGGCCACGACCCCGGAGGCCGGCCCCGCCCTCGTCCGCAGGAGCAGCGGGGAGCAGGCGGCCATCTACATACGGCGGCTGATCTTCGACGGGGAGCTCCGTCCCGGCGACCGCATCCCCCAGGACCGCATCGCCGCCGCCCTCGGCATGAGCCGGATCCCCGTGCGGGAGGCGCTCATCGGGCTCGACCGCGAGGGGTGGGTCCGCATCGAGATGCACCGGGGCGTGTTCGTCGCCACGCTCGACGAGTCGACGGTGCAGGACCATTACGACCTGCTGGCGCTGGCCTACACCTTCGGGGCGCGGCGGGCCGCCGCCCACTGGGACGAGGAGTGCGACCGGCAGCTGGCCGAGATCCGGGCCGAGCTCGAGCGGGCCACCGACCCCGACGAGCGCCAGCGGCTGGCCACCGCCTTCCATGCCGCCGTCGCCATCGCCGCCAGGTCGCCCCGGCTGCGCTCGATGCTGCGGGCCATGCCCCAGCTCGTGCCCGGCGCGCTGTTCGACGTGGTGCCCGACGCGGTAACCGACCTCGGGCGGCGCCTCGACGCCATCGCGGCCGCCCTGCACGACCGCGACGGCGACCGGGCGGCCGCGGGCTACGTGGCGCTGTTCTCGCACAACGCCCGGGCGGTCATCGAGGCGTTCCGGCGGCGGGGGTTGTTCGACGAGCCGGCGTCCGGCTCGACGGACAGCGAGCCCGCGACGGACGCGTCGCGGGACCCGTCGTCCGGCGGGTCCCCCTGAGGCCCTGAGGGCCGCCGCCGGGGGTCAGCGGCGAAGGACCCGGCGCCCGGTCGAGCGGGCGAGCCCGTTGGCGCCGCGCGCGGCCTTGGCGAGGCCGTCCTTGGTCACGCGGCCGGCGACCTCGGCCGTGCGCTTGGTCTTCTCGAGCACCGTCGCCGCCCAGGCGTACTCGGTGCCCAGCACGGCGAAGCCGGCGACGAGCACGACGATGCCCGGGCCGGGCAGCACCAGCATGACGAGACCGAGCGCCACCAGCGCCGCCCCCACGACCGTGACGGCGATGCGCTTGGAGCTGCGGCCTATGAAGCGGACGATCTCACCAGGTCGGGGTGCCACGGCCACAACATAGGACGCACTAGGTGCGCGTCGAGCGCGCCCCCTGTGACGGGCCTGTGACGGACGGCGCGGGCGTCAGCCCAGCCCGGGCTTGGGCGGCAGCTTGGCGGCGAACGCCAGCCCGGTGCCCACCCACCGGTGGAGGTCGGCGTCGTCGGTGACGCCCTCGGGCGCCACCACCACCAACCCCTTGGGGCGCCGGCCGTCGCCGAAGTCCATGGGCCGGACGTGCGGCTGCGCCAGCGACTCGTCGTAGCCCTCGGCGCCCACCCGCACGAGCAGGCCGGCGCGGTTGACCCCGCCGAGCATGTTCCCGTTCTTGAGGAACACGAGGCTGCCCATCATCCGCCGCTCGTCGATGGCGTCCTCCGACGCCAGGAACGTCCGCACCCGCGTGGCCAGCGCCTCGTCGTACGCCACGTCCGCACGCTACCCCTCCGGCCGGCCGGGGTCCGGGCTGCGGGCGGCGGATCCCTGTGGTGCGGTTGGCTCGAACGCGGGCTGGCCGGGGTCCGGGCTGCGGGCGGCGGATCCCTGTGGTGCGGTTGGCTCGAACGCGGGCTGGCCGGGGTCCGGGCTGCGCGGCGGATCCCTGTGGTGCGGTTGGCTCGAACGCGGCCCGCCCGGGCCCCGGCCGCGCTCGGCCCCGGCTCGCCGTCCCCGCGGCGACGTACCGCTACGGGGACGGCGCGCGGCGGGCCGGTTGTGGGAGCTGCGCCTGTGGTCGCACCTCGAGTGCGGGCCGCCGGCCCGGCCCCCGGACGTCGCCGGCCGAGGAGGCCCTCCCGGTCGGTCCAGCGCCGCGATCGCCGGCGCGAACGCTGCGGGGCAGGGTCGGCAGGGGAGCGGGCGCCGGGCAAGTTGGGAGCCGGGCCGCCGCAGCGCATGCTCCTGGCGACGCAGCGCGGCCTCGGGCCGGCGGCCCGCTCGAGCGGCGTGCCCGCTGGCCTGCGTTCCCGGATGCGCTGCGGGCGGCGGGCCGGAGGCCAATCCCTTCAGGGCGACGGGCGCCCGGGCGGGCCGGGAGCCGGCCCGTCGCTGCGGCGCACGCCGGTGCGGAGGCTGCGGGCCAGCGCCCGCACCCGCTGGCGTGCCCGCCGGACGGCGGCGCGAGCCCGCCGGCCCCGTTCCCGGAGCCCGCGGGTGGCGATCCGCCACCGCCGACGGACGGCTGCGCCCGCCACCCGCAGCGGCCGGACGAGCGAGCGCACGGCCTGGGCGGCTGCGGCCGCCGCCGTCCAGACCGGACGCAGCATCGCCCTCACCGCCCGCCGGATCGCCGCCGCCGCGGCCCGGATGGGTGCCGCCAGCCCTGCCACCAGTTGCCGGACCTGCCGCAGCGCCGCCCGGACGGGCGCAGCCATGGTGGCGAGCAACCGCCGGAGCGCGGCGGCGAGCGCCCGCAGACCGGCCGCGGCCGCTCGGGCGGCGGCGCGGAGGGGTTCGGCGAGCGCTCGCAGCCCGGCCCGCACGGCGACCAGGAGCCGCCGCACCGCCGCGGCGAGGGCCCGCGCCGCCGCCCGGATCGGAGCGGCGACGGCCCGGGCCGCGGCCCGGACCAGGACGGCGATCCGCCGGAGCGCGGCGACCACCGCCCGCCCCGCCTGCCGTAGGAGCGCCGCCACGCTGGCGGCCAGCGCCCGCAGGGCGACGAACCACCGCCGGAGGAGCGCCCGGATGGGCGCGGCGATCGCGCGGAGCACGACGGCGAGCCGCTGCATCAGCGCCCGGACCGCCCGGGCCACCACCCGCAGCGGCCAGGTGACGACGTTCCACAGCCAGACCAGCCCGGCGCGGACGACGCCGAGCAGCCAGCGGATGCCGGCGACCAGTAGCCGGAACGGCCACGCCACCGCCCGTCCCAGGGCCCGGAGGGCGGCCCCGGTGGCCGCCCAGGCCGCCCGCACGGCGGCGACGGCGCTCCGGACCGCGGCCCGCCCCGCCTCCCACGCCGCCACGATCGGGACCAGCGGCACCACCAGCACCCGCCCGATCCCGCTCAACGTCTCCTCGGCCTCCGCCTCGGGGTCCGCGGCGGCCAACCCGCTGCCGCCTCCCGGCACCGCCGCCCCGGCGTCGTGGGCTTGGACCGGCACCCCGGCGCCCTGCCAGTCCGCGCCGCCGGCCCAACCCGGCGCCCCGCCGCCGGCTCCGACGGCGGGCGCGGCCGGGTGGTCGGCCGGGCGGGTGCTCCAGCGAGCGTCGGCGGGACCGTCCTGGTGGCCGGTTGGGCCAGAGCCCTGACCGAGGAGCTGGCCAGCGGGGCTGGTCGGTGCGGCGTCGCCGCTCGCGGCCGCCGGCGCGGCCGGACGGGTGCTCCAGCGCGGGCCGGCGGGGTCGGGAGCGGCCCCGGCCGTCGGCGTGGCCGGCCCGGCGGCCCCTGCGGTGCGGGTGGCGGGTTCGGCACCGGCGGCCGTGTCGTCCGGGACGGGGTCGCCGGTCTCTGGTGCGGTGCGGGCCGCCGGCGGCGGTACGGCGGGGGAGCCGTGGGTGGGGTCGGGCGTGGCCTCGCTCGCTTGCACCATGGGGGTGGGGTTGCGCCCGTCCGGGGCGCCGGTGGGCCCGGTGGGCCCGGCGCGATCGGAGGATGCGGGCGGCGGGGCGGGGGAAGAGGAGAGGTCGCCGTCGGCCGACCGGCTGCCCGGGAGCGGCGGGCCGGGCGGGGTGGCGGATGGGTCAGCGTCCGGCATGGGGGCGCCGCCGCGCCTCGGCGGCGAGCTCGTCGAGGCGGGCGAGGGCGTCGGGGCCGGTGAGGGCGTCGAGCCCGGCCCGGGCGTCCAGCACGAGCGCCGGGTCGGGTCCGTCGGGGTCGCCCGAGTTGGCCGCCGATCGACGCTCCCGCACGGCGGCAGCCAGGTTCTCGATGGCCGCCGCCCGCTCGGTGACGTAGGTGCGCTCCCGGTCGGAGCTGGGCACCCGCCCCCGCAGCAGCGTGGCCACCTCCAGCAGGGCGCCGTGGGCGGCGGCGACCTCGGCCTCGCCGGCCGCGGCGGCGCCCAGGTCGTCGTACGCCCCGGCGAGCCGGGCGGTGGTCTCGTGTCCGACGTTCAGCGGCACGCCGGCCCGGGCCGTGGCGTTCCGCCGCCGCCGGCGCAGCCGCTGGGCGAGCCAGCGCACGGGCAGCACGCACCCCAGCCCCAGCGCCACGAGTCCGCCGGCGAGCGCCAGCGGCGGCCCGCCGGCGAGGCGCCACCCGAGGAGCACCAGCCCGACGACCACGAGGGCGGCGTCGAACGCGCCGGGCCCCTCGTCCGTGTCGGGAAAGAGGTCGTCGATCAGCTCGTCGAGCTCGTCGCGGCCCCGCCGGGGCGGGTCCAGCGGCACCAGCGGGCCCGGCGAGTGGGGCACCACGACGAGGTGATCGTCGGCCATGGCACTCAGTATGCAGCCGCCGACTCGGCCGGCCGGGTCGGCCCGCACAGCGCTGGTTGCATGGCCCAGGGAACTGGGTACACTGGGTCTTCGTGACCGGGGCAACGAGCAGGGCAACGAGCGGGGGGCCGAGCGGCAACGGCGGCCCGAGCGACACCGTCGACGTGACCGACGGGCGAGACGGCGCCGATGGCGACTGGTGGGAGGAGCCGATCGAGATCGACCGCACCGTCCCTCACATCGCCCGGATGTACGACTACCTGTTGGGCGGGCGGGTGAACTTCGCCGCCGACCGTCAGCTCGCCCGCCGGGTGACCGCCGCACTCCCTGGCGGCCTCGAGCAGGCCCGGGCGAACGTGCGGGTCAACCGGGAGTTCCTGATCTGGACCGTGCGGCGCCTGGCCGGCGAGGTCGGCGTCCGCCAGTTCCTCGACATCGGCACCGGGCTGCCGACGGAGGAGAACGTCCACCAGGTCGCCCAGGCGGAGGACCCGACGTGCCGGATCGTCTACGTCGACCCCGACCCGACCGTCCTCGCCCTCTCCCGGCGGCTGCTGCAGGGTTCCTCCCAGGGGGCGATCGCCTACCTCGAGGCCGACCTGCGGGAACCGGACGTGATCCTGCGCCGGGCGGCGGCGACCCTCGACTTCTCCGAGCCGGTGGGGCTGATGCTGCTCGGCGTGCTCCACTACGTCCTCGACAGCGAGGGTCCGTACGGGATCGTGGCCCGGCTGGCCGAGGCGCTGGCGCCGGGTAGCCACGTGGTCGTGTCCCACCTGGCGAGCGACGTCGACCCCGAGGTCATGGCCGAGATGGTGCGCCGCCACAACGAGGCGGGGTCCGTGGAGCTCGCGACGGTCCGCAGCCGGGCGGAGGTCGTCCGCTTTTTTGCCGGCCTCGAGCTCTTGGAGCCCGGCGTCGTGCCCCTGGACGAGTGGCTCCACCGGGTCCGGGGAGCCGGGGGAGCGGTGGACGCCCGCGCCGGGGTGGTCGTGGGCCGCGCCGTCGGTCGGGCCGGCGCCGCCACCGGTGGCGCAGCGGACGGTCCACCTGGAGGCGAGGCGGATCGCGCCGTGGGCGGCGGGGGCGGCGGCCGGCCCCGCCGCTCTCACCGCCCCGTCCCGATTCACGGCGGCATGGCTCGCAAGCCCTGAGTCCCGACCCCGGCCCTTGGGCCTCACCCATCCCCGTCCCCGGCGGCAGCGTCGCCACCGGGGACGGCCCCCTCCCGGTCCCCGGATGCGGGGGAGCGGCCCAATGGCAAATAAGATATGCAATCGGGCGCAGGTGACGTCTAGAGGTGGAGGGGGAGCGATGACCGGCCGGGACGGACGGGCTGCAGCGGGGGCGCAACGAGGCCAAGGCGCACACGACCCGCAGGGTGCGCAGGGCCCCCGGACCGCACGCCGTGCGCACGGCGGCGGGACGCAGGGTCCGCACGGGGCGCGCGGCGGGGAGGCGGACCGACCGGACGGGGACGCGAGGCCCGACCCCGGGGTGCGGGCGGCGGACGAGTTGGCGCTGCGGCGCCTGGCGGCGCTGTACGCCCGGGCCGCGGACCGCAACGAGCCCGAGACGTTCGCCGGCGTGTTCCTGCCCGACGCCCGCCTGCGGGTGTGGCGCCCGGCGGACACCGACGCGCCCAGCACCGACGTCGCCGGCCACGAGGCGCTGGGCCGCATACCGGGCCGGCTGGCGTCCCGCTACGCCCGCACGTTCCACTTCCTCGGCCAGAGCACCTACGAGATCGGCGACGACGAGGCCACCGGCGAGGTGTACTGCCTCGCCCACCACTTGGCCGCCGACGCCGAGGATCCCAGCGCCGGCGCCCCCGCCCAAACCACCGACTACGTGATGCACATGCGCTACCTCGACACCTACCGCCGTGACAGCGCCGGCGGTTGGCGCATCGCCGAGCGCACCGCCTACGTCGACTGGACCGAGAGCCGCCCGGCCGACCCACTCGCCCCGCGACCGTGACCGGGACCGAAGCCCGACCGGGACCGCCGCCGGGCCCCGGGACCCCGCCCCTGGCAGGCCACCACGCCCTCGTCGTGGGCGGCGGCAGCGGCATCGGGCTGGGCAGCGCGCGCCTGCTGGCCCGGGACGGCGCCCGGGTGACGATCGCCGGCCGCACCGAACGCAAGCTCGCGGAGGCGGCCGCCACCCTGGCCGGCGAGGGCCTGACCGTGGACCGGGTCGTCTGCGACGCCCTCGACGGCGCCAGCGTCGCCGCCGCGGTGGACGCGGCCGCCGACGCCGAGCGCCGCCTGCACATCGCGGTCGTCGTCCCCGGCGGCGGCTCGATCTCCCCGGTGCTGCTCTACGGCGACGACCAGTTCAGCGAGGAGGTCGACCGCAACGTCCGGCCCGTGTACCTCGTGCTCAAGCACGCCGGCCGGGCGATGGTGCGGGCCGGGTCGGGGTCGTTCGTGGCCGTGTCGTCCACCGCCGCCGCCTTCTCCACCCGCTACCTGGCCAGCTACGCGGCCGGCAAGGCCGCCGTCGACCAGCTGGTCCGGGTGGCGGCCGACGAGCTGGGCGAGCTGGGCGTGCGGGTCAACTCGGTCCGCCCCGGCATGACCCGCACCCCGGCCACCGCCCGGGCCTTCGCCAACGGTCCCATGATGGCGGCCTTCCTCGCTGGCCAGCCGCTCGCCCGCCCGGGCGAGGTCGACGACATCGCCCGGGCCGTCCGCTACTTGGCCGGCCCCGAGTCGTCGTGGGTCACCGGCCAGCACCTGGGGGTGGACGGCGGCCACACGCTGCGGGCGTTCGTGGACTACGGACAGCTCCTCGACCTGCCGGACGTCCGCCAGGCTGCCGAGGCGGACCAACCGGATCACGGGGGCCGGGCCTGAGCCCGCCCCGGCCGGGAGCCCCGCGGAACGCCCCGAACGCCCGGAGCCCCGATCGTCTAGGGCTTCCGCCCCACCGCCCCGTAGATCGGCACCTCCGGCGCGCCCTCCGGCGGCCCCGATGACCGCCGCCACCGGTGGACGGGCACGATGCCGGGCTCGACCAGATCGAGGCCCGCGAAGAACCGGCCGAGGTCGTCGTACGACCGCAGCACAAGGTCGCGCTGCACGAGCCGGTCGTGCCGGCCGGCCGCCTCGGCCATCCGCGCGGGCTCGATATCGCTGGCCAGGCAGGACACGACCAGGTAGCTACCCGGCGCCAGCCCGTCGACCAGCCGGGCCACGATCCCGTGGGCGTCCTCGTCCTCGCCGATCAGGTGGAGGACCGCCACCAGCATGAGGGCGATCGGCCGGTCGAAGTCGAGCGTCTCCCGGGCCCGGTCCAGGATGTCCTCGGGCTGGCGGAGGTCGCCCGACAGATAGGCGGT
Organism: Acidimicrobiales bacterium; assembly: GCA_036563805.1. GTDB lineage: Bacteria > Actinomycetota > Acidimicrobiia > Acidimicrobiales > VFJN01 > DATCLS01. The sequence goes on along the minus strand of DATCLS010000102.1, from coordinate 50,595 downwards.
GGCGCCCTCGGGCGTGCTCCGCAGCAGCGAGCGGGCCAGGGCGAGCACGATCGGGTCGTTGTCGACGTAGACGACGCGCGACTCGGGCGCCTCCGCCTGGGCCACCTCGTGGGTGTTGCCCTCGGTCGGCACGCCGGTCCCGATGTCGAGGAACTGGCGGATGCCCGCCTCGTCGGTCAGGTAGCGGACGGCCCGGCCGAGGAACCGCCGGTTGGCCTGGACGATGGCCCGCGCCGTCTCCAGTCCGCCGGGGGCGACGGCGGCCACCTTCTCGGCCGCCTCGCGGTCGGCCGCGAAGTTGGCGAACCCACCCAGCAGGTAGTCCCATATGCGCGCGGGGTGGGGGACGCGGCTGACGATGTCGGGCACGTCGTCGGGCCCCGAAGCGCCTGGTGCGGGAGTCGTCGCCTCGGTCACGGCAGCGCCTACGGTAGTGTCACTTCGCCCGTCGAGGCCGGCGGATCGGCCGCGCTGGGCGCAGCAGGTTGCGCGCCCGGTGACCAGCGAGTCGCCGGCGGGTGGCCGACCGGCACTGAGCGCGGCCGCCGGCTACGACCCGAGCTTGCGCACCCGGTCGCCGGCCCGCACGGTCCCGCCCACGACCACGCGGGCGTTGGCGCCCCGCAGCCGAAGCTTGCGCCCCTCGGGCGAGTTGACGAACCGCAGGGCCTCCTTCCCGAACCGGGCCGAGAACTTGGCGCACCCGGTGTGGGGCTTGGCGCTGAGCTCGATCACCGCGTCGCCGATCGCCAGCCGGGTGCCGGGGGGCAGGTTGGACTCGCTCAGGTCGAGGTCGACATACAGCTGGTCGCCGGCGAGCGCCCGGCGGGCGGGGTCGACCGCCACCAGCAGCGCGGCCCGGGCGTTCATGAGCGTGATCTGGGCGTCGGGGTCGGCCGGGCCGCGGCGGCTGCCCCGGGCCCGCCACGAGTCGCCCACCAGCCCTTCGGCCGTGTCGAGCTGGCCCTCGGCCAGCTCCTCGCGCTCGCCGACCGCCGGGCGGCGAACGATCAGCTCGAGGCGCCCGTCGTCGGCGGGCGCCGCCCGGACCGTGTCGAGGCCGGCCTCCAGTGCCGCGGTGGAGAGGTGCATGCCGCCGAGCTTGGCGGCCGGCCGCCGTCCCGGCGACCGAATTCCCGGCCGGCACAGCCCCATTCCCGGCCGCCCGGCCGCACGCCAGGCACAGCCGGGTGGACCAGCGCATTCGTGCGAGGGGGTTTTCCGGCCCCGCTCGCACCGCGTTCCGGCTCGCTACGGTGCGTATGTCGGGGGTGTCGATGTCCTACTGTCTGTCGGTCGGAGACCGTTCTCGGAGGACCCCGGATTGATCAGCCCCTACGTTCGCCGTCTGCGCCTCGCGGCCGAGCTGCGAGCGCTGCGGACGGAAGCGGGACTGACACACGAGCAGCTGGCGAGTAAGGTCGGGCAGAGCCGCGCCCAGATCTCCCGCCTGGAGAACGGCCACGTCGTCGACCAGGACGACGTGATGCGGATCCTCGAGGCGCTGGACGTCGACGGCGACCGCTGGATGCTGATCATGACCATCGCCCGCGAGGCGGGCGAGCGGGGCTGGTGGGACTCGAACCGGGCGATGGGCGCCCGCCAGGCCCGCAGCGCCGACCTGGAGGCCGGCGCCCGGCACATCCGCGAGTACCAGATGACGTTCATCCCCGGGCTGCTCCAGACCCCGAGCTTCACGCGGGCCCGGGCGGAGATCGATCAGCACGCCGGCCGGAGCGACTACGAGATCGAGAAGGTCGTCGAGGGCCGGTTGGGTCGCCAGCGGATGCTGCGCCGGCCGGGCGGGCCGATCTACGAGGTCCTCATCGACGAGGTGGCGATCCGGCGGCTGGCCGCCCCCGCCGAGATCGTCAAGGAGCAGCTCTACAACATGACGGCCACGGTGAACGCCAGCAAGACGATCACCGTGCGCGTGCTGCCCATCGACGCCGAGATCGAGAACTACGCCGTGCCGCGCTCGGCGTTCTCGATCTACACGTTCGGCGAGGGCGACCCGACGGTCGTCACGGTCGACACCGTCACCGACGACATCGTCATCACCGAGCTCACGGATCCGACCGGGGTCGCCAACTACGAGGCGCTGTACGAGCACATGCGCGCCGCGGCCTGGCCGGTGGAGAAGAGCCTCGAGTTCCTCATCGACTGCGCCAAGAAGCTGTCCGTGGCCTGAGCGCGCAGGCCCGACCGCCTGACCGCAGGGCCAGCGGCGCCACCGACGCGCCGACGCCGTGACCGGCCGGGTGGCCCCGCCGGCTGGCCGATGCCCACGGCCTGCGGTCGCACCCGCACGGCACCGTCGAGGGTGGCTCGCTGACCACTCACAGTGGTGATTTGCGGAGATGCTTGCGCTCCGTGGTCGTACGGAGTGATACTCGGACACAGTTAAAGAGTCTGGGCTGTATAGCGGCACGGGCTGAACATGGCCGCTGAGCAGTCTGGGAGGGGTCGAGCCGATGAGCGCACCCAAGTTCACCAACTGGCGCACGTCGAGCAGATCGAGCGGGGGCGACAACTGCGTCGAGGTGGCGTTCGCCGCCGACGGCACGGTGGGCGTCCGCGACTCGAAGCAGCAGGGAGACGGCCCTGTCCTCGAGTTCACGCCGGCCGAGTGGGAAGCCTTCCTGGGTGGCGTGAGGGAGGGCGAGTTCGACCGCTGAGGCGGTCGCGCTGGGGCCAGGGTCCTTGCGAGAGGCTCGTGCACCGCTCCATACTGAGCACAGTCGGTCTTTCTGAACCGTCCAAGTACACGGGCTGATCGCCGAGCCCGAGCAGTATTCGCCGCAAGCACGCCGCAACACGCCGCAAGCCGCAAAGGATGAGGACATGTCCATCACCTGGCGGGGGGTCCGAAGCTGGGGAGCCGGTCATGGTCGGAGCGCCACGATGGCGCTCGCGTCCAACGGGATGGTCGATGAGGCAACCAGGCGCTGCGGCGCCTCCGGATGGAGGCTGCGCGACGCCTGCACCGACGGCCACGGCGGCGCCGTCTGCCCGCTGTGCGGCCGGATCGTGCGGGCCCGCCCCGACGGGGTGGTCGGGCGATCAGTGCGCGTGATCGAGGAGCACGACGCATGACCGGCGACAGCCTGCTGCGCCTCTACGTCTACGGCCTGGCCCTGGCCTTCATCATGTGGATGGTGCTCATGGGCTGGATGGTCACCCGCTCCGCCCGCCGCCTGCTGCGGCGCGAGCGGCCGTTGGCCACGCCGGAGGGCTCGCCCGCCGAGGTCGGCGGCGAGCGCCGGCGTCTCCCCGCCGCCTGATAGTTCACTAACATTCCCTATTGGGCGGAGTCGGCCGGGAGGATCGCCAATGGGGACGTGTGAACGCATGCTGCGGGTCGGGGCTCCCGCAGACGCCGTGTGGGATTGGCTGTCCAAGCCCCAGAACCTCTTCAGCGTCAACATCTTCCACGCCGAGGTGCTCACCGACGAGCCCGAGCTGCGGAAGGGCCAGGTCTACGACGTCGACCACGATTTCTTCGGCGTCGTCCAGCAGAAGCGCCAGGCCAAGATCCTCGAGCTCGAGCCCTGTTACGTCCGCTGGGGCGAGTACAAGACCCCGGGTGCGCCCGGTGGCCGCGACCCGTTCCCGCACCAGCAGTCGGTCCGGGTCGTGCCGGTGGACGACGAGTCGTCGATCCTCGTCAACCACATCTCGGGCCGCTACGTGTTCCCGGGCTCCAACCTGCTGGGCGAGTTTCTGTTCCGGCGGTACATGCCGTACATCCTCGACGACGACAACCAGGTGATCGCCATCGGGTGCGGGGGCATGGAGCCGACCAAGCTCCACATCCCCAAGGGGCTGTTCCTGTGGCCGGCCATGGTGGCCAGCACGCGCTTCCTCAAGAAGTCGACGCGTCGCCAGGTCATCGAGAAGATGCGGGCCCAGCGGGCCGTCGCCCCCAAGGCCGAGTCCAAGGCCACGGTCGGCGCCGACGCCTGACCGGCGCCTGACCGGCGCCCCATCGCCCGCCGCTCGCGCGGTCACCGGCATCCGGCCGCACCCCTGACCGCCCTGGTCGGGGGTGCCATTCCGTGCCCGTGACCTGGCAGACTGGTGACGACGGCGACGGCAAGCGAGGGCGCCCATGTGTTACGGCTTCCGAGAGGCCCGCGAGGTCCGTGACGGCCGCGAGAGCCGCGGGATCCGCGTCGGGCGTGAGGCCCGTGGGGGCCGCGAGATCGAGCCCGCCCGGGCGGGGCGCGCCCCCGACGTCCGGGTCTCCGAGGCCGAGCGCGAGGAGGTCGTCGCCCTCCTGGGCCAGCACTACGCCGACGGCCGGCTGGCGGTCGGCGAGTACGAGGAGCGCGTCGGTGGGGCCCTCCAGGCCCGCACCGGGCGCGACCTCGACGACCTGCTGGCCGACCTGCCGCCCGTGCCCGCCGCGCCGCCCGTCGCCGCCGGCCCGGGGCTGACCTGGGCGCAAGTGGCGCCGTACCTGCCCCGCATCCTGGCCGTGACCGCAGTCGTGGTGCTGGCCCTGGGCAGCGGCCTGTGGGTGCTGTGGTTCCTGTGGCCGGCGCTTGCGCTCACCCGGCCCCGCCCACCGCACGACAACGCCCTGGCCGGCGACCCGGCCGACGACGCCGACGTCGGGCAGGATGTCCTGGCCCGGGGCGACGGCGCTGTAGCGTCGGCCCTCGGTGTGGACCGCCCCGACCGCTGATCCCGACGCCGACCTCGAGCACGCCCTCGGCGAGTGGCGCCGCTACCGCCGGCGCAGGCGCATCGCCGGCGTCCACTGGGTCGACGCCCTCTACCAGGCCTACATCACCGCGCTGATCGCCGCTGTCGCCCTGTACCTGCTGACCGGCGTCGTCGGCGACGACCGGCTGGCGCCGGCGCAGATCGCGGACGTGGTCCGGCACGGCGACGACTGGCTCGGCGTCGCCGTGGCCCTGGCGCTGGCCGTCGGCCTCCGGTCGGGGTGCCGGGGCGGGCCGCTGGCGCTCGAGCGGGCCGAGGTGCGCCACGTGCTGCTGGCGCCCGTCGACCGCACGACCGCGCTGCGGGGCCCAGTCGTGCGCCAGCTGCGGTTCTTCGCCTTCGTCGCCGCCGTCGCCGGAACCGAGGCCGGGGTGCTGGCCTCCCGCCGCATCGAGCACCACGCCGTCGTGTGGGCGGCCTGCGGTGTCGTGTTCACCCTCGCCACCGTGGCGCTGGCCTACGGCGCGGCCTTGTGCGCCGCCGCCTGGCGGCTCCCGTCCCCGGCCGGCACGGGCCTCGGCATCCTGGCGTCGGCCGCCGCCCTGGCGGGCGCCCTCGACGTCATCGACGCGTCGCCGTGCGCATGGTGGGGTCGCATCGGCCTGTGGCCGGAGCGGTTCGACGCCTGGGGCCTGGCGGCCGTCGCCGTCTCGCTGGCCGTGCTGGGCGTCGGGCTGCTGCGGGTCGGGGACCTGTCGGTCGAGTCGGCCGAGCGCCGCTCGCGCCTCGTGGGCCAGCTGCGCTTCGCGGCCACGCTTCAGGACCTGCGCACCGTGCTGGTCCTGCGCCGCCAGCTGGCCCTGGAGCTGCCTCGGGTGCGGCCCTGGGTCCGGCTGCCCGTGCGGGGCACCGACCGGTTCCCCGTGTGGGCCCGGGGGTGGCGGGGCGTGCTGCGCTGGCCGATCGCCCGCGTCGGGCGGCTCGTGCTGCTGGGCGTCGGGGCCGGGCTCGCCTTGCGCGGCGTGTGGGCCGGCACGACGCCGCTGCTGGCCGCGGCCGGAGCGGCGCTGTTCCTCGCCGGGCTCGAGGCGGTCGAGCCGCTGGCCCAGGAGGTCGACCACCCGAGCCGGCTGGCGGCCGTCCCCGGGCGCCGGGGCGACGTGCACGCTCGCCACCTGGCGGTGGGCGTCGGCGTGATGGCGGTGACCTGCCTGCTGGGGGCGGCGGCCGCCGTCCTCGTGGAGCCGAGCCGCGCCGCCGTGGCGGTGGCGGCCGTGTGTGTGGTGCCGGCGGCGCTCGGCGGGGTGGCCGGGGCGGTGACGAGCGTGCTCTCCGGCGCCCCCGACACCGAGGACGCCGGCTGGAGCCTGGTCCCGCCCGAGGTGGCCGGCATGCGGGTCCTCGTCCGCTCGGTGTGGCCGCTGGTCCTGGCGGTCGGCGGCACGTTGCCCGTGCTCGCTGCCCGCGCCGCGGCTGACGGCGGCGGGTCCCCGTGGGCCGCCGCCGGCAACGCCGCGGTCGGCGTGGTCATCGGCTTCGCGGTGGTCGCCTGGTGGGTCCGCCGGCGCGATGACCTGCACGCCGCCTGGAAGGCCGCGCTCGACCAGGCGTTCCCGGACAAGCGCCCGCGATCCGAGGAGGTGGCCGGTGGCTGAGGTGGCCGACGTGGCCGACGAACCGCTCGAGCCCGTGCTCCGCACGGTCGGCGCCTCCAAGTCGTACGGCGACCTGGTGGCGCTTGCACCGCTCGACCTGGTCGTACCCGAGGGTCAGCGCGTGGCGCTCGTCGGGCACAACGGCTCGGGCAAGTCGACGCTGCTCCGGCTGGTGGCCGGGCTGCTGGAGCTGACCGAGGGCACGATCGAGGTGCTCGGCGTGCCGGCCGGCGCCTCCGACGCCCGGGCGGTCGTGAGCTTCGTGCCCGACGACCCGGTGCTCTACGACGACCTCAGCGTGCGCGAGCACCTGGCCTACGTCGCCTCCCTCCACGGCGTCGACGCCGACCTCGACGAGTTCGACGACCTGCTCGAGCGCCTGGGCCTGCTGGAGCGGGCCGACGACCTGCCCGCCCGGTTCAGCCGGGGCCTGCGCCAGAAGACGTCGCTGGCCATCGGGCTGGCCCGGCCGTTCCAGCTGTTGCTCGTCGACGAGCCGTTCGCCGGCCTCGACGCCCCCGGCAAGGAGGCCCTGCTCGAGCTGCTGGACGAGGCCCACGAGAGCGGCGCCGCCGTCATCGTCGCCACCCACGACCCGCTGTACGTCGAGCGGGTCGACCGGTGCGTGGCGCTGCGCGACGGCGAGGTCGTCCACGACGGGCCGGCCACCGTCGAGAACGTGCTCCAGCTGGTGGGGGCGTAGGCGCCCGGCAGCCGTGCCGGCGCCAACGCCGGCCGGGGCCTGACGCCCCGGCGGCCACCGGTTGTCGAAAATCTGACGGTGCGTTAGAAACGGGGGCGGGTGCCGACCGCCGTGGGGACGAGGGGGAGCGCATGATCGTCGAGGGAAAGACCATCGTCGTGTCCGGGGTGGGCGCCGGGCTCGGCCGCGAGGTGGCGGCCGCCGCGCTGCGCGACGGCGCCAACGTCGTGCTCGGGGCCCGCACGGCCGCCAGCCTGGAGAAGATCGCCGGCGAGCTCGATCCGGGCGGCGAGCGCCTGGCCTGGCGGGCGACCGACATCACCGACCGCGATCAGTGCGCGGCGCTGGCCGCCACCGCCATCGAACGGTTCGGGCGGATCGACGGGCTGGTGAACTGCGCCGCCCTCGACAGCATCTTCGGCGGCCTCGAAGACGCCGACTGGGACGAGTGGCGCCGGGCCGTCGACGTCAACCTGCTCGGAACCATGCAGATGACCCAGGCGGCGCTGCCCGGCCTCAAGCAGCGGGGTGGCTCGATCGTGCTCATCGGCACCCAGTCGGTGCACCGCTGCCAGGTGCCCCAGCTCGCCTACGCGGCCACCAAGGCAGGCCTGCTCGGCGCCATGACCCACCTCGTGTCCGAGCTGGGCCCGCACCGCATCCGGGTCAACGTGGTGACGCCGTCGTGGATGTGGGGGCCGCCCGTCGAGGCGTACGTGAACATGACCGCCCAGGCCCGGGGCGTCGAGCCCGAGGCCGTGGTGGGGGAGATCACGGCCGGGATGCCGCTCGGCGAGATCCCGACCGACGGCGATGTGGCCGAGGCGGCCCTGTTTTTCCTGTCGGACCGGTCCCGCATGATCACCGGACAGACGCTGCTCGTGAACGCGGGGGAGTACCTGCGATGACGACCGACCGTGCCGACGGCGCGGCGGGCGCCGCTGACGTCGATCTCGCCGCCATCGCCGACCGCCTGGCCATCGACGACCTGCTGACGCGGTACACGATGGCCGTCGACGACGGTGACTGGGACCTGCTCGACACCGTGTTCACGGCCGACGCCGTGATCGACTACACGTCGGCCGGCGGCATCCGGGGGACTCGGGACGAGATCAAGGCGTGGCTGGCCGAGGCGCTGGCCCCGTTCCCGGTGCGCCAGCACTTGATCTGCAACAAGCGTGTGGTCATCGACGGCGACGAGGCCACCGTGCGGGCCTACTTCTTCAACCCGATGATGATCTCGCTCGGCGACGGCACCACCCGGTCGACGCCCGGCGGCGGCTACTACAACCACCGCCTGGTCCGGACGGCGGACGGCTGGCGCAGCGTCGAGCTGATCGAGGAGGAGGTCTGGCGCACCGGCCTCCCCACCGACCTGGAGATCCCCAGTTAGACCCAGCCGTCGTCGGCCCGCCGGCGACGGCTCGCGGCGACGGCTCAGCCCGACGGCTGCGCCTGCGGCCGGGCGCCGAGCTGCGTCTCGAGCTGCGGGATGGCATCGAACTGGTGGCCCCGCGCCCGCTTGGACTCCAGGTACGGCACGGCCCGCTCGCTGACCGGCACGACGAGCGGCTGCCGGTCGACCGCGATGCCGTGGGCCTCGAGGCCCGCCACCTTGTCCGGGTTGTTGGTAAGGAGCGTGACCCGCTCGAGCTTGAGGTCCTCGAGCAGCTCCGCCGCGATCGTGTACCGGCGGGGGTCGGGCTCGTAGCCGTAGTGCTCGTAGGAGCGGAAGGAGTCGAGCCCCCGTTCCTGGCGCATCCGGTAGGCGCGCGCCTTGGCGAACAGCCCGGCGCCCCGGCCCTCCTGGTCGAGGTAGATGAGGACGCCGCCTCGCCGGCGCATCAGCTCCATGGCGTGGTGGAGCTGGCCGGCGCAGTCGCACTCCTGGGACCCGAACACGTCGCCGTACAGGCAGCGCGAGTGGATCCGGACGAGCGCCCCGTCGGCGACCTCGCCGAACACGAGCGCACAGGCCGGGGCTCGCTCGCCCCGGCGGTAGTTCGGCTGCCGGACGACGACCCTCACCTCGGCCCCGTCGATGGCCAGCATGTGTTCCTCTTTGAACCTGCTAGCGGTCATCCACGCCTCCCGTGCGCGTTGCCAACCCCAACACCCTGTCGATCTCGTCGCGGGTGGGCATCGAGCTGGCGACGCCCCCGAACGTCTGCGGGACCGCCATGGCGGCCGTCGCCCACGTCGCCCCTTCCTCGTCGAGCTGCCCGTCGCCCTCGTGCAGCCGGAGGGCGAGGGCCGCGGCGAACGCGTCGCGCGCCCCCGGCGCCTCCTTGAACGCCGCCGGCGGGCCGGCGACCTCGTAGCTGGCGACGTTCGACCGCACGGTGCAGCGGAACGACTCGGCCAGGCAGATCGTCCCGGCGCCGAGGATCAGGAGCTGGGTCAGCAGCTGATCGGTCGGCGTGGCGGCCGACGCCGTGGGGAGCAGGCAGCACAGCTCCCAGTGCGTGCCGACGAGGTAGTCGACGTACTGCAGGATCTCGTGGGCGAACCGCAGGCCCTCGTCCGGCGGCGAGGGCGTCAGGATCGTGCGGGGCGAGCTGGGCGACGCCGCCGTCGCCTCCAGCACGGCCGCGATCGTGTCGTGCGGCAGCTCGAAGGTGAGCATGACCGTGTCGGCGGCGGCGAGCGTGGCCCGGGCCCGGGCGCTGCGCACGTCGCGCACGGTGACGCTGATCTGCTCGTCGTTCATCCAGCCCACGGTCGAGGCCATGCCGTCCGGCGTGACCAGCACGGTCGTCACCGGTGTGGAGGCGCCGGGCACGACCCGGATCAGGTCGGTGCCGACGCCCTCCTCCTCGAGGTAGTCGAGCACCTGCCGGCCGCCCTCGTCGTCGCCGACAGTGGCGACGAGCTGGACGGTGAGGCCGAGGCGGGCGGCGGCCACCGCCTGGTTGAGGCCCTTGCCGCCCGGCTGCGCCTGGTACGACCGGGCCTGGATCGACGTGCCCGCCTCGGGGATGCGGTCGACGGCGTGGATGTGGTCGATCACCGCCGCGCCGGCCACCAGCACGCGGCCGCCGGCGCCGTTGCGGGCGGCCGCAGGGGCCGGGCGGGGCCGGGGGCGCGGTTCCCGGGCGGCCGGGACCGGGCTCTCGTCGGTCGACGGGACGTCGAGCGGCGAGGTGCTGAGGATGCGCTCGGCGAGCCGCACGAAGGCCCGCGACTCGAGCTCGCCCCGCAGCGCCCGGACCGTGGGGGCGGGCGTGGGCGCCGTGCCCGCCAGCTCGTGGAGGGTGGCCCACGACGCCACCAGCGCCTGGCGCCGCTCGGACAGGTCGGGGGCGTACAGGGCGGCGAGGCCGGGCTGGTCGTTGACCGACTCGGCGAACACCCCGAGGGCCAGCGCGGCGTCGACCACGAGCAGGTCGGCGACGTCGAGCTGGGCGGCGGCGCCCCGGACCACGGCGACGATGGCCTCCTCGGGCGAGACCTGCTGGGAGTGCTGGACCTGCTGCACGACGTCGAGGTCGAGCAGGGGACCGAGGCCGAGCTCGGTGGCCCGGAGTCGGTCGACCGTCAGCCCGTGACGGGTCCGGAGGCTCTTGAGCGCGGCCCGGAGGCTCTCGATCGCGTGCTCGTTCTGTCGGCGGGGCAATCCGTCCTCCAGCCGGGGGCCACGTCGTCGGGGGCCGGCGCCGGCACGATAGCGCGTCTTTACGGCGGTCACGGGCAGTAGCCCCCTTTATGCGGCAAGTGGCGGGCGTCCTTGCAAGTTTGCCCAAACGCCGCGGGGGGAGCATAACGATTCTAAGACAATTATCGCCATCCCTTCGTCAATTGACGGCAACTGCCGGCAACTGCCAGAATAGCCGTGATGACATGAGAAGCGAAGGGATGTGAGACATGCGCGGGACCTGGAGCGACGGATACGACGAGGGCAAGCGGGCCTACGCGCTGGCGGCGGACCACTACCGGGGGGCGATCGATTACCTGAAGGCGACCGGTGCCGGGGCCGGGCGGGGCCCGGCCTGGATCGACGGGTTCAAGACCGGCTGGAGCGTGGCACGCGACGACCGGCCGGTGGCGACCGACCGGCTGGCCGGCTGACTCCCCCGGTCGGCCAGCCGGCGAGGCCGGCGGGAAGGCGGGCGAACGGCGGGCGGCGGCTACGGCGGAGCGGCGGATCGGAGGCCCGGCGGGGGCACCCGATCCGCCGCTTGGCGCGCTGTTGAACCGAGCCGGCGCCGGCCGTGACGTTCGACCTCGGCACGCTGCCGAGCTCGGGTACGGACCGGCGATCGGGACCTAGGCGGGGGCTTCCGCACCGCCGAGGTAGGCAGCGGCCAGGTGGTCGTCGTCCACGGCCGCGCGGGGCCCTCGCCACAGCACCCGGCCCAGCTCGAAGAACACCACGTGGTCGGCGACGTCGAGCACGGCCCGGGCCTTCTCCTCCACGAGCAGCAGCGTGACGCCGGCGTCCCGCAGCTCGGCCACCACGTCGAGCAGCTCGCCGACGACCCGCGGCGCCAGGCCGAGCGTCGGCTCGTCGGCCACCAGGACCCGGGGTGGGGCCGCCAGGAGCGGGCCGAGCGTGAGCATCTGCTGCTCGCCGCCCGAGAGGCTGCCGGCCGGCACGCCGCGCCGGGCGGCCAGCGCCGGGAACCGGTCGTAGACCTGGTCGCGCTGGTCGGCCGTCAGCCGCAGGGCGAGATTGTCGTCCACGCTGAGCGCCGGGAAGATGCCCCGGGACTCCGGCGCGAGCACGACGCCCCGGCGGGCCCGGACGTGGGCGGGGACGCCGGTGACGTCCTCGCCCTCGAGCGTGATCGTGCCGGCGCGGGCGGGGACCAGGCCGGCGACCACCGCGCACAGCGTGGACTTCCCGGCCCCGTTGCCGCCCACCAGGGCCGTCACGCAGCCGGCAGGCAGGTCGAGGTCGACGCCGTACAGCACGGTCACCTCGCCGTAGCCGGCGCGCACGCCGCGCAGCTCGACGACCGGTGCCGGCCGGCCGGCCGAGCCGTCGCGCCCGGCGGCCGGCCGGCCGCGGCCGCCGGCCACGACGCCCAGCCGTTCGAGGCGCTGCTCGTCGGCGGCGACCTGGGCGGCCGTGGCGCTCTCCTCGGCGGCCACGACCCGCCGGGCGGTGTCGGCGGCGGCGCTGGTGCTCGCGGCGCCGGCGGCGTCGACCGCCCGGTCGCGCCCGGCCGCGGCGCCGGCTCCCACTCCGGGCTCGGCGTCGACCTCCGTTCGCCGAAGCCGGGGGCGCCGGGCCCGGGCCAGGACCGAGAGGATCCCATCCGGGTCTCGGGCCATCTGGATCGCCCCCAGACCGAACAAGACGTCGGCCACCTGGGTCGACTCGGTACCGCCCCACGACAGTGCGTCCGGCACCCACGACGGCCAGTGGACGCCGTTCGCCAGCAGCGCCGGGAACAGGACGGTCGTCAGCCCGGCCAGGATGGCCCCGGCTGGCCGCCGCACGCCCCACAGCACCACCGCGGCCAGCCACACCAGGCCGAGGAAGGCGGGGAACGTCGTGCCGGTCGCCCGCTGGTCGACGGTGGCGACGAGCACGCCGCCCAGCGCGGCGATGGCGGCGGACAGGGCGAACAGCGTGAGCTTGACCTTGGGGGGTGACGCCCCCGACGTCGCGGCCGCCACCTCGGCGGTCCGAACGGCGACGATGGCCCGCCCGGTCGGGGAGCGGTCGACGTTGCGGATGACGAGCGTGACCATCGCGACCAGCACGAGCAGGACGACGGCCAACGTGCGGTCGTCGGCCAGGTCGAGCGGACCCAGAGCGGGCCGGGGGAGTGCCCAGCCGGACTGGCCGTTGCCCAGCCACTCCCAGGAGAACAGGACCTTCTCGCCCAGGTACGCCAGGGCCAACGTGGCCAGGGCCAGCGACAGCCCGCCCAGCCGGAGGGCGGGCAGGGCCACGACGACCCCGAGCACGACGGCGACGGCCACCCCGCCCGCCAGCGCGACGAGGAACGGGGCGTCGTACCGGTCGACGAGCAGGCCGGCCGTGAGCGCGGCCGCGGTCACGAAGGCGGTCTGAGCCAGGCTGACCATGCCGCCCATGCCGGTGACGACCACGAACGACAGGAAGACGAGGGAGAAGGCCAGGCCCCGGGTCGTGAGCCCGAGCCAGAACTCGTCGGCCACGGCGAACACGTAGACGAGCAGCAGCGCGGCGCCCACCGCCCCCGGTGCGACCGGCCGCCTGCGGCCGCCGGCGGCGGAGCGCGCCCCGGCGCCGGTCGTGAGGCCCGTCGCGGGGCCGCGCGCGGAAGCCGGGGCCAGCCCGGCCGGGGCGTCCTCACCGATCGACCCGGCCCGCCGCGAGCGGTCCCGGCCGAGCGCCACGAGCCCGACCAGCAGCAGCACGAACGGGACCGAAGCGTTGAACTCGCGGATCCCATCGGCGAACGTGGCGTAGCCGGCCACGAGGTTCTGGACGACGCCGATCGCCAGCCCGCCGGCGAACGCCAGCGGGACCGACCGCAGGGCGCCGAGCACCGCAGCGGCGACCGCCACGAACGTGACGTAGGTGTACGTGCCGGGGTCGAGGCTGTTGAGCACCGGTGCCCCGACCACGCCGGCCAGCCCGGCGAAAAACGTGCCGAGCACCCACGCCTGGGCCGACGTCCGGCCCTGGTCGATGCCCCGCAGCCGGGCCAGGTCGGGCCGGTCGACGACGGCCCGCATCGTGAGGCCCAGGCGGGTGTGGCCGAGCACCAACCACAGCCCGGCGGCGCACGCCACCGCCCCGACGAGCACGATGAGCTGGTTGGAGTCGAAGATGACGCCGCCGGGAAGCTCCCAGGTCGTCTTGGGTGACGGCCCCAGGCCGGGCATGACGTACACGTCGTTGCCGAGCGGAAGCGTCCAGCCGGCCACGTCGACCAGCAGCTCGACGGTCCACTTGGCCAGCGCCGGCAGGGCGACCAGGACGCCGACCGTGGCCATGAGCTTGGCGGAGTCGGCCGCCCGGCCGAGGCGCCGGAAGATCAGCCGGTCGAGCGCCAGGCCGACGAGCGGGGCGAAGGCGCCCAGGGCGACCACGGCCGCCGGCACGACCGGCCACCCGAGCCCGGTGTGGAGCTCGTAGTAGACGAAGGCGGTGGTGAAGGCGACCGCGCCGTAGCCGAGGTTGAAGATCCCGGTGGCGCGGTAGGACAGGACCAACCCGGTGGCGATGAGCGAGTACACGGCCCCGCTCATCGCCCCGCTGGCGGTGAGGTTGAGGAACTTCTCCATGGCGCGCCGCGCCGGCTACTCGACGGCCACCGAGTCGTAGCAGTCGAACGGCACGGCGGACGTGTACGCGCCGTCCTCGATCCGGACGAGCGCGGCGCAGGGCGCCGGCTGGGTGAGGGCGTTCGGGAACTCCAGCGCCTCGATGTAGCCCTCGGGCGGCTCGTAGGTGAAGCCGCTGGTCATGACCTCGTGCAGCGCCTCGGGCGTGGGCTCCTCGGCGGCCTCCAGGGCTGCGACGAACAGGTCGGCCTGCCAGTAGCCGATCGCGGCTCCCAGCGAGATCGTGGTGTCCTCGCCGATGGCCTCCAGGTCCTCCTCGATCTGCCGGACGGCGGGCGACCCGTCCTCCTGGGGCGGGATCTGGGTGTTGACGTAGGTGCCCTCGAGGGCCGCCGCCACGTCCGGCTGGTCCTCGAGCACGCCGGGCACGTAGGCCACGAAGCTTTGGATGACCCCGTCGTAGCCGGCCGCGTTGAGGGCGCCGGACAGGCCGACGGCGCCGGGGAAGTCGGTCGACAGCACCACGATGTCGGGCTCGGTCTCCAGGATGGCCTGTACGTAGGGCGAGTAGTCGGTGACCGAGCCGCCGACCGGCAGGTCGGCCTCGTTGTAGACGACCTCGGCGCCGACCTCCTCGAAGGCCACGGCCTGGGCGACGCGCCCGAGCTCGCCGGACTCGTCGTCGCCGCTCTGGATGGCGACCCGCAGGTCGGACGCGTCCTCGCCCGACACCTCGATGGCCGGCTCGGCCAGCGACGTGACGGCCACGTCGTAGTTGGCCAGGCAGCCGTTGAACCCGTAGCCCCAGTCCGATCCGCAGAAGCCGGGCATGAACCCCCAGCCGACGTAGGGCACGCCCTCCTGGGCGAGGAAGTCGCTCGACTGGGGCAGGAACACGGCCGAGGCGACCGGCAGGACGGCGAAGACGTCGTCGCTCTGGACCAGCGACCGCACCGTGCTCAGGTTGGTGTCGGGGCTGCTGCCGTCGTCGCTCGTGCCGAGGAACCGGAGCTGGCGCCCCTGCACGCCGCCCTCGCGGTTGGCCCTCTCGAGCCGGGCCTCCACGCCGGCGTCGATGCCCGGGTAGAAGTCGAGCTGGGCCACGCCGCCGACGACGATCTCGTCGCCGCTCGGCGCGGACCCGCCGCTGGCCCCGCTCGCCCCGGCGCCGTCACGCTCCCCGGCGCCCCCGGCGTCGTCGTCGCCCCCGCACCCGGCCGCGAGCGCGGCGAGCACGGCCACAACCGCTATCAAGCGTCGCACGTGTCGTCCCCCCTACCGAAGCGCCCCCCGGCGCAACCGGCCCATATCTGACACCTTGTCAGATCTGCCGGCATCGTAAGTGAACGGCAACAATGTGACAAGAACCAAAATCGCGACCGTGAACGCGGTTCGCCAGGCCGGACCGGGCCGGCGTCGTGGGGCCCCGGCCCCAACGCCCGGGCCGTTGGGACCGGATTGATGGGGCCGGGTGCCCGATGCCCGGCGGCTCAGCCGGCCATCACTGGGCGACGGCGCCGGCGTCGACCGGTAGCGCCACGCCGTTGACGAACGCCGCCTCGTCCGAGCACAGCCAGACGATGGCGGCCGCCACCTCGCCCGGTTCGGCCATGCGGCCGACCGGCGAGCTGGCCGTCATCAGCTTCTCCATCTCGGGGGCGCCGGCCACGAACGACTCGATCATCGGCGTGCAGGTCGTCCCCGGGCACACGGCGTTGACCCGCACGCCCCGGGTCGCCAGCTCCAGGGCCACCGACTTCGTGAGCCCGACCACGCCGTGCTTACTGGCCACGTAGGCCGGCAGGGCCGGGAAGCCGATGAGCCCGGCGCCCGACGCGGTGTTGACGATGGCGCCGCCACCCCGCTCGAGCAGCGCCGGGACCTCGGCCCGCATCGACAGGAACACGCCGGTCAGGTTGAGGGCGAGCGTGTCGTGCCACTGGGGGAGCGGGCAGTCGGTGATGCCGCCCGGCCGGCCGCTCATGCCGGCGTTGTTCACGGCGACGTCGAGCCCGCCGAACGCCTGGACCGCAGCCCGCACCATGGACTGGGTGTCGTCCGGGCTCGTGACGTCGGCCCGCACGAAGCGCGCCTCGCCGCCGGCGGCGGCCACGTCGGCCACAGTCCGCTCGGCCGCCTCCTCGGCGACGTCGGCCACCACGACCCGGGCACCGGCGGCGGCGAACCGCAGGACGGCCTCCCGGCCGATCCCCGTCGCTCCGCCGGTCACCAGCGCCACCTTCCCATCCATGTTCATAGGGCTGATCCTTGTTCAGTCTGGTGATCGTCGTTTCTGATACAGTGTCAGATTGGGTGCCCGGCGCGGTGCGGGGCAGGGGGGACCAGGAGGGACGCCGTGGTCGCAGACGACAGCGCAGCGGGGGCGGTGGCGCTCGCGGTCGATGACCGCGGCGGGCCGGCCGTGCTCGAGGCCCGGTCGGTGTCCGTCCGCTTCGGCGGGGTGGCCGCCCTCGACGGTGTCGACCTGGCCTTCGCCCCGGGTGAGACGTGCGGTGTCATCGGCCCCAACGGGGCGGGCAAGACCACGCTGTTCGACGTGCTGTCCGGGGTGCGCCCGCCGAGCCGGGGCGAGGTCGTGCTCGACGGCGTCCCCGTCACCCGCCGGTCCGCCACCTGGCGGGCCCGCCGCGGCCTGCGGCGCACGTTCCAGCGCCAGCAGACGTTCGGGGCCCTGTCGGTGGCCGACAACCTGCTGGTGGCGCTCGAGTGGCGGGGAGGCGGCGGCGGTCTGGCCGGCGACGTCGCCCGGCTCCCGGGCCGCCGCCAGCGCGAGCGGCAGCGGCGGGAGCGGGTGGAGGAGGTCCTCGACCGTTGCGGCCTGGCCGACGTGCGCGACGTGCCCGCCGGCCGGCTGCCCATCGGCCGGGCCCGCATGGTCGAGCTGGCCCGGGCCGTGATCGACCCGCCGCGGGTGCTGCTGCTCGACGAGCCCACGTCCGGGCTGGACGACGCCGAGGCGGACCGGCTGTTGGACGTGGTGCACGGCGTGCGCGACCGCCATGGCAGCGCCGTCGTGCTGATCGAGCACGATGTCGGCCTCGTCATGCGGGCGTGCGACCGTGTGGTGGTGCTGCATCTCGGATCGGTCCTGGCCGACGGGACCCCCGCCGACGTGCGGGCCGACCCGGCGGTGCGGGACGCCTACCTCGGATGAACGCAACCTAGCCAGGAGGATCGATGGCGCTGCCGGACTACTTCCACGAGCTGGCCCGCAAGGTGTGCAACTGGGGCCGCTGGGGGGACGACGACGAGATCGGCACGATCAACCTGATCACGCCGGAGGTCGTGCGGCGGGGCGTCGCGTGCGCCCGCACCGGCCGGACGTTCTCGCTGGCGCTGCCCCTGTCGGAGGCCGAGGGCGTGCAGACGGGGCTCATCCCCGGCCGGCTCAACCCGACCCGGACGATGGTCGCCATCAACACGTCGATGACCGGCGACCCCTCCGACTTCTGCACCAGCGACGACCTGGTGGTGATGGGCCTTCAGGCGGCCACCCACTGGGACGGCCTGGGGCACGTCAGCTACGCCGGCCGGATGTACAACGGGTTCCCGATCGAGAGCATCGACGTGTTCGGGGCCCACAAGTGCGGCATCCACAAGATCCGCACGCTGGTGAGCCGGGGCGTGCTCCTCGACGTGGCCCGGGCCAAGGGCGTCGACCGGCTGGAGGGCGGCTACGCCCTCACCGCCGAGGACCTCGACGCCGCCGAGGAGCTGGCCAAGGTGCGGGTCGAGCCGGGCGACGTCGTGCTGATCCGCACCGGCCAGATGCAGTTCCTCCGCCAGGAGCAGCCCGACAAGGTGGCCTACTCGACCCCGGCGCCGGGCCCGTCGCTCAAGACCGTCGAGTGGTTCCGCGACCGCGACGTCGCCGCGGTCGCCACCGACAACCTGACGTTCGAGGTCTACCCGGGCGAGGACCCGGCGGCCATCCTGCCGGTCCACCTGCTCCACATCGTCGAGATGGGCCTGACCCAGGGCCAGAACTGGCAGCTCGAGGACCTGGCGGCGGACTGCGCCGAGGACGGGGTCTACGAGTTCCTGCTCGAGGCGTCGCCCGAGCCGTTCACCAACGCGGTCGGCTCGCCGGTCAACCCGGTGGCGGTCAAGTAGCCGGGCCGGCGCCGGTTCGCAAGTTCCACGGGGAACACGCAGCGTAGCGACCGAGCGAGGGGAGACCGGACCGATGAGCGATCCCACACCGCGTGGTCCCGGACCGCGCGATCCCACCCCGCGGGACCCGGCCAAGCAGCCGACCTTCCGGCACCTCGACGACCCCGACGTGCCCTGGCAGCGGGTCAAGGCCCAGCGCAACGCCGACGGCTCGACGTCGTCGGTGTGGGAGAAGTGGCTCGCCTTCAGCCCCGACCCGCCGTACCTGTCGCTGTATGCCCGGTACGACCCGGGGATGATCGTGCGCCGCCACGGCCACTACAGCCCGCACGTCCTGTTCGTGATCGAGGGCGAGCTGTGGTGCGGCGACCGGCCGTGCCCGGCCGGCACCCACATCGAGCTGCCGCTCGGCGCCGCCTTCGGGCCGCTCCGGGCCGGCCCCGAGGGCGCCGTGCTGTTCGAGGTCATGATGGGCGACCCCCGGTCGTGGGGCGACCGGCCCGAGCTGTACGAGCAGGCGCTGCGCGAGCACGGGGTCGAGCCGCTGCCGGACCCGGAGATCGACTTCCCGGACTGGCTGAGCGACCTCCGCGCCCAGTGGGCCCCCACGGCCGAGGGCTCGGGAGGCTCCGGAGGGACCTGAGTCGCCCGGACGGTCCGGAGGGACTCGAGGGGCGCGGCGCCCGCAGGGCGCCTCAGGCCGCGGTCCACAGATAGAGGAGGGCGTACGACCGCCACGGCCGCCAGGCCTCGGCCCGCGCCGCCGCGGACCGGGGGTCGCCGGGGAGGCCGAGGCGCTCGAGCGCCCGACGGACCCCGAGGTCGGTGGGGAGGAAGACGTCGCGGTCGCCGAGCGCCCGCAGCGCCACGTAGGCGACCGTCCACGGCCCGATGCCCGGCACGGCCAGCAGCCGGCGCTCCAGGTCGCGGGCGTCGCCGGCGAGGTCGAGCTCGCCGGCCGCCACCGCCGCCGCCACCCGCCGCAGCGTCTCGGCCCGGGCCCGGGGCATGGGGAAGACGGCCGGCGGCGCCGCAGCGACCTCCTCGGGGGTCGGGAAGCAGGTCGTGACGGGGCCGTCCGGCGCGGCCAGGGGCTCGCCGAGGGCGGCGACGATGCGGCCGAGCACGGTCCGGGCCCCGGCGACCGACACCTGCTGGCCGACGATCGCCCGGACCAGCACCTCGAACGGGTCGGGGTGGCCCGGCACCCGCAGGCCGGGGCGGGCGCGCACCAGGGGGCCGAGCAGCGGGTCGCGGCCCAGGTCGGCGACGATGGCCGGGGCGTCGGCGTCGAGGTCGAGCATCCGGCGGGCGACGGTGGCGGCCCGTTCGGCGGCCTGCTCCGCTGCCTGCCCGTCCGGCGGGCGTGCGCCGCGGACCGTGCAGGCGACGTGGTCGTCGCTCGGCGTGAGGGCCAGCGTCACCGGGCCGCCCGGGAGCCGGAGGGCCCGGCGGTAGGTGGTGCCGTCGCACGCCTCGACGCCGGCCACGGCCCGGTTTCGCAGGAAGTCGAGCAGCGCCGCCCGGTCGAACGGCGGCCGCACCGGCAGCCGGACAGCGGCCGCGCCCGGTGAGCCGGCGTCCTCGGTCCCGTCCGTCGCGTCGCGCACGGCCGCCCACCGTGGCCGACCAGGCGGGGCGCCGCCAAGCGGTTTCGCGGCGGCTCAGCCGGCCCACCCCGACGACCGCCCAGGTCCGGGACGGGGCCGGCGGCTCGGGCCAGGCGGCGGCCTACGCTCGTCCCGTGGAGCTCGCCGGTCGGCAGATCGTCTTCGACGCGTGCTTCAACTTCCGTGACGTGGGCGGGTACGAGACCGCTGACGGCGGCCGGGTCCGCACCGGCGTCCTGTACCGGGCCGACACGCTCCACCGCCTCACCCCTGCGGACGTCGAGGTGGTCCGGGGCCTGGGCCTGCGCACGGTGATCGACCTGCGGACGCCCCGGGAGGCGGCGCGCCACGGCCGGGCGCCCCTGGGCGAGGACGAGGTCGTCCACCTCCACCTGCCGATGATCGACGACGAACCAGACGACGCGCGCGACGACGGGCGGCCCGGCGAGCCCCCGCCGAGCGCCGAGCCCCCGTCCCCCGAGGAGCGGGCGGGCTTCTACCTGGCGATGCTCGAGCGGGGCGGGGCGGCCGTGGCCGCCGCCTTCCGGGCGCTGGCCGCGCCCGACGCCCTGCCGGCGGTGTTCCACTGCACGGCGGGCAAGGACCGGACCGGGGTGCTCGCCGCCCTCGTGCTCGGCCACCTGGGCGTGCCCGACGACGTGATCGCCGCCGACTACGCGCTGACCGAGCGGGCCCGCGCCCGGTTCCGTGCGTGGGCGGCGGTCCACGAGCCCGACACGGCGGCGGCCACGGCCGCGCTGCCGGCCTGGATGCAGGAGACCCGGGCCGAGGTCATGCTCGCCTTCCTCGACCGGGTGCGGCAGGAGCACGGCTCGGTCCCGCAGCTGCTCGCCGACCTCGGCCTGGGGCCGCCCACCCTCGACGGGCTCCGGGACCGGCTCCTCGAACCGGGGCCGGCGGGGTGACGGACCGACCCGGATGCGCCCGCTGACCAGGAAGAACGGGCCGGCGGCGCGGGCCTGACCGCAATCTGATGCACTGTCAGCTTTATACGATTAGTGTTGGCACGGACAGTGGTTCCCGGGGGGGTCGGGAACAGAAGGGGGGAGCACGAGTGGTTCGGTCTCGGGTGACCAGGTTGCGGTGGTTGGCCGCCTTGGCGGTGTTGGCCATTGTCATGGCCTCGTGCAGCTCGGACCGCGGGGAGGACCCCACGGCCTCGGGTGACGGCGGGGGCAACGAGAGCCAGTCCGAGGACGAGGGGAACGATCCCGGCACCGACGCGTTCGGCGACCTCGAGTCCCCGTGCGGCGAGGCCGAGGAGGGCGAGGAGCCGTCCGGAGGCGGCGACCAGGGCGTGACCGCCGACGAGGTCCACATCGGCTACGGCGACGACGCCGGCTTCGCCCAGTCGCCGGGGCTGAGCCATGAGACGACCGACGCCGTCGAGGCGTTCATCGCGTGGTGCAACGAGCAGGGCGGCATCAACGGCCGCGAGATCGTCGGCCACTACTACGACGCGGCCATCACCGAGGTCACGAGCGCCGTGACCCAGGCCTGCGACGAGGTGTTCATGCTCGTCGGCCAGGCGTGGGCGCTGGACTCGGCCCAGGAGGAGATCCGCCTGGGCTGCGAGCTGCCCATGGTGCCCACCTACACGGTGAGCGCGGACGCGGCCAACGCGCCGCTCATGTACCAGGCCGTGCCGAACCCGGTCGACTTCTACACGGTGAGCGCCGGCGCCCAGTTGGCCGAGCTGTACCCCGACGAGGTGCAGAACGCCACCGTCATGTTCGGCAACTTCGCGGCGACGATCGACACCAAGGACAAGGTCCTCCAGACCTTCCCCGAGGTGGGCTGGAACTTCCTCGACTGTCCGCAGGAGTACAACATCCAGGGCGAGCCGGACTGGCGGCCGTTCGTGCAGCAGCTCGAGGACTGCGGCGCCGAGGCCATCTACTACTCGGGCCAGGCCTATCCCAACCTCCAGAACATGCTCGACGCCGCGGCCCAGGAGGGCTACGAGCCGATCTGGGTCACCGATCCCAACAGCTACCTCCAGTCGTTCGCCGAGTGGAACGCCTCGGGCAACGGCGACAACGTGTTCATGCGCACGGCGTTCACGCCGTTCGAGCAGGCCGACAGCAACCCCGCCACCCAGCAGTACATCGACATCGTCGAGGCGAACGGCGGCGACATCAGCCAGCTCGGCGAGCAGGCGGCGTCGTCGTTCTTGCTGTGGGCCACCGCCGCCGACGCCTGCGGCGCCGATTTGACCCGCGACTGCGTGCTGGACGAGCTGTCGCAGATCACGAGCTGGACGGGCGGCGGCATGCACGCCGAGAGCAACCCCGGCGAGAACATGCCGCCCGAGTGCGGGATGCTGCTGCGGCTCGACGGCACCTCGTTCGTGCAGGCCTACCCCGAGGAGGAGGGCGAGTTCGCCTGCGACGACAGCTACACCCAGCCCGTGTCGGGCCGGGTGGTCGAGCAGGCGAACCTGAACGAGGACCGGGTCTCCACCACCTACGGCGGCGGCTGAGGCCCGGGGGGCCGAAATGGAGACGTTTCTCCAGTACACGATCCTCGGCCTGGTGACCGGCGGCGTGTACGGCATCGCGGCGTCGGGCCTCGTCGTCACGTACACGACCTCGGGCATCTTCAACTTCGCCCACGGCGCCATCGCCATGCTGGCCGCCTTCACCTATTGGCAGGTCCGGTTCGACTGGGGGTGGCCGACGCCGCTGGCCCTCCTGGTCGTGCTGGGACTGCTGGCCCCCGCCCTCGGGGCCGCCCTGTACGGCGTGGTGATGCGGGGCCTGCGGGGGACGGCCGAGGTGACGCGCATCGTCGTACCGGTGAGCGTGATGCTCGGGTTCCTGGCGCTGTCCACCTGGATCTGGGAGCCAGAGCCGCGCACGCCCCGCCTGTTCCTCAAGTTCTTCGGCGAGGGCAAGACCGTCGACGTGTTCGGCGTCAACGTGTCGTGGCACGAGTTCATCGCCATCGGGCTGGCGGTCGCCATCGCCCTCGGCCTGCGCTACCTGTTCTTCCGGACCCGGCAGGGCGTGGCCATGCGGGCGGTGGTCGACGACCCCGACCTGCTCGAGCTGAACGGCGGCCGGCCCGAGCGGCTGGCCGTCCTGTCCTGGGCGCTGGGGGCGTTCCTGGCCGCCCTGGCCGGCATCCTCATCACGCCGATCCAGGGCTCGGCCATGAGCGCCAACGCGCTGACGCTGCTGGTCATCGACGCCTTCGCCGCGGCGATGTTCGGCCGGCTGCGCAGCCTGCCCCGGACGTTCCTGGGGGCGCTCGTGCTCGGCCTGGCCGGCAGCTACGTGATCGGCTACTTCCCGGCCGAGGACTGGACGTGGACGGGCAACTTCCGGGTCTCGCTGCCCATGATCGCCCTGTTCGTCGTGCTGCTGTTCCTGCCCCAGGACCGGCTGCGGGGGGCCACGGTGCTGCGGACCCGCGAGCGGTTCCGCCTGCCCACCGTCCGCTCCGCCGTGGTCTGGGCGGTGGTGTTGGTCGTCGTGATGTTCCTGCTGCGGAACATCATGGCCCCGGCCGCCATCAACAGCCTGGCGTTCGGCATGACCGCCGCGGTCGTCGCCCTCTCGCTGGTGCTGCTGACCGGTTACGCCGGCGAGATCAACCTGGCCGTGCTGTCGTTCGGGGCCATCGGGGCGATCATCGTCCACCACTACGGGGTGACCGGCAGCGGGCCCGACGCCCGCTCCAACATCGTCGGCTACGTGCTGGCCGCGGTGGTGTGCGCCCTGGTCGGGGCGCTGGTGGCGCTGCCGGCGCTGCGGCTGCGGGGCCTGTACCTGGCCCTGGCCACGATGGCGTTCGGCCAGCTGGTGTCGAACATGGTGCTGCGGGAGATCACCGAGCGGCAGCTGCCGATCCTCCACACCCGGTTCAGCATCTTCCCGAGCGGCAACCTCACCGTGCCCCGGCCCAAGTTCGGGCCCGTCGACCTGGCGCCGATGCCGACGTTCCTCATGTTCGTCACGATCCTGTTCGCGGTGCTGGGCGTGGCGCTCATCGCCCTGCGGCACAGCGGGTTCGGCCGGCGCCTCACGGCGATGAAGGACAGCCCGGCGGCCTCGGCCACCCTGGGCCAGAACCTGCTCACGCTCAAGCTGGGCGTGTTCATGGCCTCGGCGGCCATCGCCGGGGTGGGCGGGGCGCTCATGACCGCCCAGCTCGGCTCGGCCAACATGGACCGCTACCTGATCTTTCTCAGCCTGTCGCTGCTGATGCTGACCGTCGTCGGCGGCATCGGCTACGTGAGCGGCGCTCTGTTCGGCGGGATCCTGTTCGCCACCGGCTTCGTGGCGCTGCAGAACACGTTCGACAAGCTGGCCGTCGACCACACCAACCTCGAGGGGATGTTCAACTGGCTGGCCAACCTCACGCTGGTCATGCCGGCGCTGATGGGGGTGGGCCTGGGGCGCGACCCGTCCGGCGTGGTCACCCGGTTCGTCGACGACTTCAGCCCGTTGCGCAAAGTCAAGCCGGTGCTGGCCGTCGGGCTGGCGGTCGAGGCGGCCGCCTACATCGCCGCCGACCAAGGCACGATCAGCAACTGGTGGTTCGTCGTGATCACCCTGCTGGTCATGGTGGCCATGCCCCAGGCGGCCAAGGCGCTGGCGCCCGAGGCCTACGCGTCGGGGGCGGCCGAGACGGGGGTCGAGGGAGCCGGCGTCGCCGGCCGGGAAGCGCCGGCCGGCGACGGCGAGCTGCCGCTCGAACTGGTCGGCATCGCCCGGCCCTACACGCCGGCGGACCGCGAGATGCTCGACCGGGCGCTCGACCTGCCGACGCTGAAGGCAAGCGCGACCAGGGGAGAGGCGTAGCGTGCTCCAGGTCGAGGAGGTGACGGTCCGCTTCGGTGGCAAGGCGGCTCTCAGCGGCACGTCGATCGCGGTCGAGCCGGGCCGCGTGACCGGGCTGATCGGGCCGAACGGCGCCGGCAAGACCACGCTGTTCAACGTCGTGACCGGCCTGCTGACGCCGAACGCCGGGCGGGTCGTGCTCGACGGGCGGGACATCACCAAGGCCCCGCCGCACCGGCGGGCCCGGCTCGGCCTGGCCCGCACGTTCCAGCGGCTGGAGCTCTTCACCTCGCTCACCGTGCGCGACAACGTGCGGGTGGCGGCCGACATCCGGCGCCGGTGGGCCCGCCGGGCGGACGGCGACGCCGCGGACGAGACCGACCGGGTCCTCGAGCTCACCGGCCTGACCCCCATCGCCGAGCGCGAGGTGTCGGAGATCCCGACCGGGCAGGCCCGGGTGGTCGAGCTGGCCCGGGCGCTGATGACCCGGCCCAAGGTCCTGCTGCTCGACGAGCCGGCCGCCGGGCAGACCGAGGCCGAGACGGCGGCCTTCGGCGACCTGCTGCGGCGGCTGGCCGGCGACGGCATGGCCATCTGCCTGGTCGAGCACGACATGGCGCTGGTCATGGACGTGTGCGAGACGATCCACGTGCTCGACTACGGGCGGACGATCGCGGTGGGGGGACCGGACGAGATCCGGGCCGACCCCGCCGTCGTCGACGCCTACCTCGGCACGCCCGAGGGCGTGCCGGCGGAGGGGGTCACGTGAGCGCGGGCGGGCCTGGCCGGGCCCCGGGCCACCCGCGCCCCGGCACGAGGAGGCAGGGACGATGACGCTCGCGGACGTCGGGCGCGGTCCGCGCCGGGACGGCGTCGCCGCTCCCGTCGAGGAGATCCCGCTGCTCGAGCTGGCCGGCATCCGGGCCGCCTACTCGGGCATCGAGGTGCTGCACGGCGTCGACCTCTCCGTTCCTTCGGGCGCGGTCGTGGCCCTGCTGGGGGCGAACGGCGCCGGCAAGTCGACGCTGGTCAAGGTGGCGGCCGGGCTGGTCCGCCCGACGGCGGGGGAGGTCCGGGTCGCCGGCCACGACGTGACCGGCGCCTCGCCGAACGCCCTCGCCCGCATCGGCGTGTGCACGATCCCGGAGGGGCGGGGGGTGTTCCCCAACCTGTCAGTGCGCGAGAACCTGTGGATGGCCACCCAGGCGCTCCCGTCGGCCGACCTCGACGCCGTGGAGGAGATCGCCTACGCCCGTTTCCCGCGGCTGGCCGATCGCCGGAGCCAGCTGGCCGGCACGCTGTCGGGAGGCGAGCAGCAGATGCTGGCCCTGGCCCGAGCCCTCGTGACCGACCCGGCCGTGCTGCTCCTCGACGAGCTGTCGATGGGCCTGGCCCCGATCGTCGTGCAGCAGCTGTACGAGATCGTCGCCCAGGTGGCGCACGAAGGCCCGTCCATCCTGGTCGTCGAGCAGTTCGCGCAGGCCGTGCTCGGCATCGCCGACCGGGCGGCGATCATGGTCAACGGCGAGGTCACCCACGTCGGGACGCCCGACGAGCTCCGCTCGCAACTGTCGACCGCCTATTTGGGCGGATAGGGGGGAATCGGAGAATGAACGATCGGATCGAACGCCTGCAGGCCGAGGCCGAGCGCCTCGACGTCGCCCGCTCCGGCAGCCGCGACAACCTGTACCAGGTCGTCGCGATCGTGCTGATGGTCGTGGGGGTGGTCGGCGGGTTCGTCGCCTACCAGGCCTCGCTCGGCTCCAGCGACCCCCGCGACATCCAGTCGCTGATCATCCTCGCCCTGATGCTGCTCGGGCTCGTGGTGATCGGCGCCGCTGTCTTCCTGCGCTACTCGCTGGCCCGGTTCCTGCGCTTCTGGCTGCTGCGCCAGCTGTACGAGGGCCAAGCCCACGTCGACCAGCTGGTCGCCAGCCTCGGGCACTCAGCCGGCTTCGACGCCGACCGGCTCGCCGCCGGAGACCGGAACGGGGGGCGGGGAGAAGATGAGCTCGATGGAGCGGGACATGCGGCGGCGGACCTCGCTCATGGGAAGGGTGCCGGCGACCCAGCTCCGCAGGAGGGATGACAGGACGGCATTGACGACGTCGAGGACGGCCTTGGCGTCGTCGGGCGCCAGCACGTCGAGCGGTTCGCCCATCGTGCTGGTCGCCCGCGTGCGGAAGCCGTCCATGAGCTCGCGGGCGTGCTCGTCCGGGGTGCTGTCCATGATCACCATGAGCCGGAAGAACTGCGGCCGCCGCTCGAACGCCGTGATGATCCGGTCCATGAGGTCGGTCAGGCGGGCGGCCACGTCGTCGCCCTGGAGCGGGTCGCGCCGGAGGCGCTTGTCGAGCGAGGCCCCCCACTCCTGCATCACGGCCGCGAACAGGTGTTCCTTGGAGGCGAAGTAGCGGTAGACGGTGCCGAGCGCCACGTCGGCGGCCTCGGCCACCTCCCGCACCTGGATCTTGTCGTACTCGCGCCGCTCCAGCAGCCGGAGGGCGGCGCGCACGATGCGCTCACGCCGCTTGCGCTGGGATTCGATCAGCGTGTCCGGTGCCGGGGGACCGGAGACCGGGAGCTCAGCCATAGTCGTCGCAGTCTGCCAGCTCGGTCATGCCGGAGCCGACGCAAGGCCCTTGAGCAGCGCCTCGTTGGGCTCGTCGGGCAGGTGGTCGAGCGGCCGCGCCAGCTCCTCGACCGTAGGCCCGTGCTGCTCGGCGTAGGGCGCCAGCCGGTCGAGGTCGAAGCCGTACAGGGCGGCGGCGTTGCCGGCCAGGATCCGCCGCATCTCCTCGGGCGGCGTGCCGTGGAAGATCTGGCGCAGGTGCTCGCGGGTGTAGGGGAACGTGCCCTCGTCGTGGGGGTAGTCGCTGCCCCACATGAACCGATCGGGCCCGATCACGTCGCGGGCGGCGGCGTCGGCAGGCCCCGGCTGGCTGACGCCGATCCAGCAGTTCTGGGCGAAGTACTCGCTGGGGAGCTTGGGCAGCACGACGTCGCGGGAGTAGCGGATCTCGCCGGTGGCCCCCGTGTCGCGGATGCGGGCCATGATCGAGTCGAGCCGCTGGAGCAGCGGCGGGACCCAGGCGCAGCCGGTCTCGGTCATGACGAACTTGAGCCCGGGGAAGCGCTCGAACACGCCGGACAGGATCAGCTGGACGAGCGGCCGCTGGGCGTAGAACGGCACCTCGTTGATGTAGAGCAGCTGGGCGACCGGGTAGCGGCCGTAGTCGGGCAGGCCGGTGCCGCCGTGCACGTTGACCGGCAGGCCCAACTCCTCGAGCACCGCCCACAGCCGGTCGTAGACCGGGTCGTACAGCGGCTTCACCCACTTCACGTCGGGGGCGATGTTGGGCAGCAGCACGCCGCCCCGCAGGCCGTGCTCGGCGATCCACCGGGCATCGGCGATGGCGTCGTCGACGTCGTTGACGAAGATCTGGCCGATACCGGCGCGGCGCTCGGGCGCCTCGGCCACGAAGTCGGCCAGCCAGCGGTTGTGGGCCCGAATGCCGGCCAGGCGGTGCTCGTAGTCCTCGGGCGTGGGCGGCCCGGCGAACAGCACGAAGCTGGGGAAGAACGGCGGCACCGTGTTGGGGAAGACGACCTCGCCCACGATCCCGTCCTGCTCGAGCTCGCGCCAGCGCAGCTCGCTGTCCCAGTTGCGGGTCCGGCGGTCGTCCTTCAGGTCCTTGAACGGGTTCTTGTACTGCGCCCGCCAGGCGTCGAAGTCGTCGAGGTAGCGGGCCTCGAGGTACTCGCGGTACTGGGCGTGGCTCCCGCCGGCGTGGCTGTCGGCTGTGACGATCGTGTAGCGCTCGTTGCCCGTCATCCCGAGAAAGTGTAAGCGCATTTCAGTTCTGGGGCGCGGGACACGTGGACACGGCCGCGCCGGCCCGCTCGCGGTCGCCCGGACCGCCCCGGTCAGCGCACGAGGAGCGGGAGCAGCGTGCGGTGGGCGACCTCGAGCCCGGCCTCGGTGCCGCCCCACACCGGGTCCTCGTGCTCACCGAGAGCACGCCGTCGAAGCCACCCTCCCAGCGGGCGTCCCCGCCCGGCGGAGGTCACCGACGCCTCCGTGCGTCAGGAGGCGAGGGCGGCGCCGATGCGCAGCGCCTGCTCGGTGGCGCCGCCCAGCATGAGCTCGATCTGCTTGGCGTGGACGAAATAGCGGTGGGCCGGGTACTCCCGGGCCACGCCCATGCCACCGTGCAGGTGGACGAGGGCGTGCGCCACCCGGTGGCCGCCCTCGGCCGCCCACAGCTTGGCGGTCGCCACCTCGAGCCCGGCGGCGCGCCCGGCCTCCAGGTTCCAGGCCGCCTGCCACAGCGTGAGGCGGATGGCCTCGGCGTCGATGTAGGCGTCGGCGGCCCGGTGGCCGACGGCCTGGAACGTGGCGATGGGCCGCTCGAACTGGACCCGGTTGGTCGTGTACTCGGCGATCATCTCCACCGACCGCTCGACCACGCCGAGCTGCTGGGCGCACAGCGCCACCGTGGCGTGCTGGGCCAGCCAGTCGAGCGCCGCCGCCCCGGTCTCGAGGCCGGCGTCGCCGCCGAGCAGGGCGTCCGGGCCGACGGCGGCGCCGTCGAGCGTGATCCGGGCGGCCGTGTCGAAGTTGGTGGTCCGCTGGGCCTCGACGGTGACCCCGGCGGCGCCCGGCTCGACCAGGAACAGGGCGGGCCGCCCCTCGGCCCGGGCCGGCACCAGGACGACGTCGGCCAGCGTCCCGGCCGGCACCCCGGTCTTGACGCCGGTCAGCCGCCAGCCGCCGTCGGCCCGCTCGGCGGTGGTCGCCAAGTCCTGGGGCGAGCGGCCGTAGGGCTCGGCCAGCGCCGCAGTGAGGACGGCGCGGCCCTCGGCCGCCGGCCGCACCCACCGGGCCCGCTGGTGGCCGGTGCCGAACCGGGCGATGGGCAGGGCGCCGGTGACGAGCGAGGGACCCACGGGCACGGGAGCCAGCGTCCGCCCGATCTCCCGGAGCACCAGGCACTGGTCGACGAGACCGCGGCCGAGGCCGCCGTCCTCCTCGGGCAGGGCGACGCCCAGCAGGTCGGCCTCGGCCAGCGCTCGGTACAGCTCGGGGTCGATGCGCTCGCCGCCCCGCCCCTCGAGCTCGGTGAGGTACTCGTGGGTGACCCGGTCGGTGAGGATCTGCCGCGCCAGGGCGGCGAGGGCCTCCTGGTCGTCGGTGAAGCTGAAGTCCATGTCGCCTCCCTGGCCCCTCAGCGCGGCGCCCGGGGCATTCCCAGGCCGACCATGGCGATGATGTCGCGCTGGATCTCGTTGGTCCCGCCGCCGAACGTGAGGATCAGCGCCGAGCGGTACATGCGCTCGAGCCGCCCGCGCAGCACCGCGCCCGGCGAGTCGCCGGCGACGTAGGCGTCCTCGCCCAGGCACTCCATCAGCAGGCGGTAGGCCTCGATGGCGAACTCGGTGCCGAACACCTTGGTGGCGGAGGCGTCGGCGGGGTTGAGGCCCTGGCCGACGCCCCAGGCGATCTTCCAGTTGATGAGCTTGAGGAACTCGACCTTGGCGTGGACCCGGCCGAGGTTGGCCTGCACCCACTCCTGGTCGATGACCCGCCGGCCCGACGGCGTCGTCGTCTGCTTGGCCCACTCGACGGTGAGGGCCAAGGCGTGCTGGATGCCGGCCGCCGAGCACAACGCCACGCGCTCCCGGTTGAGCTGACCGGTGATGAGGCGCCAGCCCTTGTTCTCCTCGCCGACCAGGGCCGAGGTCGGCACCCGCACGTCCTCGTAGAAGGTCTGGCTGGTGGTCTGGCCGGTGACGGTCCGCACCGGGGTCCAGCTGAAGCCCTCGGCCGTCGTCGGCACCACCAGGATGGACAGGCCCTTGTGCCGGGGGGCGTCGGGGTCGGTCCGCACGGCCAGCCACACGTAGTCGGCGTGCTGGATGAGGCTGGTCCACATCTTCTGGCCGTTGATGACGTACTCGTCGCCGTCGCGGACGGCCCGGGTGGACAGGCGGGCGAGGTCGGTGCCGGCGTCGGGCTCGGAGTAGCCGATCGAGAAGTGGATCTCGCCGGACAGGATCCGGGGCAGGAAGAACTCCCGCTGCTCGTCGCTGCCGTACTCCATGAGCGTGGGGCCGACCGTGTTGAGCGTGAGGAACGGCACCGGCGCCCCGGCGATCATCGCCTCGTCGGTGAAGATGAGCTGTTCGAGCATCGAACGGTCCTGGCCGCCGTACTCCTTGGGCCAGCCGATGCCGAGCCAGCCGTCCTTGCCCATCTGCCGGACGACCTGGCGGTAGGGGCCGTCGGCCCCGCCGTACTCGCCCGTGGCGTCGTCGTTGGAGGTCAGCGCCTCGCGGATCTCCGGCGTGATCAGCTCGGCGAAGTACGCCCGGAGCTCGTCGCGGAGCTTCTCCTGCTCCGGCGTGTAGGCGATGTGCACTCGATCCCCCCGGCAGGCCCGTCGCGAACTAGAAACCGGTTCTATTCTGGGCGGATGGAGCTCGGTCTGCAACTCGGCTATTGGAAGGCGCAACCGCCCACCGACCACCTGGACAAGGTGCTGGAGGCCGAGCGCCTCGGCTACGACATCGTGTTCACGGCCGAGTCGTGGGGGTCGGACGCCTTCGGGCCGCTGGCCTGGTGGGGGTCGCGGACCTCGCGCATCCGGCTCGGCACGGCCGTCGCCCAGATGTCGGCCCGCACCCCGACGTCGACGGCCATGCACGCGCTGACGCTCGACCACCTGTCGGAGGGGCGGATGGTTCTGGGGCTCGGCCTGTCCGGCCCCCAGGTCGTCGAGGGCTGGTACGGCCGGCCGTTCGGCAAGCCGCTGGCCCGGACCCGCGAGTACGTCGACATCGTCCGCCAGGTCCTGGCCCGGGAGGCGCCCGTCACCAGCCCGGGGCCCCACTACCCGCTGCCGTACGCGGGCGAGGGGGCGGTCGGGCTCGGCCGGCCGCTGCGGCCGATCGTGCACCCCCGGCGGGCCGACCTGCCCATCTGGATCGGCAGTGAGGGCCCGCGCAACGTGGCCCTGACCGCCGAGATCGCCGACGGCTGGCTGCCGATCTACTACTCGCCCCGGGTGGCCGACATGTACAACGCCTGGCTGCGGGAGGGCTTCGCCCGCCCGGGCGCCCGGCGCGACCCGTCCTCGTTCGAGATCGCGGCCAACTGCCAGGTGGTCGTGACCGACGACGTCGAGGGGGCGCTCGAGGCCATGAAGCCGATGCTGGCCTTCTACATCGGGGGCATGGGCGCCCGGGAGGCGAACTTCCACAAGGAGGTGTTCGCCCGCATGGGCTACGAGCGGGAGGCCGACGAGATCCAGGAGCTGTTCCTGGCCGGCGAGCGCGACAAGGCCGTCGCCGCCGTGCCCACCGCGGCCGTCGACGATATCTCGCTGGTCGGGCCCGTCGAGCGGATCCGCGACCGGCTGGCCCTGTGGGCCGAGGCCGGCGTCACCCACCTGGTCGTGGGCGCCACCGACCTCGCCCACCTGCGCCAGGTGGCCGAGGTGGTCCTCGGCGCCTGAGCGCGCGTTCCCGCGCCGACGGTGGCCGGGCGTCGACCGCCAACCGCCGACGGCCTGCCGCTGGCCCCGTCCGCCCGGGCCTAGGGGGCGGGGATGCCGTGGGCGGCCAGCCAGTCGGGGTCGGGCGGGACCATCTGGAGGACCTCGACGACCACGCCGTCGGGGCCGGCGACCTGGAAGCGGCGCTGGCCCCACGGCTCGGTGACCAGGGGGAGCAGCACCTCGAGGCCGGCCTGGCGGAGCCGCCGCTCCTCGGCGTCGACGTCGTCGACCACGAAGCCCAGCAGCGTGCCGGCCACCCGCTTGCCCCGCAGCACCTCGGGCGCCGACTCGTGGTCGCGCTGCACGAAGTCGAGGCTCAGGTTGTCGTGGCCCTCGTGCGTGGTGTTCACGTACCAGCCGATGTCGATGTTCTTCGTGAACCCGAAGTGGTCGACGAACCATTGGGCGCTGGCGGCCGGGTCCTCGGCCTGGAGGGCGATGCCGACGAGGTTGATCTTCATCGCCCGCAGGCTAGGCCCGGGCCCGCGCCCCTCCGTGAGCCGGTCGCCAGCTGGCGACCGGCCCCGGCGGTCCGGGGCCGGGCCCAGGCCCCGCGCGCTGCGGGCGCTCAGTCGTCCTCGGGGGCCGGCTCCCGGCCCTCGGTGATGTAGATCCCCCGCAGCAGCTCGGGGTTGATGTCGGTGTCGAGCACCGCCCGGGTCAGGCCGCCCACGTAGTCCTGGTGGCCGGTGATGGCGGCCTCGGCGTAGACGGGGATGATCTGCTGCAGGTCCTCGAGCACCCGTCGGTTGATCTCCCGGTAGTGCACGCGGGCGGCGTCGGTGTCCGGGGAGGCGCCCGCCCGCCGCAGCAGCGTGCGGATCCCCCGGACCTCGGTGTTGCCGGCGTTGAACGCGCCGTCCCGCAGGTAGTACTGGCGGATGAACAGGTCGGTCTCGGCGGCCGTGGCCCCACCGCCGATCGGCGCCGACGCGGCCCGGTCCTGCTCGAACAGCTGGGGGATGGTCGACGCCTGGTCGACCAGCTCGAGGTCCATGTCGATGTCGACCTCGCGCAGCTGGGCTTGGAGCAGCTCGCCGAACGTGACGTACGACGTGGCGGTGCCGCCGACGATCGAGCGGAACGACAGCCCGTCCTCGTAGCCCGCCTCGGCCAGCAGGTCGCGGGCCCGGTCGGGGTCGTAGGTGTACAGGTCGTCGAGCTCCGGGTCGTAGGCCGGCGAGTCGGAGGCGAACGGCTGGTACCGGGGCTCGCCGTAGCCCGAGGTCAGGGCCTCGACCACGGCCTCGCGGTCGATGGCGTGGGCGATGGCCTGGCGGACCCGCAGGTCGTCGAGCGGGGCGATCGTCGAGTTGACCGTGAGGCCCCGGCCCCGGGGCGCGGGCCCGACCGTGAGCCGGAT
Organism: Acidimicrobiales bacterium; assembly: GCA_036563805.1. GTDB lineage: Bacteria > Actinomycetota > Acidimicrobiia > Acidimicrobiales > VFJN01 > DATCLS01. The sequence continues at coordinate 16,865 of DATCLS010000102.1, read as the reverse complement.
CGAGTCCTCCTGCTCGAGGGCGCTGACGTCGAAGCCCTCGAACGAGGCGATGTCGATCGATCCCGACCGCAGGGCGTTCACCTTCTGGCTCATCGCCACCTCGGTGAAGTCGATGCCCCCGAGGGTCTGGGCGTCGGGGTCCCAGTAGCCGTCCCAGGCCCGCACCGACAGGCTCTCGCGCGGGTGCCAGGCCCCCTCGACGCGGTACATGCCGCAGCCGACCGGGGCCTCGCTGAACGCCGCGCTGCTGCCGGCCTCACGCACGGCGGTGGGCGACGCCATCATGCCGGGCCGGTTGGTGAGGGCCATGAGCACGGCCAGCGGGGTGGGCTCGCTGAGCTCGAGGTCGACCGTGCCGTCGTCGACCACCCGTACCCGGGCCAGCTGCGGGATCCGCGACCGGATGTTGGAGTCGGGGTCCGAGAGCACCCGGTCGAGGTTGAACTTCACGGCTTCGGCGTCGAACGGCGTGTTGTCCTGGAACGTGACGCCGTCGCGGAGCGTCAGCCGGATCCGCTGGCCGTCGACCTCCCACTCCTCGGCCAGGCGGGGGCCGATCGTGCCGTCGATCGGCGAGATGGTGAGGAGGGTGTCGAAGATGGCGTTGAGCCAGACCTCCTCGGTGCCCGCCACCTGGCGGATCGGGTCGAGGCTCTCGGCCCGCATGCTGCCCCACTTGAGGATGGCGCTGCGGTCGGGGCGGGCCTCGCCGCTCCCGCCCTCGTCGTCGCGGTCGGAGCCGGCGGTGTTCTCCCCGCCGCAGGCCCCCAGCAACGGCACGCCGACGCCGACCAGCCCGAGGGCGCCCATCTGGAGCAGCCGGCGCCGGCTCAACCCGCCCGGCACCCGGCGTACGTGTGGTGCGTTGGCCATGTGGATCCCTTTGCCCCTTTGTGTGTTCGCGTCACGCGGTCTCGTTCCAGCCCTCGATCTCCGGCACACCGAGCCCGGCGACCTCGGCGGCCAGCTCGGCGGCCACGTCGTCGGCGAGCGGGAGGTGCGGCTTGCGCGGGAACCCGCCCGGCCGGCCGAACCGGCCGAGCACGGCCTTGGTGGCCAGGATCCCACCGTGCCCGTACAGCAGCATCGCCAGTCGCACCAGGCGGCCGGCCGCGTCGAGCAGCGCGGCGCCGTCGCCCGCCCGCCGGGCGACCGCCACCGACGCGGCCAGGCGGGGCGCCAGGTTGGCCTCGGACGACAGGAACCCGTCGGCCCCGAGCGCGTAGGCGGCGAGGGCCTGGTACGGGCCGCCCACGTGCACCTCGAGCCGCCCGCCCACCGCGTCGATCAGCTCGGCCAGGTACCCCAGGTCCTGGTGGCTGCAGTTGACGCCGGCGAGGACGTCGAAGCGCTCGGCCAGGCGGGCGAGGAGCGGCACCGGCACGTTGTAGCCCACGGACTGGTGCGTGGATACGACGGCCGGGACCGCGGTCCGCTCCAGCACCTCGGTCAGGTAGGCCTCGACCGCGGCCGGGCTCGGGCGGTGCCCGTGGCCGACGTCGAGGGAGTAGATCTGGACGGCGTCGACGCCGGCGGCGGCCATGGCCTCGACGTAGGCGACCATCTCGGCGGCGGTGCGGGGCTCGACGCCCATGGCCCGCACCGGCACCCGCCCCCGCAGCTCGTCGACCGCCACCTCGGCGACCCGGCGGTGCTCGGCGGGGGAGAGGGTGTAGCCCTCGCCGCTGCCGCCGCCGCCCACGTACACGCCGACCCCGGCGTCGCCCAGGCGACGCAGGTGGGCCCGCAGGCCGTCCTCGTCGAGGGCGCCGTCGCGGGCGAACGGCGTGATGCTGACGGCGTAGACCCCAGCGCTCGGCTCGCCCGTCACCCCGGTCCCTCGGCGGAGGCGTCGGCGGGCACGCGGGCCGCGGCGGGCGGCCCCGAGGGGGCGGAGGCGGCCTGGGGCGGGTCGGGGGCGAGGTGGCACAGGACCACCGTGTCGTCGACCTCCACCGGGGGCGGGGCGTCGGTTCGGCACCGGTCGACCGCCACGGGGCAGCGGTCGACGTACGGGCAGCCCGGGCCGTCCGGGCTCGTCGGCGCCGGGCCCGTCGACGTCGGGACCGCGGCCCGAGCCAACCGGCGCCGACGGGGGTCGATCGACAGGACCGCCCCCAGCAGCGCCCGCGTGTAGGGGTGCTGGGGTCGGCGGTAGACCTGCTCGCTGGGGCCAAGCTCGACGATCCGGCCCCGGAACATCACCGCCACCCGGTCGCTGACCTGGTACATGACCGAGAGGTCGTGGCCCACGAAGAGGTACGCGACGCCGAGCCGGCGCTGGAGGTCGGCCAGCAGGTTCACGACCTGGGCCTGGGTCGACACGTCGAGGGCGCTGACCGGCTCGTCGCACACGATGAGGCGGGGCTTCAGCGCCAGCGCCCGGGCGATGGCCACGCGCTGGCGCTGGCCGCCGGACAGCGCGTCCGGGTAGCGGGCGGCGTAGGCGGGGTCGAGGCCGACCTGGTCGAGCAGCTCGCGCACCCGGGCGGCCACCGCGTCGCGGCCGAGGTCGGTGTGGACCTCGAGCGGCTCGGCCAGCGTGGCGCCCACGGTCATCATCGGGTCGAGCGAGCTGTGGGGGTTCTGGAACACCACCTGGACGTCGCGCCGCAGGTCGCGGCGCCGCTTGCCCCGGGCCCGGGCCAGCTCGGTCCCGTCGATGCGGACCACCCCGGCGGTCGGCACGGTGAGGCCGAGGACCATCCGGCCGACCGTGGACTTGCCGGCGCCGCTCTCGCCCACGAGGCCGAGCGTCTCGCCGGCCCGGATGACGAAGCTGACGCCGTCGACGGCGGTCAGCGTGGGGCGCCGACCGGGCGGCGTCAGCTGCCCGGTCCGCAGCCGGTAGGTCTTCCTCAGCCCTTCGACCTCGACCAGCACGGGCCGCTCGTCGGCCGGCCCGGACGCGGCGTTGCCGTCCTCGGCCGGCGCGGCGGCGCCCGCACCGTCCTCGGCCGGCCCGTCCGGCCCGTCGGTGCCCCGCGGGGACGCCGGGGGCCCCTCCGGCCGTTGGCCCACGCCTGCCAGCGTCAGCTCGTCGCGGCGCAGGCACCGGGTGCCGTCGACCAGCGCCGGCGCCTCGGACCGACAGGCGTCCGCGGCGTGGGGGCACCGGGGGTGGAACCGGCAGCCCGTCGGCAGCGTCCCCGCGCTCGGCACCGTGCCGGGGATGGCGACCAGCGCCTGGCCGCGGGCGCCGGCGCCCGGCTGGGCGCCGAGGAGCGCCTCGGTGTAGGGGTGGGTGGGCCGCGTGAACGTGTCGACGACCGGCCCCCGCTCCACGACCTGGCCGGCGTACATCACGGCCACGTCGTCGGCCATCTCGGCCACCACCGACAGGTCGTGCGACACGAGCAGCAGGGCCATGCCGTGCTCCTCCTGCAGGGACCGCAGCAGCGTGAGGATCTGGGCCTGCACGGTCACGTCGAGCGCGGTGGTGGGCTCGTCGGCGATCAGCAGCCGGGGCTGGCACGAGATGGCCAGGGCGATCATGACCCGCTGAGCCATGCCGCCGGAGAGCTGGTGGGCGTAGTCGCGCATGCGCCGGGCCGCCTGGGGGATGCCGACCCGGTCGAGCAGCGCCACCGCCCGGTCGTGGGCCTCGGCCCGGGACAGGTCCGTGTGGGCCCGGATGGTCTCGACCATCTGGCTGCCGACCGTGAACGAGGGGTCGAAGCTGGCCAGCGGGTCCTGGAACACGATGCCGATGTCGCGGCCCCGGATGGTCCGCAGCTCGGCGGGGGAGAGGGCGGTCAGGTCGCGGCCGCCGAACGCCACCCGGCCCGCGGCCAGGCGCAGCGGGGCGGGCAGGTGGTTGATGACCGACAGGGCGGTGAGCGTCTTGCCCGACCCGCTCTCGCCCACCAGGCTCAGCGTGCGGCCGGCGTCGAGCTCGAACGAGACGTCCTCGACCAGCGTGAGCGTCCTGCCGCCGCGCGGCCGGGTCACGGTGAGGCCCTCGACCCGGAGGAGGGGATCGGTCGCCGCGGCCTCGCTCACGCCCGGGCCCCCGCCACCAGCTCGGCCACGTCGTGGCGGGCGAGCGCGTCGCGCAGGCCGTCGGCCACGGCGTTGAACGAGATCGACAGCACGGTGATGGCGATGCCGGGCACCAGCACGAGCCGGGGCGTCGAGTTGATGACCGTGAAGCCCCGCTGGAGGATGCTGCCCAGGCTGGTCTCGGGCGGCTCGACGCTGAGCCCCATGAACGCCAGCGCCCCCTCGGCCAGCAGCGCGAAGCCGAGCGCCATGAACGCCTGGACGATGAGGGCGGGCGCGATGTTGGGCAGGATGTGGCGGCGGATGATGCGGGGCGCCCGGGCGCCGACGACCTGGGCGGCCTCGACGAAGGCCTCCTCGCGCACGGCCAGCACCTGGCCCCGCACGAGCCGGGCGAAGGCGGGGACGAACGCCACCGACAAGCCGATCATGGCGTTGACCACGCCGGTGCCCAGCACGCCGACGACGACCATGGCCATGAGCAGCCCGGGGAAGGCCATGAACGCGTCGACGCACCGCATGAGCAGACGGTCGACCCGGCCGCCGAAGTAGCCGCTGTACAGCCCGATCAGGGCGCCGCCGACCACGGCCAGGCCCACGGCGAGGAGGCTGGCGAACAGCGACGTGCGGATGCCGAACAGCATCTGGCTGAGCGTGTCGTTGCCGATGGGGTCGGTGCCCAGCCAGTGGTCGGCCGAGATGCCGTCGAGGAAGTCCGACGACGCCTCGCCCTGGTCGTAGGGGGCGATGACGGGGGCCAGCAGGCCGGCCAGCCCGAGGGCGACGACGACCACGAGCCCGGTCATCGCCGTGCGCTGGCGCCGGAAGCGGGCCCACGTCCGCCGCCAGCCGTGCAGCTCGTCGGCGTCGGTGTCCGGCGCATCCGCCCGGCGAGCGTCCGTGGCGTGGGGCGCGCCCGGGACTCGCCGCTCGTCGGTGCTCCGGCCCTCCTCGGCCCTCCGGCCGTCGTCGGCGTCGGGCCCGCTCATGCCAGCCGCACCTTGGGGTTGAGCCAGTAGTAGAGGAGGTCGACCACCAGGTTCACGGAGATGACGATCACGGCGATGGCGAGCACCACGCCCTGCACGACGACGAAGTCCTGGTCGCGGACCGCGGTCAGCGTGTAGGACCCCAGGCCGGGAAACTGGAAGATCTGCTCGATGATCACCGAGCCGGCCAGAAGGTGCCCGACCCGCAGGCCGACGATGGTGAGCGCCGGGAGCGAGGCGTTGCGCAGGGCGTGCTTCTGGATCTGCCGAGGGCTCAGGCCCCGGGCGCCGGCGGCCCGGATGTAGTCGGCGTCCATGACGCCGATCAGCCCGGTCCGCAGCTGGCGTGCGATCTCTGCCGCCCCGACGACCGCCAGCGTGAAGGCGGGCATGACCATGTGGCGGGCCCACTCGATCGGGTCCTCCTCGATGGGCACGTAGCCCATGGCCGGCAGCCAGTTGACCTGCACCGCCAGCAGGAAGATGAGCATGGTGGCCAGCCAGAACCCGGGCGTGGCCAGCCCCAGCGACACGCCGCCCAGCAGCAGCTTGTCGAGCCGCGACCCGGGCCGGGTCCCCTGCAGGACGCCGATCGGCACGCCGATGACGAACGACAGCACCAGGGCGCTGACGGCCAGCGACGCCGTCACCGGCCACCGCCGCACCATCTCGTCCCACACCGGCCGCCGGGTGGCGGCGGACTCGCCGAGGTCGCCGGTCAGGGCGTCGCCCAGCCACGACAGGTAGCGGACGGGGGCGGGGTCGTCGAGGTTCAGATCTCGCCGGATCTGCGCGACCTGCTCGGGGGTGGCGTTCTCCCCGGCGATGGCGTACGCCTGGTCACCCGGCATGAGCAGGCCGAGGCAGAACGTGCCGACGGTGATCAGCAGGATGAGAGGGACGGCGGCCGTCAGTCGGCCCACCACCACGCGGAGCACGACGACCTTCTATCGCCGGTTCGGGCGGCTCAGCGCCCGAAGCCGAAGATCCGTTGGGCGTTGCCGGCGAGCAGGGCGTGCCGCTCCTCGGCCGGGACACCGGCGAACGTGGCGTTGATCGTCTTCCACGAGTACGGCCAGTCGGACGTGATGTGCGGGTAGTCGTTCGACCAGAGCATGCGGTGCACGCCGACCCGGTGCCGGTTGGCGATGGCGTAGTGGTCGGTGATGAACGCCGCCGGGAAGAACTCCTTCATGTACTCGCTCGGCAGCCGGGTCAGCTTGTGGTCCTTGAGCGACGAGCGGGCATGGCGAAGGAAGTTGTCGTCGGCCTGCTCCTCGAAGTAGGGCATCCACCCGCAGTCCACCTCCGCCAGCACGATACGTAGTTTGGGGAAGCGGTCGAGCACGCCGCCGAAGATGAACTCGAGCATGCGCCGGGGCGCGTCGTAGAAGTGCCCGGTGCCGGGCAGTCGCTGGGCCGGCAGCGGCCGGGGCATGGCGTTGCTGAGGGCGATGTGGATCGTCATCGGCTTGCCCGTCTCCTCGATCGCCCGCCACACGGGGTCGTCCTCGGTCTTCAGCGTCGTGTCCCCGTGCGGGTAGCATTTGAGCTGGTAGGAGACGATGCCGGGCATGCCCTCGAGCCGCTCGATCTCGGCCAGCGCCTCGTCGATCCCGCAGTGGGGGATGACGGCGGCGCCGCCCAGCCGGGCGGGGTCCGTGGCGCAGAACTCCGACAGGAACTCGTTGTAGGCCCGGACCATGGCCAGGTGGAGCTCGGGGTCCTTGGTCCCGCTGACGTAGCCGATGACGCCCGAGGGGAACAGGACCTCGGCGTCCACACCGTCCAGGTCCATCTCCCGGAGGCGGGCGACCGGGTCGTAGCTGCCGGGATTGACGTCCTCGAACCGGATCCACTCGTCGACCTGGTCCGGCGGCCGGCCGGCGGCGGCGCCCCAGCCGAACGGGCGGGGCGCGGGGGCCTCCTCCATGACCCAGGCGTCGCCCCGCTCGAGCCGCTCGATGCGGGGGACCCGGTCACGGAACCGGGCGGGGACCCGCGACGTCCACAGGTCGCCGGGCTCGTTCAGGTGCCCGTCGGCCGAGATCAGCCGGTACTGGCGCGGCGCCATCGTCCCCCCGTCCTCCTGATCCCCAGACTCCCTAATCCTTTAATGATTAGAGAATTGCAGGTGGGCCTGACGGCGGTCAATCCGACGGACGTCACACCGGGGCGTCACCCGGCGGGTCACCCGCGTGCGTCATTCCGGCGGCGTCACTCGGGTGGCGTTGCCCGCAGGACGCCCATGGCGAAGTACTGGGCCGCCCCGCCGTAGGCCTGGGCCAGCGCCGTACGGGCGCCGTCGACCTGGTGCTCGCCGGCCAGGCCCCGGACCTGGAGCGCCGCCTCGATGAACCGCAGCATGCCCGATGCCCCGATCGGGTTGGACGACAGCACGCCGCCCGACGGGTTGACCGGGAACGAGCCGCCGATCTCGGTGGAGCCGTCGTCGACCATCTTCCAGCCCTCGCCGGGGCCGGCGATCTCGTGGCCCTCCAGCCACATCGGCTCGTACCAGCTGAACGGCACGTACAGCTCGGCCACGTCGATCTCCTGGCGGGGGACCGAGATGCCGGCCTTGCGGTACACCTCGCGGGCGCACTCGACGCCGGCCAGGGGGCGGACCGGGTCGCGCCCGGGGAACTGCCCCAGCTCGCTGCGGACGGCGGTGGCCACCACCCACGCCGGCGGGTTGGGCGCGGCCCGCCCGCCGGCCTCGTCGGCCACGACGACCGCCGCCGCCCCGTCGGAGGACGGGCAGGACTCGAGGAACCGCAGCGGGTCCCACAGCATCATCGAGTCCTTGACCTTCTCGATCGAGATGTCGGGGATCTTGAGGTGCGCGTAGGGGTTCTTGAGGGCGTTGAGGCGGTCCTTCACCGCCACCATCCACCCGATGTACTCGGGGGCGCCGGAGCGCTGGATGTAGGCCCGGATCCACGGGGCGAAGGCGCCGCCGGCCCCGATGCCGCCGCTGCGGCCGCCCGCCAGGCCCCATTGGGCGTTGCCCTCCGACTGCTTCTCCCAGGCCACGGCCAGCACCCGCCGGTGGATGCGCGCCTCGATCAGGTGGGAGGCGACGATGAACGTCGAGCCGCCGACGCTGCCCGCCGTGTGGACGCGCAGCATGGGCTTGCCCGCCGCCCCCAGGGCGTCGCCCAGGAACAGCTCGGGTTGGACGATGCCCTCGAACGCGTCGGGCGCCTTGCCGATGACGACGGCGTCGATGTCGGCCCAGTCGCAGCCGGCGTCCTCGAGGGCCCGCTCGGCGGCCTCGCGCACCAGCCCCGGGATCGACACGTCGTCGCGCCGCTTCTTGTGGTGGGTCTGGCCGCAGCCGATGACCGCACAGCGCTCAGCCATCCGTCAGTCCCCCTCGAGCAGACAGACCAGGTTGTGTTGGAGGGCCTGGCCGTTGGTGGCGTGGGCCAGGCCCCGGTCGGCGGCACCGGCCATGATCCGGCTGGCGACCTCGACGATGCGGATCAGGCCCTCGGCCATGATCGGGTTGGCGGCCAGCGCCCCGCCCGACGGGTTGACGTCGGTGTCCTGGGGCAGGCCGAGCGCCTCCCGCAGGATCAGCTCCTGGGGGCTGAACACCGCGGACAGCTCGGCGACGCTCAGCGGCCCGCCGTCGTAGCCGGCCTTGCGGGCAGCCAGGGCGGTCGACGGCGACGCCGTCAGGTCGCGCATGCCCGGCTGGTGGGGCTCGAGCCGGTGGTCGATGCCGGTGATCCACGCCGGGCGCTCGCACAGCTCCCGGGCCCGGTCGCCCCGGGCGAGGAGCACGGCCGCCGCGCCGTCGGAGATGGGCGGCAGGTCGTGGCGGCGCAGCGGGGGAGCGACGTACGGCTCGGCCAGCAGCGCCTCGGGGTCGAGCTCGCCGGCCACCTGGGCGTTGGGGTTGGACTGCGCCGCCCGCCGGCTGCGGGCGACCACCTCGGCGAAGTCGCGCTCGGTGGCCTTGCCGCTGTCGAGCAGCGCCCGGGCCTGGAGCGCGGCCAGCGACACGGGGTCGAGGCCGAGCGGGGCCAGGTAGTAGGGGTCGAGCTGCTGGCCCCACACCTGGGCGGGGACCGACGGCGACGACTTGCCCGAGCCGAACACGAGGGCGATGTCGGCCTCACCGGTCAGCAGGTGGACCCAGGCCTCGTACAGCGCCCAGGCCCCGTCCATCTCGACGTGCGACTCGGCGATCGGAGGCCAGGCGCCGGCCGCCTCGAGGTTGGTGACGAAGGCGAACGGCCCGCCGGTCAGGTAGTCGCAGCTGCCGGCGCAGGTGAAGCCGATGTCGCGGCGCTCGATGCCGGCCTGCTCGATCACCGCGTTGATGGTGGGGACGAGGAGCTGGACCTCGGAGCGCCTCGAGCGGCGCTCGGACGGCTGCTGGGCGGCGGCGACGACGGCGATGCGGGTGTCGGTGGCGCTCATGTCAGAAGATGTGCTCCTGGAACTGCTCCGGGTCGGCGTCCGGCTCGCCCGTCGGCTCGAACGACGAGATGACGCCGGCCACGCCGCCCCAGCCCCGGTTGCTCAGCCCCTCGACCGACCGCTCGGCCGGCGGCTGCCACACGGCCCGGACCCGCAGGCCGGCCCGGATCTCCTCGTGCGGGATGCCGGTGATGTCCTGGCCGCCGAGGGCGTTGTCGGCGCCGTCCAGCAGGACCGAGGCGTGGACGAACGGCTCGGTCTCCTTCTGGCCGTAGTAGCGGATGGGCGTGATGATCGTGAACCCGGTGACGGTGCCGGTGTCGCTGACCTCGATCTCGTCGTCCGGCCCCATCTCGACCACGTCGAGCGGGCAGTAGCCCTTGCCCGGCACGTAGACCCGGCCGCAGGCCGGGCACTTCTGGCCGATCAGCTTGCCGGCCAGGAGGCCGTCGGCGAAGCGCTCCAGGTTGGGCGTGAGCGGCTCCCGGTAGCTGATGGAGACGAAGTCCTCCATCACCAGCTGGTCCTTGGCGCCCTTCCGGTTGGCGCCCTGGCTCTCGGCGCCCGCGCCCCCCGGGGCGGCGCCCTTCGTGTCGGTCATGCCCCCTCCTCGGTCGGGACCCAGGCCTCGATGTCGTCGATGCGGCCCTGGCGCTCGTCCTTCCACCGGGGCGTCACCCGCATGCCGGTGGCCATGGCGTCGGGCCCGTCCACGTCGACCACGTGGACGAGCGCCGTGTCGGCGCCGTCCGGGGCGATGAGGGCGAACGCGAACGGCCGGTCGAGCGGCTGGCGGGCGGTGGGCTCCGCCACCCACGTCCAGCTGCGGACCGTCCCCGCCGGCCCGACCGGCACGAGCTCGGACTCGACGGCCTCCCCGGTGTCCGGGTCGTGCTCCAGCGGTGGGACGAGCACGCGACCGGAGCGCGTGCGGCTGCCCAGCAGACGCCCGTCCCGCAACCCGTCCATGAAGGCCCCGGTCACGGGCCCTAGCGTGCGGGAATAGGGGAACTCGAGCGTCGTCTCGTGCGTGCGTCCCTCAGCCACGCCGCAAGTAGAACATGGCTCCTGTTTCGCCGACAAGTGCAACTAGACACTCGTTCTAGTATCCGGGACGAGCCGAGGAGGGTCCGTGGGGACGAACCAGCGCCAGCAGGTCACGATGACCGACGACGAGGTCATGGCGTTCCTCGAACGGAGCCGCACGGCGACGATGGGGACGATCGGGCCCGACGGCCGGCCGCACCTCGTCGCCATGTGGTACGGCCTGATCGACGGCCGGATCTACTTCGAGACCAAGGCGAAGTCGCAGAAGGCGGTGAACCTGCGCCGCGACCCCCGCATCACCGTGTCGGTCGAGGACGGGCTCACCTACGACCAGCTGCGCGGCGTCTGCATCGACGGCACGGCGACGATCATCGACGACCCGTCCGACGAGGAGTACTGGGCGGCGGCCGTCAGCGTGTTCGAGCGCTACCAGGGGCCCTACAGCGAGGAGATGCGGCCGTTCGTCGAGGCGATGATGAACAAGCGGGTGGTGGTGCGGGTCGAGCCCCAACGCATCCGGTCGTGGGACCACCGCAAGCTGGGCATGGACCCGATGCCGCTGGCCGGCTCGACGGCGCAGTACGTGCAGGCGCCGGGCGCGTAGCCCGGCCGGGCGCCGCGGGTCGCCGGCTCGCGGCCGGCGGGGCTCATGGGGACCGCCGGGACCGTCGGACCATCACGGACCGGCGCCGGGGCTCGTCGGGGGCGACGAGGGGCCCCGCACCCGCGTCGGGCGGACCCGAGCGGATGCGGGGCCCCACCCCGAGGCCGGGATCAGAGCCTCGGGCGCCTGGAGCCGGGGGGACCCTTGCCGCAAAGGGATGGACCCGGCGCCGCTGTAGGTGGTGAGCGGCGTCACCATTTCGGCACAAGCGAACGCCGAAGTCAATATCGCACGGAAACGCCCGGCGTCGCGTCGATATGGGCGCGCCTGGTCAGCGGCCCTTGAAGTCCGGTGCCCGCTTCTCCAGGAACGCCCGGGGGCCCTCCTTGGCGTCCTCGCTCATGAACACCTCGGTGCCGAGGCGGGCGTCGATGCGGAACGCCTCGGCCTCGGGCAGGCACTCGGTCTCCCGCAGGGTGCGCAGCACGGCTTGGACGGCGAGCGGGCCGTTCGCCGCCACCATGTCGGCCAGCTCGCGGGCCTTGTCCAGCGCCGTGCCGTCGGGGACGACGTGGCCGACGAGCCCGATCTCCTTGGCCTCGGCGGCCGTGAGGTGGCGCCCGGTGAGCAGGATCTCGGCCGCCACCGTGTAGGGCACCTGGCGGCGGAGGCGGACGGCCGAGCCGCCCAGGGGGAACAGGCCCCAGCGGACCTCGGACACGCCGAACCGGGCGCTCTCGCCCGCCACCCGGATGTCGGTGCCCTGGAGGATCTCGGTACCGCCGGCGACGGCCGGACCCTCGACCGCGGCGATCAGCGGCTTGTCCAGCAGGAAGCCCTTGAGGAGCGGTTTCATGACCGCGGCGTCGAAGCCCGACCCGCCGCCCTCGCGCTCCGCCGCGAAACTGTCGCCGGGGTGGCTCCGGGTCATGGCCTTGAGGTCGGCGCCGGCGCAGAACGCCCCGCCGGCCCCGGTGAGGATCGCCACCCGGATGTCGGGGTTGGCGTTCACCTCGTCCCAGGCCTCGCCCATGATGCGGAGCATCTCGGGCGACAGGGCGTTGCGGGCCTCGGGCCGGTTCATCGTGACGATCAGGACGTGGCCGTCGCGCTCGACGAGCGCGTGCGGGGCGCCGCCGGAGGCGGGCCGGTCGGACGGGGCCGGGGGCCCGGGCGCGGACGAGCCGGCGTCGGCGGCGCGGGCGGAGTCGGGGGCGCTCACAGCTGGGTCTCCTCTCGGGCCGGTTCCTCGAGCGTCCCGGCCGCCACCAGGGCGTCGACGGTGGCGTCGTCGAGGCCGAGGACGTCGCGGCAGATCTCGCGGGTGTGCTCGCCGAGGCGGGGCGACGGTCGACCCTCGGGCGCGGGCATGCCGGAGGCGGCGAACGCCGGCCCCTCGAGCACCAGGGGCCCGACGCCCGGCTGGTCGACATCCAGCGGGAAACCGCGGGCCCGGTAGTGGGGGTCGGTGGTCATGTCCTCCGGGTAGGCCATGTAGCCGGCGGGCACGCCGACGGCCTGCAGCACCTCGGTGACCTCCAGGTCGGTGCGCTCCCGGGTCCAGGCCGCCAGGCGCTCGTCCAGCTCGGCCCGCGCCGCGATCCGGCCGGTGGCGGTGTCGAGCTCGGGGCGCCGGGCCCACTCGGGGTCGCCCAGCGCGCGCCGCAGCGCCCGCCAGTCGTCGTCGTGGCGGACCGTCACGACGCACCACCGGTCGCCGGCCAGGTCGTCCGGGTCGCCGGGGCGGCCGGCGCACGGGTAGACGCCCCAGGGGGCGGCCCAGGGCCGGGCGTTGCCCTCGGGCCCGACCGAGCCGGGCTCGAGCGACTCCTTCAGGAACAGGTCGGCCAGCAGCCCGACCACGGTCTCCACTTGGGCCACCTCGACGTGGGCGCCCCGGCCGCCCCGCCGGTCGCGGGCGAGGAGCCCGGCCAGCGCCCCGACCGCCACCAGCCGGCCCACCAAGTGGTCGGGATGGATGACGGCGGCGCCGGGCGGTGGCCCGCCGTCGGGGAAGTTCCACAGGTAGGTCATGCCGCCGGCCGGCCGCGTGCTGGGGCCGTAGCCGATCCAGTCCTTCCACGGGCCCCGCGCGCCCATGAGCTGGCTGCTCACCATGACGACGCCGGGATTGACCTCGGCCAGCCGCTCGTAGTCGAGGCCGAGGTCGGCCATCGTGCCGGTCGAGTTGTTCTCGATGACCACGTCGGCCCAGGCGACCAGGCGGAGGACCAGCTCCCGCCCCCGCTCGTCCTTGACGTTGACGCCGAAGCTGCGCTTTCCCCGGTTGGACGAGGCGAACGAGGGGCTCGTGTCCGAGCCCATGACCTTGCGGATGAAGTCGGGGTAGGTCGAGCTCTCGACCTTGACGACGTCGGCGCCGTAGTCGGCCAGGAGCCGGCCGGCCTCGACGCCCACGCCGCCGTGGCCGAAGTCGAGGACCTTGAGCCCGGCGAACGGCCGGGACGGCATGGGTGCCTCGCCGGCGCCGGTCGCCCCCGACGCCCCCGCCACCGGGTCGCGGGCCGGCCAGGGGGCGGCGGCGACCGCGGCCGTGTGCTCGCCGGGGTCGGGCGCCCGGTGGCGGTACCCGGCCCGCTCACCGTCGACCTCGAAGTAGCCGCTGGCCACCGCGCCGGTCACGCCCCGGGCCGCCTCGGCGGTGACGAACGTGCCCCGCTCGGCGAAGTGGGGCGTGGTGAGGACGTCGGCCGGCTTGGTCACCGGTGTCATGACGATCCCGCGGCGTTGGGCCTCGGCCGCCAGCTCGGCGGCCGGGTAGCGGGAGAACAGCTCGATGTAGAGCGGGTCGAGGATGTCCTCCTGGATGGCCATGCGGGCGAACAACTGGTCGAAGCTGTCGTCCCGGACGACCTCGGGCTCGCCCAGCCAGGCCCGGAGCGCCCGCCACTGGCGGGGGCTGAGCACGACGAGGCGGACGTGGCCGTCGGCGCACGGGTACAGGGGGTAGACGAGGCCGGAGCCGGCCCGGTTCTGCACGTACGGGCGCCCGGCCTCGGCGGCGGCCGCCCAGTTGGGCAGCGACCAGTCGCTGATCTGGGCGACGGACTCCAGGTTGGACACGTCGAGGTGCTGGCCCCGGCCGGTCGCCCGGCGCTGCCACAGGGCGGCCAGCGTGGCGAAGGCGGCCATCACCGAGCCGGCGTCGCGGCCCAGCGCCCCCGGCGGCAGCAGCGGCGGGCGGTCCGGCGTGCCCGAGCGGAACAGCAGGCCGCCCATGGCCACCAGCACGTCGTCCGTGGCGACCCGGTCGCGGTAGGGGCCGGTGAGGCCGAAGTCGGTGACCGCGGTGACGACGAGGTGGGGGTGGCGGGCGGTCAGGTCCCGCTCCGGCGGTTCGTTGGTCAGCCACACGTCGGCGCCGGCCAGGAGGCGGTCGAGATCGACCCCGCCGGGGCCCACCGTCACGCTGCGCTTGTTCGTGTTGCGGACGGCGAAGCGCAGGCTGGTCCCGTCCGGGGCCCGGGGCGGCAGCGCCCGCGCCGCCACCCCGCCGGGCGGCTCGGCCTTGACGACGTCGGCCCCGAGGTCGGCCAGGAGCCGGCCGCACAGCTCGCCCCGCTCGTCCGTCGAGTCGACGACCCGGACGCCGGCCAGCAGCCCGCGCTCCTCAGCGGCCATCTCCTCGTCGGCCATGTCCGTCCCCCCTCGGTCGTCCCGGCGAAAGTAGAAGCAGGTTACAGTACGACGCGTCAAGCCTTAGAGGGGGGCAGCACATGCGCACGGCGATCTGCGACGAGCTCGGCATCGAGTACCCGATCTTCGCCTTCAGCCACTGTCGCGACGTGGTGGCCGCGGTGAGCCGCGCCGGTGGCCTCGGCGTGCTCGGTGCGGTCGGCTTCGGCCCGGAGCAGCTCGAGATCGAGCTGAACTGGATCGACGAGCACGTCGACGGCAAGCCCTACGGGGTCGACACGGTCATGCCGGCCAAGGCGGCGGCGGACGTCGCCGGCAGCGACCCCGAGGAGCTGCTGGCCCAGATCCAGAACATGATCCCCGAGCGGCACCGCCGCTTCGTCGACGAGCTGATGGAACGATTCGACGTCCCACCGCTGCCCGAGGGCGAGCGGGCCCGGGGCGTGCTCGGGTGGGCCGAGGGCGTCGCCCGCAGCCACGTCGACATCGCGCTCGGCCACCCCATCGCTCTCATCGCCAACGCGCTCGGCTCACCTCCCCGCGACGTCGTCGACCGCGCCCACGAGCAGGGCATCAAGGTGGCGGCGCTGGCCGGGCGGGCCCAACACGCCGAGCGCCACGTCAACAACGGCGTCGACATCGTGGTGGCCCAGGGCCACGAGGCCGGCGGGCACACGGGCGAGGTGACCACCATGGTGCTCGTCCCCGAGGTGGTCGAGGCCGTGGGCGACAAGGTGCCGGTGCTGGCGGCCGGCGGCATCGGCCGGGGCCGGCAGATCGCGGCCGCCATGGCGCTCGGCGCCCAGGGCGTGTGGATGGGCTCGATCTGGCTGGCCACCGCTGAGAGCAACTCAGCGCCCGAGCACATCGAGCGCTATCTGGAGGCGACCTCGAGCGACACGGTCCGGTCGCGGTGCTATACGGGCAAGCCGGCCCGCCAGCTCCGCTCGGCGTGGACCGACGCATGGGACGACCCCGAGGGCCCCGGCCCGCTCGGCATGCCGCTCCAGAACATCCTGACGGCCGAGGCCAACGCCCGTATCGCCCGGGCCCACCGCAAGGACCTGGCCTTCGTGCCGGTCGGGCAGATCGTGGGGAGCATGAACGCGGTCCGCCCGGTCCGCGAGGTCATGTTCGACCTCGTGAACGAGTACATCGAGACCGTCCAGGGCCTGGCCGCCGGGCTCGAGGCCGCGGTCTGAGCGCCGCGGGATCCGCCCCGGTCCCGCTGGTGAGGCGTCCGCTGGTGGGGGCCGGCCCGAGGGCTCACCCCCACCAGCGGGAGAGGGCCGTCAGCCGTAGGTCTCGGCGCAGTCGCCGCTGTGGGTGCCGTTCGGCACGTAGCCGCCGCAGGCGTTGGCCAGCGTGTCGGGCAGGCTGTCGAACGGCGTGCTGGGGTAGAGCCGGTCGCAGGCCGCCATGTTCCCGTCGATGCACGCCGAGATGTCGCTGTTGTGCTGCGGCGTCGTGGTGTACGTCGTGCCCGTGTAGCCGGAGCCGTCGGCCCCGTACGTGCTCTCGCACTGGTTGGCCATCGGGACGTCGCTGCGGTCGCCGCAGGTGGCGCCGAACCGCTCGAGCTCGCTGCCCACCGGTGTGCCGAGCCAGAGGTCGTCGCAGGCCACCATGTCGCCCTCGGAGCACGACACCGCCAGGTTGCCGAGCTCCCGGGCCTCGTCGGCCGGGACCGTGGTGTTGGTCGTGCCGCCGCCGCTCGTCGTGCTCGTGAAGTCGGTGGTCGACGTCTCCTCGGTCGTCGACGTGGTCGGCTCGGTCGTGGACGAGCTGGTGGTCGTCTCGTCGTCGTCGCCCCCGCCGGAGAGGGCCACGATCAGGATGCCGACGAGGGCGACCACGGCGAGCCCGCCGAGCGCCAGGAACAGCGGCGTGCGGTTGGTGCCCGACGAGGCCGGATAGCCGCCCGACGGCGGCGCGCCCGTGCCGAAACCGCCCGTCGGCCCGCCGCCGGGCGGATAGCTGCCGGACGGCGTGGCGTAGCCACCAGACGGTGTGCCGCCCGCCGGGTACTGGCCCGACGGCGTGTAGGTGGGAGGGCTGGTGGGCGGGCCCGACGGCGGGGCCGCGTACGGGGGGGTCGGTGCGCCCGGGGCGCCGGGCGGCGCGGGCGGCGG